>JAUJMS010000005.1:51079-77725 GCA_030446745.1 Egibacteraceae bacterium | reverse complement strand
CCCGAACTGCTAGCGTCGGCGTGTCGCCGCGTGTGGGGAGGGTTTGCTCATGAAACTCGGCATCGTGGGCAAGGGCGGGGTGGGCAAGACCACCGTCTCGGCGCTGCTCGCGGCGGCGTACGCCCGCCGGGGCGCGCGCGTCGTTGCCATCGACACCGATTCGAACCCCAACCTCGGCATGTCGCTCGGGCTGTCGTTCGCCGACACCGACGCCGTTCCGGTGTTGCCGCGCGCGCTCATCGTCGGTGCCGGCGGCGACACCAGCAGCGAGGACCTCATCCGCGACTACGGGCGTTGCACGCCGGCCGGCGTGACGCTGCTGTCCGCGATCCGTGTGAACGAGGCGGCCGCCGGGTGCACGTGCGCCGGGCACGCGACCGTGCGCAGCTTCCTCGGTGACGTCCTCGCCGAGCACGCCGACGTGACCCTGGTCGACATGGAGGCCGGACTCGAGCACCTCAGCCGCTCCGGTGGGACCCTGGCCTACGCCGACGTCCTCCTCGTCGTCATGGAGCCGAGCCGCAAGTCGGTGATCACCGCCGCACGAACGATGGCGCTGGCCGACGACCTCGGGCTCGAGCGCGTCTACGGACTCGGTAACAAGGCGCGCGGACAGGGCGACATCGAGTTCTTCCACGCGGCCGCCGCGGAGCACGGCGTGCCGCTGGCCGGGGTCCTCGCCCACCACGAATGGGTCGGCGAGGCCGACCGCGCCGCGGCGCCGGTCACCGACGCCCCCGAGGAGGTGACGCGCGACATCGACGCCGTCGTCGCGTTCCTCGACCGGGCCGGTGCCAAGGTGGGCGCCCGGTAGCGCGAACTCCGTCGGCTCGGACCCCTGAGCAGCGACCGCCGACGGCGGGCTGCGCGTCGCGGTCGTCGGCAACGGCGGCGTCGGCAAGCGGTCATCAGCGGCACCCTCGCCCTGCTCGCGTGCCGCGGGCGCCGTCCGTGCGATCATCGAGGGGATCACCCTGCCGAGCATCGGCGTACTCCCGTCGTTGAGCGAGCGCCAGTGCTGCGAGCCAACCCGCTCGAAGCCGAGCCCCGAATAGCACCACCGCCGGTTGCGGCTTGCGGGCAGTCGCCGTCGCCGGGTGTGGAACGGCAGCCGTAGCACCGCTGAGCCGTTGACTGCGGAGCCCGAGCACCATCGGCTGCGGCCCGCGCCGCCGCCGTCCTCCGTCGTCGGGCCGACCGACGACCAGTGCATGGAAAGTTTCCCAAACCAGGGGTTGCCTTCCAGTCGAATGGAAGGCCTACGGTGGGTCGTGACCATCACTGAAGCCGCCATGCAGGAGGAGGAGCGCGATGGCTCGACGAACCTTCCAGGTCGCCGAGATCCACTGCGACAGCTGCGAAAACGCGATCCGCAAGGCGCTCGGCCGGCTCGACGGCGTGCGCCAGGTGGATCCCGACCAGCACAGCAACCGGGTCGACGTGCAGTTCGACGAGTCGCGGGTGGGCCAGGTGGCGATCGCCGAGCGGCTGACCGACGCCGGCTATCCGGTGGTGGGCTGACTTGGCCGGGCCAAGTGCGTCCACGGAGACCAGGGCCGGCAGCGATGGGCAAACGCCGGCGCGTCGGGAGAAGCTGCAGCTTGGGATCGGCGGGATGTCGTGTTCGTTTTGCACCTCGACGATCGACAAGGCCTACCGCCGCGTGCCGGGCGTCGATGACGTCGCGATCAGCCTGTCGCATCAGGAGGGGCTGATCACCTACGACCCGGACCGCGTGACGCCGACGCAGTTGAAGGACAGGCTGCGCGAGATCGGCTACTCGGTGCGCGACACCGACAAGCTCGTCCGCTTCCAGGAGGAAGAGGCGGAGCTGCGCAAGGCCCGCAACGCCTTCGGCGTCGGCGCGGTGTTCAGCACGGTCATCTTCGTGCTGATGGGCGTCATGGTCGCGACCACCGTGATGTGGCCGCTGCTGCCGTTCGTCGTCGCGGCGATCGCCTTCGTCACCGTGTTCGTGGTCGGCTGGCACATCCTTCAGCAGGCCTGGACGAGCCTGCGCAACGGCATCCTCAACCAGCACGTGCTGCTGGAGTTCGGCGCGCTCGGCGGGCTGATTGGCGGCGTCGGGGCGATGATCTCCCCGCAGACGTTCACGCTGTATGAGATCTTCGGCCCGATGACCGGGGTCGCCGAGTTCTTCGGCGCCGCCACCCTGGTGACGACCTACCACCTGCTGTCGGGCTACGTGAGCCTGCGCCTGCGCACCCGCACCTCGCAGGCCGTCCGCCAGCTACTGGCGCTGCAGCCCGACACCGCCCGCGTCGTCCGCGACGGCCGGGGTGAGGGGCGCGACCGCGCCCCGGAGGGTGGGGATCTGGTTGAGGTCGAGGTAACCACTGGCGAGGTGCAGGCGGGCGAGCTGGTGCGCATCCGCCCCGGCGAGTCGATCCCGATCGACGGGGTCGTGCGCGAGGGGCACTCGACCGTCGACCAGGCGCTGGTCACCGGCGAGCCGATCCCCGCCGAGAAGGTCGCCGGCGACGAGGTCGTCGGCGGGTCGATCAACCAGGCCGGCACGCTGTTGGTCGAGGTGACCCGTGTCGGGGAGGAGTCGTTCCTGTCCCAGGTCGCCCGCAACGTCGAGGAGGCCCGCGCGCTCAAGCCCGGGCTGCTGCAGCTGGTCGACCGCATCCTGCAGGTCTACGTGCCGACGGTCCTGTCGATCGCCGGGCTGGCGTTCCTGTTCTGGAGCCTCGGCTCGTGGCTGCTGTTCGGCGAACCGCAGTGGGCCCGCGCGCTGTTCGCCGCCCTCGCTGTGGGAGTGATGGGCTACCCGTGCGCCCTGGGGATGGCCACGCCGCTGGCGATGATCCGCGGCGGCGGCATGGCCGCCGAGCGCGGCATTCTCATGCGCTCCGGTGAGGCCTTCCAGGTGTTCGGCGAACTGTCCTACATGGTGCTGGACAAGACCGGCACCATCACCGAGGGCAAGCCGGAGGTGGTCGACGTCGTCGCGCCCGGTGACGACGACGAGTTGCTGCGCCTTGCCGCGGCCGCCGAGTCGTCCTCCGAGCACCCCCTGGCCCGGGCGGTCGTTGACGCCGCGCGGGAACGCGGCCTGCGGGTGCCAGCAGCCGAGGACTTCAGCTCTCACACCGGCAGCGGAGTGGAGGCACACGTCGAGGGCCGGATCGTGCTCGTCGCCAAGCCGTCGTTCGTCACTGAACAAGGCATCGACCTGGGGCCGCTGCGCGAGCGGCTCGAAGCCCTCGAGTCCGAGGGCAAGACGACCGTGACGGTCGCCGCCGACAACGCACTGCTGGGGCTGATCGCGATCGCCGACACGCTCAAGGCCGACGCGGCCGAGGCCGTCGCGCGTCTCAAGGATCTGGGCATGACCCCGGTGATGCTTACCGGCGACAACGCGCGCACCGCGAAGGCGGTCGCCGCTCAGGTCGGCGTCGATCAGGTGCGCGCGCAGGTGCTGCCCGAACAGAAGGCCGCGCGCATCCGCGAGCTGCAGGCCGACGGCAGCCGCGTCGGCATGGTCGGCGACGGCATCAACGACGCGCCCGCGCTGGCGCAGGCCGACGTCGGCATCGCCATCGGTGCCGGCACCGACATCGCCATCGAGTCCAGCGACGTCGTCATCATGGGCGACCGGCTCGCCGCGGTGCCCGACACCTACGAGATCGCGGTCAACAGCTACCGAAAGACCAAGCAGAACCTCGCGCTGGCGTTCGTGTTCAACGGCATCGGCGTGCCCGCCGCGGGCAGCGGTCTGGTCAGCCCCGTGTTCGCCATGCTCGCCATGGTCGCCTCGGTCACCGGTGTGCTCACCAACTCGTTCGCCGGCCGGCTGCTATCGGGTAAGCGCGTGACCTCGGGCCGCAAGCAGGTCGCCCAGCAGCTGCTCGAGCAGCGCCGCCGCCCCACCCAGCCCCAGAGCGGCGATGCGCACGAGCACGCCGACGAGCGTCTGGCGCAGGCTGAGGCGGCAGGGTCGGCGCCGTCTAGTCCCGGCGAGCAGGTGGTCATCTCCGTCCCCGACATGCACTGCGATGCCTGCGCGGCCCGAATTCATGAAGGGTTGTCGCGCACCAAGGGGCTGCTGCGCGCCACGGTCGACGTCGACGCGAAGACCGTGCAGCTGCGTCTGGACCCTGAGCAGCTGACGGTCGAGGCCGCCGAGGAGCGGCTGCGCGACCTCGGCTACGAGCCGGAGGGAGTGACACAGCGGTGAGCACGACCAACCGACCCGCCGAGCCGTACCTCGACGGGACCACCCGTGCCGATACCGCTTCACGACCGTGGTGGCGCACCGGCCTGTTCGCCGGCACCGCCCTCGCCGCCGTGATCATCGGCCTTGGCGCCTGGATCGTCTACGGACTCGGCGAGACACCAGGCATGACGACCGGCGACATGGCCGCCGGCGGCGAGATGGGCGAGATGGCCGCCGACGCGCCGCGGATCCCGCCGGTGCTCGGCTACTACGGTGGCGAGCAGGTGCTATTCATCCACACCGAGGCGTCTGACCCGCAGATCGCCCAGACCTTGGAAGGCATGATGGGTTCGCCCGTGCCGGTGGTCGAAAGCCTCGCCGCGGCGCCCGCGGACGCCCGCTCCCCGGTGTACGTGTTCGCCAACGGCGTCACGCCCGAGGACACCCCGGCGGGGCCGTTGGGCTTCCAGCCCGACGTGTTCGCCACCGCACCCGGCGATGAGGACTACACGCCGCTGCGCGAGCTGGTGTTGGTCACCTGGGCGGACGATGCCGAACCGCGCGTGCTGACCTCGGCCGAGGAAGTCACCCAGGCCGAGGCGGCCGGTGAGGTCAACTTCGAGCGGCCCGGCGTGGTCGTCAACATCCCCCTGCTGACCTGGCCAGGGGGACAACGATGACGACGACGCTGCACGAACCCACCATGCGCATCGGCCAACTCGCCGACCGCCTGCGGTTGAACACCAAGACGATCCGCTACTACGAGTCCATCGACCTGCTGCCCGAGCCCGAACGGACCGCCAGCGGTTACCGGCTCTACAGCGAGGCCGACGTCGAGCGGCTGGCCTTCATCCGCACCGCCCAGCGCCTGGGACTCACGCTGGACGACATCCGCGAGATCCTCGCCCTTCGCGATCAGGGCCGAGCACCCTGCGGCTACGTCACCGACTTGCTGCAACGCCACGCCCGTGAGCTCGCCCAACGCATCGCCGAGATGCAAGCCCTCCGCGACGAACTCCACCAGCTCGTCGCACGCGCCGAGGAGTTTCCCGACAGCGCAGCCAGCTACTGCCGGGTGATCGAACACCGCGTCGACGACGAGTGAGGTCACCGCGTCGGCGGGCACTCGATGGGCGGCGTGCTGGCGCTGCATGGGTCGCCCGCCGAGCCCCGCAGGTCCAGCGCGTCGTCACCTGGGGCGCTCCGCTGTGCCGCAGCGACGACGAAGCCGTCACATGAAGGCCCCCGGCGCGCTGCTAGACAGCGTTCCCAGGGGCAGCCCGGGATTCCCGAGACAATCTGCAAGCCGATGGTTGCATTCAAGTCGACTTGAATGCCTACGGTGGTGGCATGGACACGTTCCAGATCGCCGAGCTTGCACGGCGCACCGGCTTCAGCCCGCCCACGCTGCGGTACTACGAGCAGATCGGCCTGTTACAGGAGCCCGAACGGTCGGAGTCCGGCTACCGCATCTACGGCCGTGACGACGAGGCGCGGGTGCAGTTCATCCGGCGTGCCAAGCGCCTCGGACTGACCCTGGACGAGATCCGCGACCTCGTCGGTGTATGGGCCGGCGGACAGTGCGCATCGACGCGCCAGCAACTCTGCGAGCTCATCGACCGCAAGATCACCGCCGTCCGTGAACAAATCGAGGAATCCGCCACGTTTCTCCGACAGCTCGAGGCAGTCAGCGACCGACTCACCAGCGAACCCGAAGCCAGCGACAGCTGCGAGTGCGCCCCGGAACTGCCCCACGTCAACGTCGTCCACCTCGGCCACGATCTATCGATCTTGCCGACCAGCCGGTGCACCTGCGGCGGATCGTGCGGCGACGCGTGCAGCTGCGGCTGCGCCTGCTGCGGGCAGACCGTCGAGCGTTCCGGCACCCATGACCCAATGGAAGAAAGGAGGAATCGCCGTGAGCACCAGCGTGCGTGAAGAACTCCCGACCACCGAGACTCAGTGCGGTTTCGGCTGCGGCGCCACTGCCAGCGAGCAAGCCGTGCCGCCCGTGACGGCATGCGGTTGCAGCTGCGCAACTGACGCCAGGCCGGACTGTGAGTGCGGCTGCGACTGCTGCAGCTAACTAACCGACCGCGCCGGCCTCGCGGCGACGTTGGGCGTCGACGTGGTCGCCGTTCCCACAGACCCAGTGGTGGACCCGGCCGATCGGCGGGGCGTCGCCCCGCTCGACGTGGACGAGGCCTCGCCGGCGATGACCGCGATCACCGCCCTCGCAGACCAGCTGCTTCCGGCGTAACGCCGGTCAGGCGACCGGCGCGAGCGACTCGGCGAGGCCGACGAGCGCCTGCACCGCCGGCGCGTCGGGCGCGGTGTCCAGCGGCGCGACGCCGCGGCGCTCAGCGTCGACGATCGCGGGGTCGTCGGGGACCGCGACGAGCTCAACCTCGCCGAAGGCCGCGACGAGCCGCTCGACGTCCTCGGCGCCGCGCACCCGGTTGGCCACGATCACCAGCCGGCCGAGGGATTTCTCGCGGGCCAGCGCCACGGCGCGTGTGCCGACCTCGATGGACTTCGGCGTCGGCTCGACGACGGCGAGCACGACGTCAACGACCTCGTCGCCGAGACGGGTCAGCGTGCCGATGCCGGCTTCCAGGTCGGCGACGACGACCGCGTCACCGAACTCAGCGGACCCAAGCAACTGCTCGGGTGACAGCCCGCATCAGGGTCACCCGGGCTCGGGGTTCTGGATGCGCGTCACGACGGCGAGGCGCACGCCGTCGGGCGCGTCCGAGCCGAAGCGGTCGATGAGCTCGTCCCACGAGGGGGCGTGCTCGGACTCACCCTCGTCGAGCTCTTCACGCCTCGCGACCAGTCGCTCGGTGTCGTCGGCGCCCAGGCCGAGAGAGATTCCGAGGGTGGGGTTGCTGTCGCAGTCGACCGCGACGACGCGGTGACCGTGGCGGGCCAGCGTGCGCGCGACGACCGCCGACGTCGTCGTCTTGCCCGAGCCGCCCTTGCCGACGACCGCGACCCTCATCACGACACCTTTCCGAGCCGGTCCAGCAGCGAGGCTACCGCCGCGACGGACGCCGAATCGGGCGCGGCGTCGATCGGGGCGCGACCCTGCCGCTCGGCGTCGGCCAGCGCCTCGTCCCATGGCACCGACGCGACCACCTCCAGGCCGGTGCGACGGGCGACGAGCTCGACGTCACCGGGCTCGCGGACCTTGTTCGCGACCGCGACCACCGCGTCGGGCGGGGGATCCACGGTGGCGAGGCGCGCCAGCCGGCGCGCGGACAGCAGCGACTTCGCCGTCGGCTCCACGACGACGAGGATCGTGCGGGCGTAGCCACCCCATCCGAAAAACGCCTGACGCGTCCCGCCCGGGAGGTCGCCGACGACGTTCCAGCCCTCCTCGGGCAAGCTGGACAGGATCTGGCGGAAGGCGAACTGCGACCGCAGCAGACCGCCCGACGAGCCGCGCAGCTTGCCGAACTGCAGGAAGCGCACGCCGTCGGGCCCCGCCGCGGCGTAGCGCTGCACCGCCTCGGCGGCGGTCAAACCCTCCCGCAGCCGGAAGCGCGGGCCCTCTTCGCCTTCGGCACGCTCCTGCACCGCCTCGTCAGGGATCGGGGCGTCGGTCACGGGGACGCCGACGGAGAACGCCAGGCCGGGCATGGGGTCCGAGTCGACGGCGAGCACGGGCCCGTCGCGGCGTGCGAGCAGCCGCGCGAACGTGCCGGCGATCGCCGACTTGCCGGCCCCGCCCTTGCCGACGAACGCCACTCTCATCGGGCCAGCGTACGGCCGGGGCGACGGCGCCGGGGCACAGAAGCGGCGTGACAGGGGCGGTCCCGCCGCGTAATGCCTCCGAGGTAACTCGTCAGCGCAGGGCGACATCGTCGGCGTCGATCGCGCCCGCCGTGGCAGCCTCACCGTTGGCGCACAGGGCCGAGGCGGCGGCGCCGCGCTGAGCCACGAGCGCGGGTGACCTAGAGTTCCGCCGATGAGGGTCCTGGTCGCCGACCAGCTGTCCGAGGCGGGCGTCGCGGCCCTTGCCGAGCACTTCGACGTCGACGTGCGCCCCGGCCTCGCCAAACCCGAGCTGCTCGACGTCGTCGGCGCGTACGACGGGATCGTCGTGCGGTCCGCGACGACCATCGACGCCGAGGTCGTCGCGGCGGGCAGCCGGTTGAAGGTCATCGCCCGCGCCGGCATCGGGCTCGACAACGTCGACGTGCGCGCGGCGACCGCCCGCGGCGTGATCGTGTGCAACGCCCCGCAGTCCAACGTGATCAGCGCCGCCGAGCACACCGTCGCGCTGATCCTCGCGCTGGTGCGCAACATCCCCAAGGCGGACCGCAGCCTCCGCGAGGGTCAGTGGCGCCGCGCCGACTTCCAGGGCACCGAGCTGCACGGCAAGGTCCTCGGCGTGCTCGGGCTCGGGCGCATCGGCACGCTCGTCGCGCAGCGCTGCTCGGCGTTCGGGATGCACCTGGTCGCCTACGACCCCTACCTCGCACCGGACCGTGCCGCCCGCATGGGCGTCACGCTGGTCGCCACCGTGCCGGAGCTGTGCGCCGCGGCCGACGTGGTCACCGTCCACCTGCCCAAGACCGCCGAGACCGTCGGCATCGTCGGCGAGGCCGAGCTGCGCGCCATGAAACGAAGTGCCCGCGTGGTCAACGCCGCGCGCGGCGGCATCGTCGACGAGGAGGCGCTCTACACGGCGCTGACCGACGGCTGGATCGCCGGCGCCGCGCTCGACGTGTTCGCCACCGAGCCGGCGACCGACTCCAAGCTGTTCGCACTGGACAACGTCGTCGTCACCCCACACCTGGGCGCGTCGACCTCCGAGGCGCAGGACAAGGCCGGCACCATGGTCGCCGAGGCGGTCGTGCTGGCGCTGCGCGGCGAGTTCGTCCCGTCCGCGGTCAACGTCGCCGTCGGCGCCGCGATCCCGGAGGCGGTCAAGCCGTACCTGCCGCTCGTCGAGCGGCTCGGGCGGCTGGCCACCGCGCTGCACTGCGGCGCGTCGTCGGAGCTGACCGTCGAGTACGTCGGCAGGATCGCGGAGGAGGACACCTCGGCGTTGACGCTGTCCGCGCTCATCGGCGTGCTGGCGAGCGTCGTGCACGAACCGGTGACCTTCGTCAACGCCCCGCTGCTCGCCGAGGAACGCGGGCTGGCCGTCGCGACGCGGACGTCGGCCGCCTCCCACGACTACGTCTCGCTGGTGCGGCTCGACGCCGGCGGGGTGCGCGTCGCCGGCACGCTGTTGGGACCGAGCAACCGCGAGCGGCTCGTCGAGGTCTGGGGCTTCGACGTCGACATGGAGCCCAGCGACCACATGGTGTTCTTCCGCTACGTCGACCGCCCGGGCGTGGTCGGCATCATCGGCGGCAAGCTCGGTGATGCCGGGGTGAACATCGCCACGATGCAGGTCGGCCGGCGCGAGGCCGGCGGGGAGGCCCTCATCGCGATGGCGGTCGACAGTCCCGTCCCGGCCGACGTCGTCGCGGAGATCGCCGCGGTCATCGGCGCCACCGACGCCCGCGCGCTCGACCTGCCGGCCGAGCTGCCATGACTGTAAGGATCTGACGTGCTCAAGGTCGCCGTCGCCCCGCGGGGCACCAGGGACTGGATCTGCGAGGCGGTGCACGCCGGTGGCGGGCAGCTCGTCGAGCCCGCCGACGCCGAGGCGCTGGTGTGGACCGACGCCGCCCACGGCCCGGGACCGCAACCCGGCCCGGCTGGCCTGCTCAAGACGCTCGAGGACAACCCCCAGATCAAGTGGGTGCAGCTGCCCTGGGCCGGTGTCGAGCCGTACGCCGCCGCGGGTGTCTTCGACGGCGACCACCTGTGGACCTGCGGCAAGGGCGTCTACGCGAAGCCCGTCGCCGAGCACGCGCTGGCGCTGGCGCTGGCGGGCCTGCGCGACCTCAAACGCTTCGCGACCGCGTCGGAGTGGGGGGCGCAGGCGGGCATCAGCCTGGCCGGGGGGCGCGTCACCATCTTCGGTGGCGGCGGCATCGCAACAGAGCTCATCGCGCTGCTCACCCCGTTCCGCTGCGACATCACCGTCGTGCGGCGCCATCCCCGGCCCATGGAGGGCGTCGCGCGGGTGTTCGGCTACGAGGCCCGCTACGAGGCGCTGCGCGGCGCGGACCTCGTCGTCATCGCGTGCGCGCTCACCGCGGAGACCACCGGGCTGATCTCGTCGGTGGAGCTCGAGCTGATGGCGCCGCACGCCTGGCTGGTCAACGTCGCGCGCGGCCCGCACGTCGTCACCGGCGATCTCGTCGTGGGTCTGCGCGAGGACGTGATCGGTGGTGCGGCGCTCGACGTCACCAATCCCGAGCCGCTGCCGCCGGGGCACCCGCTGTGGGAGCTGCCGAACTGCCTCATCACGCCGCACACGGCGAACACCGAGGACATGGCGATGCCACTGCTGTCCGACCGGATCACGGAGAACGTCCGTCGCTACGCCGCCGGCGAGCCGCTGCTCGGCATGGTCGACGCCAGGCTCGGCTACTGACCTCGCGCGCTCGCGCCGCGGCCCTTCAGCGCCGGACGCGGGCGCCGGTGCCG
The DNA here is from genome assembly GCA_030446745.1 of Egibacteraceae bacterium. Classification (GTDB taxonomy): domain Bacteria; phylum Actinomycetota; class Nitriliruptoria; order Euzebyales; family Egibacteraceae; genus JAUJMS01. The sequence goes on along the minus strand of JAUJMS010000005.1, from coordinate 66,987 downwards.
CCCCCTGACGGCGCGGCGACGCGCTGCTCCAGGCCCGGCAACGGCACCCGGTACGCGCACAGGTCGCAGTTCATCCGCGCGTCGCCCGCGACCGCCTCCGCGCAGCGGTCGAGCACCGCCTCCGCGACGAGGGGCTCGGGCCCGAGACGCCCCGCATCGGCAACCGACACCCCGTGCTCGGCGCCCGCCTGCCGTGCCGCGGCGGCGACGTGGCGTTCGAGCAGTCCCGCCAACAGCGACCAACTGAACAGCACGGCGCGGCGAGCACCGGCCGCTGCGGCGCGGGCCACCACCTCGTCAACGCGGGGCCAGGTCACTCCCGCGAAGGCGTAGTCGACCCAGCGGTGGCCGGTGCCCTCGGCGAGGAAGCGGGCCACCTTGGCGAGGTCGCCGTTGGCGTCCGGGTCCGACGAGCCCGACGCGGTGACGACGAGGACCTCGCCGTTCCGCCCCGACGGTGGGCTCACCGCGTCGATGCGGGCGCGGGCGAGGGCGAACAGCGCGGGATGCAGTCCCAGCACCCGGCCGTGGGCGAAGGTGACGTCCGGGTGGGCGGCGGCCGCGGCCGCGAGCCCGTTGGGCACGTCGGTCTTGGCGTGACCGGCGCCGAAGGCGAGCAACGGCACGCTGACGATGCGCGTGACGCCGGCGAGGGCGAGCTGCTCGACCGCCGCCGGGATGCCCGGCTCGGCGAACGACTCCAGCCAGGCGTGGGCGACCGGGCCGGCGTAGCGCGCGCGCAACAGATCGAGCAACGTCGCCATCTCGCGGCCGCCGTCGGCGTCGCGGGTGCCGTGGGCGACGACGAGCAGGGCCGGCGGCGCGTCGTCGGTCATGGCGCCATGCTGCCACCGGACCAACGGCGGTCGCCCGGCGCGACGTGTGACAGTTTTCGCTCGGCGGCGATGTTGCCGTCACACGTCGGCATCCACTAGGCTCACGCCCCCGCGCGTGCCGTGGGGCCGGTCTGCGGGCGCGCCCGCCATGACGCCAGCCGTCGGTGGGTATGGATGCTCGGCCGGCACCCGCCTGGACGCAGCCGGCCGGCGCGACGCCGCGCCCCGCAGACAAGGAGCACGCCGATGAGCCCGTCGTCGCCGCAGCCGTCCGCGGTCGACCCAGCGACGCTGTTGCCGCCGGCGGAGCCGGTCCAGCTGCTCGACGACGAGGGCGTCCTGCACGAGGTCGACGGCTATCCGATCGACCTCAAGGACGAGGACTTCCGCACGCTGTATCGCTACATGGTGCTGGCCCGCCGCGTCGACAAGCAGGCGATCAACCTCCAGCGGCAAGGCCAGCTCGGCGTCTACGCGTCGCTGCTCGGCCAGGAGGCGGCCCAGGTCGGCGGGGCGTACGCGCTGACCGAGCGCGACTGGGTGTTCCCGTCCTACCGGGAGATGGGCGCCGCGCTCGTGCGCGGCGTCGACCCGAGCTCGATCCTGCACCTGTTCCGCGGCACCTGGCTGTCCAACCACGACCCGCTGGCGACGCGCTTCGGGCTGCTGTCCATTCCCATCGGCACGCAGGCGTTGCACGCGGCGGGCTTTGCGATGGCGGCGAAGTTCGACGGCAACGACATCGTCGTGATGAGTTACTTCGGCGACGGCGCCACCTCGAGGTGACCCGCACGAGGCGATGAACTTCGCGGCCGTCTACGACGCCCCGTGCGTGTTCTTCGTCCAGAACAACCAGTACGCCATCAGCGTGCCGCTGAGCAAGCAGACCAAGGCGCCGACGATCGCGCACAAGGGCGTGGGCTACGGCATGCCGGGGTACCGCTGCGACGGCAACGACGTCCTCGCCTCGTACGCCGTGGCGCGCAAGGCCGTCGACCGCGCGCGTGCCGGGGAGGGCCGAGCCTCACCGAGGCGGTCACCTACCGCATGGAGGCGCACACCACCGCCGACGACCCCACGCGCTACCGCACGCCTGAGGAGCTGGCGGAGTGGACCGCGCGCGACCCGATCGCGCGCTTCGAGCGCTTCCTCGACCGTGAGGGGCTGCTCGACGACGCCTTCCGCGGGGAGATCGACGAGGAGGCGAAGGCCTACGCCGCACGGATGCGCGAGGAGATCTACGACGCCCCGCATGGCGACCCGCTGGAGCTGTTCGAACACGTCTACGTCGATCCTCCGCCGTCGTACCAGGCGCAGCGCGAGATGCTGCGCCGTGAGCTCGACGCGGGGAGGAACACTGATGGCGATCACGATGGCGCAGGCGCTGAACACCGCGCTGCACGACGCGATGGCGGCCGACGACAAGGTCGTGATGTTCGGCGAGGACGTCGGCACGCTCGGCGGGGGTGTTCCGCATCACCGACAAGCTCCAGGAGCGCTTCGGCGACAAGCGTTGCTTCGACACGCCGCTGGCCGAGTCCGGCATCGTCGGCTCGGCGGTCGGATGGCCCTGTACGGCTACAAGCCGGTCGTCGAGATGCAGTTCGACGGCTTCACCTACCCGGCGTTCGAGCAGATCGTCAGCCACGTCGCGAAGATGCGCAACCGCTCGCGCGGACCGTGACGCTGCCAATCGTGATCCGCATCCCGTTCGGAGGCGGCATCGGCGCCGTCGAGCACCACTCGGAGAGCCCCGAGAACTTCTTCGCCCACGTCGCCGGCCTCAAGGTCGTCTCGCCCGGCACGCCGTCGGACGGCTACTCGCTGCTGCGCGAGGCGATCGACTCGCCCGACCCGGTGATCTTCTTCGAGCCGAAGCGTCGCTACTGGCTCAAGGAGGAGGCCGAGCTGCCGGTGCGTACCGAACCGATCGGCACCGCCGTCGTGCGCCGGCCGGGGACCACCGCGACGCTGTTCGCCTACGGCCCGATGGTGCGCACCTGCCTCGACACCGCCGCTGCCGCCGAGCAGGAGGGCTGGGACCTCGAGGTCGTCGACCTGCGCTCGCTCAACCCGCTGGACACCCGAACGATCGTCGACAGCGTGGAACGCACCGGCCGCGCCGTCGTCGTCCACGAGGCGCAGGTGTTCGCCGGCTTCGGCGCCGAGCTCGCGGCACAGGTCACCGAGCACGCCTTCTACTCGCTGGAGGCGCCGGTCCTGCGCGTCGGCGGCTTCGACGTCCGTACCCGGCCGCCAAGCTCGAGGAGTTCTTCCTGCCCGACGTCGACCGCATCCTCGACGCGGTCGACCGCAGCCTGGCGTTCTAGTGGCGACCCGCGACTTTCTGCTCCCCGACCTCGGGGAGGGCCTGACCGAGGCGAGATCGTCTCCTGGCTCGTCGCCGTCGGCGACACCGTCGAGGTCGACCAGCCGGTCGCCGAGGTCGAGACGGCCAAGCCGTCGTCGAGGTGCCGTCGCCGTTCGCGGGCACGGTCGCCGCGCTCCACGGCGCCGTGGGCGACGAGGTCGAGGTCGGCAAGCCGCTGGTGACCATCGACGTCGGCGGGACCAGCGACAGCGGCGACGCGACGCCGTCGGTCGGGGGCGCGGCGGTCGTCCCGCAGACGGGGCCGGGCGCCCCGCCGGAGGAGGCCGCGGTCGCCGAGATGGTGCCCGACGCGCGCCCCGACCGCCCCGTGGACGGCGCGGACCAGGGCACGATCGTGCCCGCCGACGACGGCGGCTCGGGCAACGTCCTCGTCGGCTACGGCACGGGTGGCGGCGGACGGTCGCGGCGCCGGCGTGCCGGTGGGCCGGCAGGCGCTGCCCCGGCGCGGCGATGACGGCGCCGCCGACCGCACCGGCTACCACGCCGGCGGCCAGGCCGGCCGCCACGTCGGCGGCGGGCGGCCGTCCCAAGGCGAAGCCGCCGGTGCGCAAGCTCGCCCGCGACCGCGGCGTCGACCTCGCGCTCGTCCAAGGCTCCGGTCCCGGGGGCGTCGTGACCCGCGAGGACGTCGAGCGCTACGCCGGCGACGGCGCGGGCGCCCCGCACGCCGCGGCCACCGCCGCCCCGGCCACGCCGGAGGCCGCCACGCCGCAGCCGGCAGCCGCCACCGCCACCGACACCGACGGTGAGACGCGCATCCCGGTGCGCGGGGTGCGCAAGGCCATCGCCGAGAAGATGACGACGTCACGCCGGGAGATCCCCGAGGCGACGACGTGGGTCGACGCCGACGCGACCGCGCTGTGGCAGCTGCGCCGGCGGCTGAACGCGTCGCAGTCCGACGTGAAGGTCAGCCCGCTGGCGATCGTCCTGCGTGCCTGCGTGGCCGGGCTGCGCCGGTTCCCGGAGCTCAACGCCCGCCTCGACACGACGTCCAACGAGATCGTGCTGTCGCGCACGGTGAACCTCGGCTTCGCCGCGCAGACCGGCCGCGGACTGGTCGTGCCGGTCATCAAGGGCGCCGACCGGATGTCCGTGCTCGAGATCGCCGCCGAGCTCAACCGCCTCGCCGCCGCCGCGCGCGCGGCGGCAAGGTCAGCCCCGACGAGATGACCGGCGGCACGTTCACCGTGTCGAACTACGGCTCGTTCGGCGTCGACGGCGGCAGCGCCGTCATCAACCATCCGGAGGCGGCCATCCTCGGCGTCGGGCGCATCACCGACCGGCCGTGGGTCGTCGACGGCGAGATCGCCGTGCGCAAGGTCATGCAGCTGTCCATCGCGTTCGACCACCGCATCTGCGACGGCGGCGAGGCGGCCGGCTTCCTGCGCTTCGTGGCCGACTGCGTCGAGGACTCCACGACGCTGCTCGCGTCGCTGTAATGGCCACCGCTGACATCGTCGTCCTCGGTGGCGGCCCCGGCGGCTACGCCGTCGCGCTGCGTGCGGCCGGACGTGGCCAGTCCGTCGTCCTGGTCGAGGCCGACAAGGTCGGTGGCACCTGCCTGCACTGGGGCTGCATCCCATCCAAGGCGATGCTCCACGTCGGTGGACTGCTCGACGAGGCGCGCTGCCTCGCTTGGGCTCGACCTCGCCGTCAACGGCGTCTCGGTGGAGGGCATCGGCGCCTTCCGCGACTCGGTCGTGGCGACGCTGCACACGGGCCTCGCCGGACTGCTCAAGGGCAAACGTGTCGAGGTCGTGCAGGGCCGCGGCAGCGTCGCCGACGACGGGCGCACGGTGCTCGTCGACGGCGGCCGGCGCGTTCCCGGGCGGTCGCTGGTGCTCGCCACGGGATCGAAGGTGCGCAGCCTGCCAGGGGTCCACGTCGACGGACGGGTCGTGCTGACCTCCGACGAGGCGACCCGCCTGGCGCGCATCCCGCGCCGTGCGCTGGTCATCGGGTCGGGCGCGGTGGGGCTGGAGTTCGCGTCGCTGTGGCGCTCGCTCGGGGCGGAGGAGGTCACCGTCGTCGAGGCGCTGGACCGCATCGCGCCGCTGGAGGATCCGGATCTGTCCAAGCAGCTCGCGCGCAGCTTCCGCAAGCGCGGCATCACCACCGTCGCCGGCGCGCGCGTCGAGGGCGTCAAGGTCGAAGGCGACGACGCCACGGTGACGTTCACGGACGGCGACGCCACCCGCGAGCTCGTCGTCGACACGGTGCTCGTCGCGGTCGGACGGGCGCCGCGCACCGCCGACGTCGGGTTCGACCAACTCGGCGTCGTCGACGCGCGCGGCTACGTTGCGGTCGACGAGTGGTGCCGCACGGCCGCCGACGGGATCTACGCCGTCGGTGACCTGCTCGCGCCGCCGGCCCTCGCGCTGGCCCACGCCGGTTTCGCGGAGGGCTTCCTCGTCGCGGACGTCGTCGCCGGTGCGGGCGACCCGCAGCCGGTCGACTACGTGCAGGTGCCGCGGGTCACCTACACCGCGCCGGAGCTCGCGTCGGTGGGGCTGACCGAACCGCAGGCGCGCGAGCGCGGCCACGACGTCGTCGCGACCCAGTACTCGCTGCGCGGCAACGCCAAGGGGGTCATCGCCGGGTCCGACGGCTTCGTGAAGGTGGTCGCGCAGCGCGGCGGCGAGGTGCTCGGCGTCCACGTCATCGGTCCCCACGCGACCGACCTCATCGCCGAAGCGCAGCTGGTCACCGCGTGGGGGGCGTTGCCGTCGGAGGTCGCCGCGCTTGTCCACCCGCACCCGACGCTGGCCGAGGCGATGGGCGAGGCGCACCTCGCCGCCGCCGGCACCCCGTTCCACGCCCACTGACGATGGCCACGCCGATCCAGGTCACCTTCGACTGCGCCGACCCCGACCGGCTGGCGCGGTTCTGGGCGGACGCGCTTGGCTACGTGGTCCAGCCGCCGCCGGAGGGATACCCGTCGTGGCCGGCGCTGCTCGCCGAGATGGGCGTGCCCGAGGAGCAGTGGGGGGACCGCAGCGCCGTCGTCGACCCGGACGGCTCCGGGCCGCGTCTGTTCTTCCAGCGGGTGCCCGAGGGCAAGACCGCGAAGAACCGCGTGCACCTCGACGTCAACGTCGGCGCGGGGCTACCGGCCGAGCAGCGGCAGGCACACGTCGACGCCGCGACTGAGCGGCTCAGAGGAGCGGGCGCGACGCGGGTGCGCGCCGCCTCGGAGCACGGCGAGTACTGGGTGGTCATGGCCGACCCCGAGGGCAACGAGTTCTGCCTGCAGTGACCACCGGTGGAAAGGAGGCCGCGGGCGTGCGGCTGGTGTGCCTGTCACCACTGCCGCCGGAGGCGGTGACCGCGAACCTGCCCGACGAGCTCGCCATCGAGGTCGTCGTGCCCGCCGAGCGGACCCCGGCGGCGGCCGCCGCGGTCATGCCGGGCGCGCAGCTCGTGCTCGGCGACTACACCAGCGAGATCGCCGTCGACGCCGACGTCGTCGCGGCGATGGACCAGGTCAAGCTGTTCCACCAGCCGACCACCGGCTACGACCGGGTCGACGTCGACGCCTGCGCCCGCGCCGGGATCCCGGTCACCAACGCCGGCCGTGCGACCTCGGTGGCGATGGCGGAGCACACCGTCATGGTCACGCTCGCGCTGCTCAAGTCGCTGGTGTGGTGCGACGACCAGGTCCGCGCCGGCGCGTGGCCGCAGCACGACGTCGTCGCGCGCAGCCTCGTCGACCTCGCCGGCAAGACCGTCGGCCTGGTCGGTCTCGGCGGCGCCGGTGAGGAGACCGCGCGGCGCCTGGCGGCGTTCGGCTGCGACGTCGTCTACACCGCGCGCACGCGGCGCGACGCCGAGGTCGAGGCCGCGCTCGGCGAGCGGCGGCGCCGGCGGGAGGCGCTGCTCGTCGAGTCCGACGTCGTGTGCCTGCTCGTCGCGCTCACCGCCGCCACGACCGGGCTGATCGACGCGGCCGCGCTCGCGCGGATGCGCCCCAGCGCGTTCCTGGTCAACGTCGCGCGTGGCGGTGTCGTCGACGAGGACGCCCTCGTCGCGGCGCTGACCGAGCGCCGGATCGCCGGCGCCGCGCTTGACGTCTTCACGAGCGAGCCGCTGGACGCGGCGTCGCCGTTGCGCCAGCTCGACAACGTCGTGCTCACGCCGCACGTGGCCGGAGCGACGGCCGAGACGCGGCTGCGGATGCTGTCGCGGTCGTTCGAGGTCCTCACGGCGGCCGCCCGTGGGGTCTTGCCCGACGGCGTCGTCAACGGCGTGACGCAGCTGCGCTGACCGCGGTGGCCCAACGACCGGTCGTCGCGGTGATCGGCCCCGGCGACGCCGACGACGAGTTGGCCGAGGCCGCCGAGGCCGTCGGCCGGGCACTCGCGCGCGGCGGGGCGGTGGTGGTCTGTGGCGGGCTCGGGGGCGTCATGGCGGCGGTGTGCCGGGGCGCGCGCGCGGCCGGAGGCACGACCATCGGCTTCTTGCCTGGCGACGACCGTGCGGCCGCCAACCCCGACGTGGAGCTCGCCGTGCCGACCGGGATGGGCGAGGGCCGCGACGTCCTCGTCGTTCGTGCCGCCGCAGCGGTCGTCGCGGTCGGGCGCGGCTACGGCACGCTCGCCGAGATCGCGCTCGCGCTGCGGGCGGGCACGCCGGTGTTCGGGCTGTCCACCTGGGACGTCCCCGGCGTTCGTGCGGTGCCGGACGCGGCGGCGGCCGCCAGCGCGGCGCTCGCCGTCGTGCATCCTTGACCTGGCCGGCGCCACACGGGACGCTGGGCCGCTGTCCGACCGTGTGGAGGACCCGTTGGCCCAGCCAGGCCCCGACGCCGCCGGCGACCCGGGAACCGCCGTGCACGTGCCGGCCTACGCCTGGTCGTGGCTGCAGCGTTCGCGCCCGGTCCTCGCCGAAGTCGCGCAGCGGCTCACCGGCGCAGCGGCGAGCGCCGGCTTCGTCGACACGCTCCGGGAGCGCTTCGACGCCGACCCGTTCACCCGCGACGTCGTGTTGAGCGCCGTCGCCGACGTCGCCTTCGGCGGCCGGGTGCCGCGATCGCGGCCGGCGGGTGCGACGTGGGACCGCGGGTTGACGTGGTGGGCCGCCACGCTCGCGGGCACGACGCCCGCCGCGTTCGTCGCCGCGACCGCGACCGCGGACGCGCAGCCGCGCCTGTTCGACAGCCCGGCCGTGGCCGCGGCGGCGTCGCGGTCGCCACGCCCCGCCGGCGGCGCCCGCCGCACCGCGCGCGCGCGGGATGGGACCGCCAGGCGGTCGTCGCCGCGCTGCGCGATCTGCTGGCCGCCGCCGAGGGCGACCGCGTGCCGGCCGCCGACGTGCGGCGGCTGCTCGCCGCGCTCGACGGTGACGCCGCAGCGGCGCCGGAGCCGCCCCGGCAGTAGCGTGGTTCGGCTGCGCCCGAGCCGAAGCCGCGCCGAAGTCCCGCCGGAGGTCCGCACTGCCGCTCCCGCAGCTCGCGTTCGTGCCGGACCTCGACCTGCCCTGTCGCGGCGTGTTCGCGGTGCACGACCCGGCAGGTGGACCCGTCAGCGCATCCGACTGCGTCACGCTCGGCCTGCCTGAGGGCCGCGCTGCGACGCTGCGTCTGGCCGCGGTGCCCGACGGTCGCGTCGCGGTCGTCTCGGCGCCGGTGCGGGTCGTCGAGCTGGTCGAGGCGCTCACGCCGCTGCTCGCGGTGCCCGGGGTGCGGCCGGCGCGCTGCATCGCCGCCCCGACAGCGTGCGGGCGTGGGCGGTCGCGACCCGGCTCGCGCTGCGGCTCGTCATTGCGCACCGGATGGCCCTGACCTCGTCGCGACCGTCGACGGCGTCCGAGGGTCTGGCGCGCGCTCGTCGACGACGATCCCGAGGTCGCGGCGGGGTTGGCGCGGCTCGCCGCCGCGCTTCCGGTTGCGGCCCGCTGCGCGGCCGGCGACGACGGACGGCTCTATGACAGCCAGGCGCTGCTGCGGGCGTTCGCCGACGCCGTCGCCGACGCCGCGGTGCGCTCCGGCAGCCCACCGCCACGCCCGGGGCGGCCGCGGCGCGCCTGCTGCCGTGGACGGCACGGTGGGCCGAGGCACTCGCCGATCCGGTCGATCCCGCAGTGCCCCTGCGTCACGACGCCGCGGAGCTCGTCGCCGGGGTGGCCAGCTGGCTCGGCCACGCCGACCGCGCCGCCGGCACGGCGGAGCTGACGCTGCACGCCCCGGAGCGTGCGGAGGACCCGTGGCCGCTGCGCTTCGCGGTCCGCAGCGACGACGGCGCGCTGCTGCCGGCCGAACGGGTTTGGACCGGCGACGGCCGCGACGGCGACGTCGCAGCGCTGCAGGAGGCGTTGCTGCGGGGGCTCGCCCGCTGCGCCCGGGTCTTTCCGCCGCTGGAACGCGCGCTGCGCTCGGCGGCGCCGGCCGCCATCGACCTCGACCTCGGCGAGGCGTGGATGCTGCTCGCCGACGCCGAGCCGCTGCTGCGAAGCGCCGACGACGTCGTGGTCGTCGTGCCGCCCGACGTCGCCGACGAGAGCCTGCGCCTGCGCCTGCGCGTGGGCGGAGACGAAGTCGACGCAGACGCCGGCGACGAACCCGACGAGGCGTTCGCGAGTGCAGCGGCCGACGACGACGAGCCGGCGCTGTCGTCGCTGGCCGGCACGGTCGCGTACCGCTGGGAGGTGACGCTGGGCGACGACCCGCTCGGACCCCACGAACTCGACGCGCTCGCCGCCGCCGCGGCACCGCGGGTGCGCTGGCGCGACCGCTGGCTGCGCGTCGATCCCGCGCTGTTCGAGCGGCTGCGCACGCTCGACCGCGGCGGCCGGATGGGTCTCGGCGAGGCGCTCGCGCTGACGCTGGGCGGCACCGCGCAGGCTGGCGACCTCGTCGGCGCACCGAGCCGCGGCGACGTGGCCGACGTCGTCGATGTCGTGGCCGGCGACGGGCTCGCCGACCTCGTCGACCGCCTCCGCGGCGCCGCCGACCGCCCTCCGGTGACGGCCGCACCGCCCGGATTCGTCGGGACGCTGCGGCCATACCAGCGCCGCGGCGTCGCCTGGCTGGAAGGCATGCGCGGGCTCGGCCTCGGCGCCGTCCTGGCCGACGACATGGGCCTGGGCAAGGGCATCCAGCTCATCGCCTACCTGCTCGCGCTGCGCGCCGCCGCCCCCGACGACGGGGCGCGCGACGCCCCGTCGCTGGTGGTGTGTCCCACCTCCGTCGTCGGCAACTGGCAGCGTGAGCTCGCCCGCTTCGCGCCCGGGCTGGCGGTCACCCGCTGGCACGGCAGCGACCGCCCGGCGTCGCTCGACGACGCGCGCGGGGTGGTCCTGACCACCTACGGCACGCTGCGCCGCGACGTCGACCAGCTCGCGCAGCGGCGCTGGGACGTCGTCACGCTCGACGAGGCGCAGCACGTGAAAAACCCGTCGACCGCCGGCGCGAAGGCGGTGCGGCGCCTGCCCCGCCGGCAGACGGTCGCGTTGACCGGAACCCCGTTGGAGAACCGCCTCGCGGAGCTGTGGTCGCTGCTCGACGTCACCAACCCGGGTCTGCTCGGCAGCCGCGCACGGTTCGCGCGGCGGTTCGTCACCCCGATCGAGCAGCGCCACGACCGCACGGCCGCCGCGCGGCTGCGGCGGCTCGTCGCGCCCTTCGTCCTGCGCCGCGATAAGTCCGACCCCGCCGTGATCAGCGACCTGCCGCCCAAGATCGAGCGGACGGTGTCGTGCCCGCTGACCCCGGAGCAGGCCGAGCTGTACACGGCGGCGGTCGCGCGTGTGCTCGGCGATCACGGGCTGGACGCAGCGGCGCCGATGGAGCGCCGTGGGCGGATCCTCGCGCTGCTCACGGCGCTCAAGCAGATCTGCAACCACCCGGCGCAGTACCTCGGCGAGGAGCACCCGGCGCTCGTCGCGCGCTCCGGCAAACTCGCCGCCGCGCGTGAGATCGTCGCCGAGGCGGTCGACGGCGGCGACCGCGTGCTGATGTTCACCCAGTACGTCGCGATGGGCCACCTGCTGGTGGCGCAGCTGTCCGCCGACCTCGGCGTCGCCGTGCCGTTCCTGCACGGCGGGGTCGCCGCCGCCGCACGCGACCGGATGGTCGCCGCGTTCCAGGCTGGGATGGACGGGTCGCCGGGCGACGTGAGCGAGGCGCCGCCGGTGCTCGTCATCAGCCTGCGCGCCGGTGGCACAGGACTGAACCTGACGGCCGCGACGCACGTCGTGCACTACGACCGGTGGTGGAATCCGGCGGTGGAGGACCAGGCGACCGACCGCGCGCACCGCATCGGCCAGCGCCGCACCGTGGAAGTCCACAAGCTCGTCACCGCGGGCACCGTCGAGGAGCGCATCGCCGATCTGCTGGAGCGCAAACGCGCGCTCGCCGCCTCGGTGGTTGCCGCCGGCGAGTCGTGGATCACCGAGCTCGGCGACGCCGAGCTGCGCGACCTCGTCGCCCTGTCGGCCGACGCGAGCGTCGCCGACCTCGACGACGACGGCGACGGTCTGGGCGCCGGCGAATCGCTGGTGCGTGCCGGTGGGCTGACGCGATGACGAGCGTGTGGGCGCAACGCTGGGCGGGCGCGCTCGACGACGACGCGCCGGCCGCCGGGCGGCGCGCGGCGCAGGGCGTCGCACTGCTGCGCTCCGGCCGCGTGTCCGACGTGCGGGTGCGCACGGGCGCGGTGACCGGTCGCGTGCAGGGTGACGCCGCCACCCCGCTCGGTGTCGAGCTCGCGGTTGCGCCGCTGGGCGACGCCGCCTGGCGCCAGGTCGCCGCGGTGCTCGCGGCGCAGGTGCGCCACCGCGCCCGCCTGCTCGCCGGGCAGGTCCCCGAGGGTCTCGACGCCGAACTGGCCGCGGCGGGAATCGTGCTGCTGCCGCGCCGGGGCGACGTCGCCGCCGTGTGCGGCTGCGACGACGCGGTGTCCCCGTGTGCCCACGCGGTCGCCGTGTGGCTTGCCGCCGGTCGACGCATCGCCGACGACCCGTTCGTGGTGCTGCGGGTGCGCGGCCGCAGCCGCGAGCGGCTGCTCGCCGAGGTGGCGGCGAGCCGGCGCGGCGGCCCCGTGCATTCCTCCGCGCCCGGCGTCGACCCGGCGTCGCTCGACCCGGTGGGGTGGCTGCGCGCCGATGGCGACCTCGACGCGCTCGAGTTGCCGCTGGGAGCCCCACCGCGAACCGTCGCGGGACCGCTGCGGCTGCTCGGCGACCCGCCGGGCTGGTCCGGCGGGGTCAGCGCCGCCGACCTGTTCGGACCGCTCGTCGCGCGCGGTGCGGACTGGGCCGCCGCGCTGTTGGAGTGACGACCGAGCGCGCAGCCGATGGCAGCTGCGCGGATCGGGCGCGCTGCCGGTTGTTAGGGGGAGACCTCCTGCAGGCCTGGAGGTAGGTCGCCGGTGAGCTTCTCCCAGCCGGCGGCCGCGCCGCGTTGCGCGATGAGACGGGCGATGCCCACGCCGATGCTCGTCGCGACGGTCCACGCGAGCGCCTCGCGCCACTCGGTGTCGCGCGCCGCCGGGTTCGTGGGGGGGTTGACCTTTCGGGCCTTGGTCCATCCCGCCACGATCGCCTTGCGCGCGACGATCCCGGCCACGATCGCGACCACCGTCGCCGCGACCTTCCACGCCGTTTTTTCCGCCGTCTGCCCCATCTGCGCCTGTACCTCCGTGTTGAACCGGTCGAGGTCGGTGCCGAGCCGCGCGCGTGCCATCTCCACGGCGGCGACCTGCTCCGCCAGGCCGTCGGCCGCTCCGGACGCGCGGGTCGCGCGGCTCACCGCTGCCGGAGGTGCGCTTTGATCCACGCCACGTCCTCTCGCACGTTGGTCTTGGTCTTGTCCAGCGTGACCGGCTTGGGAAGCATCCGCTGGCCGAGCTTCGCGGCCACACCGGCGCCGGCGAGCAGCACGACGCTGACGATCAGCGCCGCCGCCCAGGCGGGCAGCACGAGCGCGAGCAGCAACGCGACCGTGATGAGCAGCCCCTGCACCCCGAGCCATGCGAGCACCGCGGCCCCCGCGAGCGCCGCCACGCCCGGCACGTTGGCCTTGACCTGGGCGGCCGCCTCCGCCTTGGCCAGCGCGATCTCGGCCTTGACCAGGGCCGTCACATCCTGCGCGACCGCGCGTCCGGCGGCGCCGACACCGACCGTCGGGGTGCCGCGCCGGAAGCGGCTGAGGCGGGCGGCCGGCCCGCCGGTGGTCGCCGGGATCGCGGGTTGACCGCTGGGCGCCGAGACGGCGGGCGGACCGTCGGTCGCTGCCGTCATTCCTGGTGCTCCTGTCGCGTCGTGCTTGGCCGTTGGGAGGTCTGCGGATGCCTACCCGAGCGGAGCGGCCGCGACACGGTCGCGGCGTTACAGTGGCGCGAAGAACAAATCGCTTTACAGGCGGGGGGAGGTTCGTCGTACCCTCAACGCAAGCGCGGGCAGCCGCCCGCACGCCAGACACCACCGTCGTCGAGCGCGCCCCGCGCGCTCGACGGGAATTGACAGACCGCCGCCACGGCGCGCCGCGCGGCCGGTCGCCGCAGGAGGAGTGAAGGGCCCCGTGCCACCAGTGGTCGAGGAGATGCCGCTGCACGACCACGTGCAGCTGTACCTCCGTGAGATGGCCCGGACCGCGCTGCTCACGGCCGAGGAGGAGGTCGACCTCGCGAAGCGCTACGAGGCCGGTCTGGAAGCCGAGCGTCTCCTGGCGGAGCGCAAGCGGCTGGCGGCGGCGCGCCGCCGTCAGCTCAACCTCGTCGACCGCGACGGCAAGCGCGCGAAGGAACGGCTCGTCCAGGCCAACCTCCGCCTCGTCGTGTCGGTGGCGAAGCGCTACCAGGGGCAGGGCCTGCCCCTGCTCGACCTCATCCAGGAGGGCAACCTCGGCCTGCTGCGCGCCGTCGAGAAGTTCGACTACCGCCGCGGCTACAAGTTCTCGACCTACGCCACGTGGTGGATCCGCCAGGCCGTCGGCCGCGGCGTCGCCGACAAGGGGCGCACGATCCGCCTGCCGGTCCACATGATGGAACGGGTCCGCCGGGCACTGTCGATGCAACGCGACCTCGCCGAGCAGCTCGGCCGCGAGCCGACGCTCGAGGAACTCGCCGACGAGCTCGGCGAGGACGTCGCGACGGTCGAGGAACTGCTGACGTACGCGCGCACGCCCACGTCGCTGGAGACGCCGGTCGGCGAGGACGGCGACGCGGAGCTCGGCGACTTCATCGAGGACCGCAACGCCGACGATCCGCTGGAGGTCGCTGCCAAGGGCCTCGCCCGCCAGGAGCTGCTCGACGTCGTCGCCGGCCTCCCGGAGCGCGAGCGCATCATCCTCGAGCTGCGCTTCGGCCTGCTCGACGGCGAAGCGCGCACGCTCGACGACGTCGGCCGCTACTTCGGTCTGACGCGCGAACGCATCCGCCAGCTCGAGGCACGGGCGTTGTCCAAGCTGCGCCACCCGTCGCGGGGCCGCGCGCTGAGCGACACCGCGGCCTGACCCCACGCGGGGCGCGGTCGATGCTGCGCTGGGGCATCCTCGGGACGACGACCGGCGCCGCGGCGGTGGCCGCCGCCCTGCGCGCGGCCGGGCACGACCTCGCGGTCGTCGCGTCGCCGGCGTTGACCCAGGCGCAGCAGTTCGCCGCAAGCTCAGGGGTGCGGCGTGCGCGCGGCATGTACGGCGAGGTGCTCGACGCCCGCGACGTCGACGCTGTTTACGTCGCCCTTCCTCCCGACGAGCGTGAGTCCTGGGCGATCGCGGCCCTCATGGCCGGCCGCCACGTCTTGTGCGCTCCGCCGCTGGCGCCCGACGCTGCGGCCGCCGGCCGCGTCGCGGCCGCAGCGGCTGCCAGCGGCTGCCTGGTCATGGAGGCGGCCGTGGCGCGGTTCCACCCGCGCACGGACGCGCTGTTCGAGTTGGTGCACGGCGGCGCGGTCGGCCCCGTCCGGCTGGTGTCGGTCGCCGCCCGCGTGCTGTCGCCGACCGTCGCGTTCGCGCGGTGGTTGGCCGGCGAGGAGCCCGACGCCGTCGTCGCGGTCTCCCGCGCCGGCGGGACGACGGCGGGCATTCTCGGCTTCCCCGCGGGCACGGTGGCTGCCGTCGCGGCGCTCGGCAGCGTCGCGCACGAGGCGCTCGAGGTCGTCGGCGTGTCGGGCACGCTTCGTGTGCCGCAGCCGTTCACGCACGGGCGCGACGAGCCGGCGACGATCCTGCGCGACGGCGCCGCCGTCGGGAGGTGGTCGGCCGACGCCCGCGAGCGCATGGTCACCGCGTTCGCGGGTGCGGTGACCGACGGCCGTCCGGCGCCGCTGCCGCCCGACGACGCCGTCGCAACGGCGACCGTCGTCGACGCCGTCCGAGCCGCGGCGAGCGCTCGCTAGGATCGCGCCTTCCCGACGCGAGGAGTGGCGATGGCACGGTTCGTGGCGCTGTACGAGCGACCTGACGACGTGGACGGCTTCGAGGAGCACTACCGCACGACCCACCTGCCGCTCGCACAGTCGTGGCCCGGCGTGCGCGCGACCCGCGTCACCCGCTTCACCGCGACCCCTCGCGGCAGCGCCCCGGCGTACTACCTGCAGTTCGAGGCGGACTTCGACAGCGACGAGGAGATGGCCGCGGCGCTGCGCAGCGACGCCGGCATGGCGGCGGCCAAGGACGCGATGGCGATGGCCGAGCAGTTCGGCGTCACCCCCATCATGCTGCTCGGCGGCGACTTCTCCTCCTA
>JAUJMS010000005.1:37540-50979 GCA_030446745.1 Egibacteraceae bacterium | reverse complement strand
GGCGGCGCCTCGCTACGGTGGCGTCGACATGGGCGCGATCGACCTCGTCGTCACCGACCTCGACGGGACCCTGTGGGACGCACGTGAGCGCATCCACGCGCGCACACTTGACGCGCTGCGGCGTCTGGAAACGCGCAACACGCCGCTGCTCGTCGCGACCGGGCGGCGCCCGCGCAGCGCCGCTGACCGGCTTGCGCGCGACGGGTTCGCGCCGTCGGCGGTGCTGCTCGACGGGGCGCTCGGCAAGGACCTCGCCAGCGGCGTGGTGTTCCACCGCGTGCCCTTCGGCGCGGCCGACGCCGGGGCCGTGCTCGACGCCTTCGAGCAGGTCGGGCTGTCCCCGTGTGTCTACGTCGAACGGCCGGACGTCGACGTGGTCGTCGGCGACGCCCCGTCGACGCACCCGGCGCACCTCGACGCGGTCGGGCGCTGGCTCGCGCGCGACGACCTGCGCACGGTGGTTCTGGGCGAGGCGGTCCTGTCGTTCGTTGTCGCCGGTCGCGACGATCCGCGCTTCGCCGCCGTGGTTGCCGCCGTGGCGGATGTCGCAACCGCGGTCGTGACGCGCGACTTGACCTACGGCGCCTCCGCGCTGACGGTTCGCCCCCGGGCCGTGAGCAAGTGGCAGGGTGTCGAGGCGTACTGCCGCAGGGCCGGGCTCGACCCCGGCCGCGTGCTCGCCGTCGGCGACGGCGACAACGACCTCGAGCTGCTGACCGCGGCGCGCATCGCGTGCGTCGTCTCCGACGGGTGTGAGGCGGCGCTGCGGCTCGCCGACCACGTCATCGAGCCGGCCGCCGACGGCGGCTGGTGCGCCGTCCTCGACCTGTGTTGACGCGCCGTCGCGCGCGCACCCGGAGGGCTCGCTCAGTGCAGGTCGCGCGCGAGCATGTCCATGAGCAGCCCGTCCTGCCACTGCCCCTGACCGTCGCGCTCGTAGGAGCGCATGACGCCGACCCGCCGGAAGCCGACGCGCTCGTAGGTCCGGATCGCGCGCTCGTTGGCCGCCGACGGGTCAATGGCGAGGCGGTGGTGGCCCTTGTCGTGCACGAGGTAGCGGGCCAGCGTGCGCACCGCGTCGGTGCCCAGTCCCTTGCCGTGCCAGTCGGGGTGCAGGAACACGTCGATGCTGGCGTGGCGGTAGTCCGGCGACGGCTCCTCGACGTACTGGATCGAACCGACGACCTGCCCATCGACCTCGACGACGAACACGACGGTGTCGGCGGCGCCCAGCAGCTCGTCGCGCACCCGCTGCACGTCGTAGTTCGGCCACCACCGGGCGACCTCCGGCTCCGCGAGGATCGCGGCGAGCGTCGGGGCGTCGTCGGCGGTGGCCGGACGCAGCACGGTGGCGCTCCCGTGCAACACCGGCGTCATGAGGCGGTCACGGCGCGCATCGTGCCACGCGGACGGCCGGCGCCGTCGCGGCAGACTGGCGGCCATGCTGCGCGCGCTGTGCCTCGACCTCATGGGAACCGTCCTCTACGACCCGTACGTCGAGGCGCTCGAGGCGGCGACCGGCATGGGCCTCGACGACGCGCACCGGGTCAAGGACCCCACGTGCTGGCCCGAGTTCGAGATCGCCGCCATCGACGAGGCTGAGTTCGCCCGCCGCTTCTTCGGCGACCCGGCCGCCGGCCACCGCTTCGACCTCGAGGCGTTCCACCGTGTGCGGCGCGCCGGCTACCGCTTCCTGCCGGGGATGCGCGAGCTGCTCGACGACGTCGCCGGCCGGCTCGAGCGCTACGTCGCGAGCAACTACCCGGTGTGGATCGAGGAGCTGCGCCAGACCTTCGCGTTCGACCGCTGCTTCGACGGCGTCTACGCGAGCCACTCCCTGGGCGTGCGCAAGCCCGACGAGGCGTTCTACCGTGCGCTGCTCGACGCGATCGGCCGCCAGCCCGCCGAGTGCCTGTTCGTCGACGACCGCACCGTCAACTGCGACGCCGCCCGAGCCGTCGGCATGGCCGCCCACCACTTCGACGGCGCCGACGGACTGCGCGCCCGCCTGCGCGATGAGGGAATCGTGTTCGCGGATCCACCGGACGGCGCGGCGGAAGACCCGCGTGGGATACTTGGCCCGCCGCGGACCGTCGACGAAGGAGCCTGAGGGCGATGCCGATCACCGAAGTGTCGAAGATCTGGATGGACGGCGAGCTCGTCGACTGGCACGACGCCACGGTGCACATCCTCACCCCGACGCTGCACTACGGCTGGGGCGTCTTCGAGGGCATGCGGGCGTACGAGACACCGCGCGGACCGGCGGTCTTCCAGCACCGCGCGCACATGGAGCGCCTCCACCGCTCCGCGCGGATCCTCCAGATGGAGGTGCCCTACTCGGTCGACGAGCTGATGGACGCCACCCGCGAGCTGATCCGCGTCAACGAGCTGCCGTCGTGCTACATCCGCCCCCTCGTCTACCTCGGGTACGGCGAGATGGGCTTGAACCCGCTGCCGTCGAAGGTGCAGGTGTCGATCGCGGTGTGGCCGTGGGGCACCTACCTGGGAGAGGAGGGCCTGCTCAACGGCGTGCGCGGCAAGGTCAGCTCGTGGCGGCGGATCGGCGCGAACATGATCCCGACGGGGGCGAAGGCGGCCGGGGTCTACATCAACTCGTCGCTGGCCAAGGTCGAGGCGCTCAAGGCCGGGTACGAGGAGGCGATCCTGCTCAACGAGCACGGCTACGTCGCCGAAGCGTCGGGCGAGAACGTCTTCGTCGTCAAGGACGGCGTGCTCATGACCCCCCCGCTGTCCGACGGTGTGCTCCAAGGCATCACCCGCGACACCGTCATCGGCTTCGCCCGCGACCTCGACATCCCCTTCACCGAGACGCGCCTGCTGCGCCAGGACCTCTACCTCGCCGACGAGGCGTTCTTCACCGGCACCGCCGCCGAGGTCGTGCCCATGCGCAGCGTCGACGAGCGCGAGATCCCGGCGCCCGGGCCGATCACCAAGCAGTTGCAGGACCTGTTCTTCGCCGTGGTCAAGGGCAAGGAGCCCCGCTACGACGCGCTGCTCGACTACGTGACCGGGTGAGTGCCGGCTCCGACGCCCCGCCGCGGCGGGGCCGGTCGGGGCTCGGACGGCGCGGCACCGGCGTCGCGCTCGTTGCCGCATCGGCGGCCTCGTTCGGCGCGCTGCCGGTCCTGGCCAAGATCGCCTACGCGTCCGGGGCCGAGCCGACCGCGGTGCTGGTCGTGCGCTTCACCGTCGCCAGCGCGGCGATGCTCGCGATCATGGCGGCCCGCGGGTACGCCTTCCCGCGCGGCCGGGTGCTCGTGGCGTTGGCGCTGCTCGGCGGCGTCGGCTACGTCGGCCAGTCGCTCGCCTTTTTCACCGCCGCGTCGCTGATCTCCGCCGGGCTGACCACCCTGCTGCTCTACCTGTACCCGGCGCTGGTCACCGTCGCCGCCGCGGTGCTGCTGTCGGAGCGGCTCACCCGCACCAAGGTCGTCGCGCTGGTCGTCGCGCTGACCGGCACCGCCCTGACGATCGGCGAGGCCGGCGCCGCGCGACCTCTCGGCGTGCTGCTCGGCATCGCGGCCGCGGTGATCTACGCCGGCTACATCCTGGTCGGCTCGCGCGTCACCCCGCGCGTCGGCGCGATCCCCGCGTCCACCGTCATCATCGTCGCCGCCGCCGGGAGCTACACGCTGCTGGTGCTGCTCCAGCGGCCCGCGTTCCCGCAGACCGGGGCGGGGTGGGCCGCGGCCGCCGCCATCGCGCTGGTGTGCACCGTCGTCGCGCTCGTCACCTTCTTCGCGGGCATGGAGCGCATCGGCGTGACCGACGCGTCGACGCTGTCCACGCTGGAGCCGCTCGTCACGGTCGTGCTGGCGGCCGTCGTGCTCGGGGAGCGGGTCACGCCGCTGCAGCTGCTCGGCGGGGCGCTGATCATCTCCGCGGTGATCGTGCTCGCCCGGGCGGGACCGCGCGAGCTGCCGCTGCCTGACGTCCCCGTGCAACCTCGCGGCGGTTGGTCCGGGCGCGGCGAGCGCTGACCGCGACGAAGACGGCGATGGTCCGATCAGTCCGCGACTGAGCCGGACGTCGTCTCCAACGCTGGGATGTTGTGCTCCACGCCGTCGCCGTCCCACGGCGGCACGACCCGCTGGAGGTGTTCGGCGCTCAGAAAGGCGCGCGACAGCGGCTCCGGAAGCCCGACGAACGGCGACGTCTGCGACGCGTGGAGCGCAATGGCGGCCCGGCGGCGGTCAAGGAACGCCGCCGTGTCGAGGTCGGTCGTCACCGCCTCGTCCGGGGTGCCGAGCGCGGCGGTGTCGCCTTGGAGGTGAGCGCTGTCAGGGTTGCCGCCAGTCGTGTGGGCGATCCACCGCTGCATGAGCGAGCGGAGAAGGCACTGCAGGTAGACCGCCTGCACGTGCCACGACGCGAGCGCAACGGCGGCGAGCGTGGCGTCACGGATGTGCGCGTGGTCGCGGTGACCGTCGCTGGCGTCCAGTGTCACGACCACGTGCGGCCGCACGTCGTCGATGACGCGGGCGACCGTAGCCGCAACCGCATCGAGCGGGGTGCTGACGAGCGCGGCAGCCACCGGCTCCCCGGCCATGCCCGAGTCGCGGAATCCGAGCAGCTCGACGCGTTCGACGCCGAGGAAGCTGGCCGCCGCGCGCAGCTCATGCTCACGCGCGGCGGCCAGCCCGTCCCTCGTGACGCCGCTGCCCGGGGCGGCGACGCCCTCCTCGCCCCGCGTGGCGCAGCACACGGCCGTCGCCGCGCCCCGCTCGGCGGCCCACAGCAGCGTTCCGCCGCAACCGAACGTCTCGTCGTCCGGATGGGCGACGACGACGAGCAGCCGTGCCGGGGTGGTGCCGACCACGTCAGCCGAGACGACGGACGAAGTCCTCGACGGCACCGGCAATGTCGTCGGGGACCTCGAGCATCGGGAAGTGGCTGCGCGCGTCGACCCGGTGCACCTCGAACCACGGGTGCCGCTCGGCGTAGGCCTGCTGCGCGAGCAGCACCGCGTCGTCGCCGGGCTGGGCGTAGACGTGCAGCGTCGGGCACCGCGGTTCCAACTGGTCGAGCGCGGCCACGGGCACCGCCTCGGCGGCGAACCGCGACGCGATCTCGCGCGCGGCGCGTGACCACGCATCGAAGCCGTAGGTCCTCATGTCCGCCACGTAGTCGCAGACTGCGGTGGAGGCCACCCCGTCGGTCCACATCGCGAACAAGCCGGCCCGCACGGCCTCCCACGACTCGGGCCGCTGCAGTCCGGCGAGCGCGTCGAGGAAGCCGGGAGGCGGACCCAGGACCATCCAGTCCAGCAGCACGATGCCGGGCACGCGGTCCCGGCCGAGCGTGCGCCGCAGCTCGATGGCCATCCATCCGGCGTGCGACAACGCGACGGGCACGACCGGTCCGGTGCCGAGACGGCCGATCAGGTCGACGGCGTCGTTGACGAGGTCGTCGGTGGTGAAGTCGCCGTCGCCGCCGCCGGACTCCCCGTGCCCGCGCCAGTCCACCGACACGACGCGGCGCGTCTGTGCGGCCAAGGGCAGCAGGTCGCGGAACACTGCCCGCGAGCCGCACCAGCCGGGCATCAGCAGCAGCGTGGGACCGCCCTGGCCGACGTCGTCGAACGCCAAGTTCACCGCTGCCGTCGTGGTCTTCATGTCGTCAACCTCCGTGTCGCGCGTCGCGCGGATCGTCCACCGGATACTGCCCTATGCAGTATCGACGGGAGTAGACACTGCCAAGGGCACTATGTCAAGATCCGGCAATGGAGTCCCCGCCGACCACGACGTCGTACGCGATTCTCGGACTGCTCGCGCTGCGGTCGTGGACCACCTACGAGCTCACCAAGCAGGCCCAGCGCAGCCTGCGGTGGTTCTGGCCGCGGGCGGAGCGCAAGCTCTACGACGAACCGAAGCGGCTGGTGACCGCCGGCATGGCAACCGCGGTGGCGGCGCAGACCGGGCGCCGCCGCAGCACCGTGTACAGCATCACCGAGGTGGGGCGCCGCGAGCTGCGCCGTTGGCTCGGTGAGCCGTCCGCTCCGCCGACGCTCGAGTTCGAGGGCATGGTCAAGGTCTTCTTCGCCGACTCCGGCTCCCTCGAGCAGTTACGCGACACCCTGCGCGCGATCGGCGAGGAGGCGCAGCGCCGGTTCGACGAGCTCGCCAGTCGGGCGGTCGAGGCCCTCCGGGGTGAGAGTGCGTTCCCGGAACGCATTCATCTGTCCCACGTCGGGCTCGCGTTTCATCTCGAGCAAGAGCGCGCGACCATCCGCTGGGCGGAGTGGGCCAGCGAGCAGGCTGCTCAATGGACGACGACCGCCGACCCGGGGTCGTGGGACGCCGCGGCGGCCCTGCGCCACATCATCGCGGAACGGCTGTGACGGGGTAACGGCGCCAGGGGGCAGCGCCGGTCACGGGGCGACCGACGACCTGCCCTACTCGTCGCCCTCGCCTTCGCCTTCCCCGCCTTCGAGCTCGCCTTCCACGCCGCCCTCGATCAGCCCGCCCTCGCCCTCGCCGGCATCACAGGCTCCGGCGAACAGGGCCAGGCAGCCGACGAGTGCGGCGGCGAGCAGTCTGCGCAGCGGGGTCATGAGTCCCTCCGAGTCGTCGGTGTCGCCCGTGCGGATACCCCGGCCGCGTGCGGCGGACACGCGGCCGTTCACGTGCCCTTGTAGTTGAGGACTTGGGACAGCTCGTGGACGATCTCGACGAGGTCGGCCGAGTCGGCCATGACCTGGTCGATGTCCTTGTAGGCCGCGGGCAGCTCGTCGACGAGCTTGCCGGCCTTGTCCGCGAGCCACGTGCGCCCCGCCATCGCGGCGGCGAGGTCGTCGGGGCGGTAGCGCTTGCGTGCCGCACGGCGCGACATCGCGCGGCCGGCGCCGTGGGCCGACGAGTGGTAGGCGAGCGGGTTGCCCTTGCCACGGACGATGTAGGACCTGGTCCCCATCGAGCCGGGAACGATCCCGAGATCGCCCGACCGCGCGAGGATCGCGCCCTTGCGGGTCACCCAGACCTCGACGCCGTCGTGCTGTTCGACCGCAGCGTAGTTGTGGTGGCAGTTCACGACGAGTGTCGGCGCGAGGTCGTGGCGCCCCGCGGCGTCGCCGAGCAGCTGCAGCGCGACCGCGACCATGCGCTGCCGGTTTCCGGCGGCGTACGCCTGCGCCCACTGCACGTCGGCGACATACGCGTCGAACGCCGCGGTGCCGGCGACGACGTAGGCGAGGTCGGGGTCCTCCAGGGTCGTCAGCGCCTCGCGCATCGCGCCCTTCGCGCGCGCGATGTGGCGTTGCGCGAGCTGGTTGCCGACGCCGCGCGAGCCGGAGTGCAGCATGACCCACACGCGGTCGCGCTCGTCCAGGCAGACCTCCAGGAAGTGGTTGCCCGACCCGAGGGTGCCGTACTGGACGGCTGCGGTCGTCTCCTGACGGGTGTCGAGCCGGGTGCCGGACGGGAGCCCGTGCTCCGTCAGGAACTCCGCCCACGGGGACACGTCGGCGCGCATGCCGTGGCCCTGTCCCATCCCCGCGGGGATGTGGCGGCTGATGTGGTCGAGCAGCGGACCCAGGTCGTCGGGCAGGTCGTGCGACGTGAGCGCCGTCTCGGCGGCAACCATTCCGCAGCCGATGTCGACGCCGACCGCCGCCGGAATGATGGCGCCGCGGGTGGGGATGACCGACCCCACGGTCGCGCCGATGCCCAGATGCGCGTCCGGCATGAGCGCGACGTGGCCGGCCACGATCGGCAAGCGTGCGGTGCGCTGCGCCTGCGCGAGCGTCGCCTCGTCGACCACCGAGGCCCAGCTCACGACGTTGCCGTCGCGCCGTGGCGGCATGGCGCCTCCGTTCTGCCGGCGGACTGTCCGCACGGCACACTGCCCGTCATGAGCACCGGCGATGCGTGGCTGGATCTGCCGTGCCCGGCGTGCGGCGAGTACGCCTTGGAGGCCGATGTCGTCCTGCGCGACGTGTCGCTGCAGGTCCGCCCCGGTCCGGCGGGGCACCTCGACGTCATGGTGGCAAGCGCCGACGCGCATCTCGCCGCGGCCGCCTGCCACGCCTGCGGCGAGGAGCCCGACCCTGGCCAGGAGCAGATCGCCGAGGCGCTCGAGGACGCCGCGGAGGCGTGGTTGGGCGGGCTCGGCGACTGAGCCGCGCTGCTACGGTCGCGCGATGCGAGTCGTCCGCGTCGCCCGGCCCGACGGCCCCGCGTTCGGCGTCGTTCGCGACGGCATGGTGGTCCTGCTCGACGGCCATCCGTTCAGCGGCGTGACGTTGACCGACCGCGTGGCGCCGCTCGCCGACGTCCGGCTCCTGGCGCCGATCCTGCCGTCGAAGATCCTCGGCGTCGGGCGCAACTACGCCGACCACGCCGCCGAGATGGGTGGCGACGTCCCGTCGGAGCCGCTCGTGTTCTCGAAGCCGGCGACCGCGGTCATCGGTCCCGGCGACGCCATCCGTCTGCCGGCGCTGTCGCGCGAGGTCCACCACGAGGCCGAGCTCGCCGTCGTCATCGGTCGCCTCACGCGCCGCGTCGCCGTGCAAGACGCGTTGGACGCAGTGCTCGGCTACACCTGCGCCAACGACGTCACCGCGCGCGACCTGCAGGCCAGCGACGGCCAGTGGACGCGCGCGAAGGGCTTCGACACGTTCTGTCCGCTCGGTCCGTGGATCGACACCGACGTCGACCCGGCCGCGCTCGCGGTGCGCTGCACCGTCAACGGCGAGCTGCGCCAGGACGGCACGACAGCCGACCTCATCTACGACGTCGCGCAGCTCGTCGCGTTCTGCGCCGCGTTCGCGACGCTGCTGCCCGGCGACGTGCTGCTGACGGGCACGCCCGCCGGCGTCGGGCCGATCGTGGACGGCGACACGGTGACCGTCGCCGTCGAGGGCATCGGCGAGCTGAGCAACCCGGCGGCCGCCGAGCTGCCGATGCCACGTCGCTAACCTACGGCGGTCCCCTCGGCCGCCACCGGAAAGCGCCGTCGCATGCCCGCGCCCCGCGTCCGCTTCTGCCCCGCTCCCAGCGGCTGGCTCCACGTCGGCGGCGCGCGCACCGCCCTGTACAACTGGCTGCACGCCCGCGGCAACGGCGGGGCGTTCGTGTTCCGCATCGAGGACACGGACGCGGCCCGGGCCACCGACGAGTCGATGCGCGGGATGGTCGCATCGCTGCGCTTCCTCGGCCTGGACTGGGACGAGGGCCCGGAGGTCGGCGGGCCGCACGGGCCGTACCGCCAGAGCGAACGCGGCGACCTGTACGCCGCCGTCACCGCGAAGCTGCTGCAGGCGGGAGCGGTCTACGACGCGTACGAGACCGCCGAGGAGCTGGCCGCCCAGCGCGCCGAGGCCGAGCGCGAACGGCGTCCGCCCGGCTACGCCGGCGGGCACCGCGGCCTCACCGACGAGCAGCGGGAGGCCTTCCGGCGGGAGGGGCGCCGCCCGGTGCTGCGCGTGCGCACCCCGGACGAGGGCAGCGTCACCTTCGACGACGCCGTGCGCGGGCCGGTGACGTTCGAGTGGTCGAGCATCGCCGACTTCGTGATCGAGCGCGCCGACGGGACGCACACGTATTTCTTGGCGAACGCCGTCGACGACCTCGCGATGGGCATCAACTTCATCGCCCGGGGCGAGGACCTGCTGTCCGCGACGCCGCGCCAGCTGCTGCTGTACACCCTGCTGCTGCGCGACGGCGTCCTCGACGACGCGCTGGCGGACAACGGCTATCCGGCCCGGCCGGCTGACGCGGTGCCGCCGGCGTTCGCGCACCTGCCCCTGCTCGTCGGCGAGGACCGCAAGCCGCTGTCGAAGCGCCACGGGTCCGTCGCCGTCGACGAGTTCCGCCGCCAAGGCTTCCTGCCCGAGGTGCTCGTCAACTTTCTGGCGCTGTGCGGCTGGTCGTACGACGCGACGACCGAGCGCTTCACCGTCGACGAGCTGGTCGAGCGGTTCAGCTTCGACCGGGTGGGGCGCAACCCGGCGCTGTTCGACACCGCGAAGCTTCGCTCCCTCAACGGCGACCGGATCAAGGAGCTGACCGACGCCGAGCTGGCCGAACGGTTGCAGCCCTACCTCGTCGAGGCCGGCCTGCTGTCGAACCCGGCGACGCCGGCGGACCAGGCGCTGCTGCTCGGCTTCGCCCCGCTGCTGCGCGAGCGCATCCAGACGCTGGCCGAGGCCGTGCCGCTGATCGCGTTCGCGTTCCGCGACGAGGTGACCTACGACGACCGGGCGGTCGCAAAGCACCTCAAGGACCGTGCCGGTGAGGTGCTCGACCGCGCCGCCGGGGCGCTCGCCGACGTCGCGTGGGACGGCGACGCCATCCTCGCGACGTTCCGGGCCCTGGCCGCCGAGCTGGGCGTCGGCCTCGGCAAGGCGATGCAGCCGGTGCGCGTCGCCGTGACCGGCACCGACGTCAGCCCACCACTGCCCGAGACGCTCGCACTGCTTGACCGCGCGACGGTGGTGGGGCGCGTCCGCAGCGCCGGGGCGAGGCTCGCCCAGGCGCCCGACACCGTTTGAGTCACCCTGCGGCCACTGCTACCGTTGCCGGCGCCCTTCGGGGGTGGTGTAACTGGCAACACGACTGGTTCTGGTCCAGTTATTGAGGGTTCGATTCCTTCCCCCCGAGCTCGCGTGACGCCCGCAGCGCACGCGTACGGTCCCGTCGTCTAGTGGCCTAGGACGCCGCCCTCTCAAGGCGGTAACGCCGGTTCAAATCCGGTCGGGACTGCCCTTACAGACTTGAGAGATCGCCGCTGGCTAGCAGGTCCGGGCGGTAGCGACGCAGCATCTCCAGCGCGTAGTCGACCTTGTCTTCGACGCGCTGGCCCTTCGGCTGGTAGGTCGACCACAGCTCGAGATTCTCCGGGCGGTTGTCGGTGCGGTCCCCGTTGCGGTGGTGCACGACCTCGTCGGGGTGCAACGGTCGTCCCAGCACCTGCGCCATGACGAGTCGGTGCTCGGCGATCGTCGGTTCGCCGTTGGTGAGGTGCCGTAGACGCGGTGGCACCGGCACCTTCCAGTAGCCGTGGCTGAGTCCACCGTCGCCTCTCGCGATTCTGATTGGCACGTCGGCGCGGGGGTCACCGTGTTTCAGCGCGCGCTTGTAGTGCGTGCCGCACAGGCCCATGGACTTCGAGCCGCCCGCAGTCCTCCACCACGCAGGTCTTGGGATGGCGCCGGCGGCTCAACGGCCGGTCGGCCTGGACGTCGCCGGTGCGGTACCAGCGCAGGTAGTGGCCGTGGCACCAGCCACGGGTCGACACGGGACGGGAACACGTCGCCACGGCGCACGTGCGAGGCGACGGGGCGGGCCGCTGGGGCGTCGGGTCCACGAGGCTCCTCCGGTCGTCGTTCACCCGACGGTACGTGGAGGGTGTGACAGCAAATGCTTCAAGAAGGCCGGCTATCCACGGCAATGGCGCGCGGCGTCACCGATCGGCGACGCCGGCGGTGAGCAGGGCGGCGCGCCCCGCCGGCGACAGCAGCACCGCGACGCCCGCAAGGCCCAGCGCGATGCCGACGGCGCTGCCCACGCCCCGGTAGGGCGTCACCGCGCCGAGCGCCGTCAGGCCGAACACGGCCAGTCCGAGCGCCCACGCCCACGCGCGGCGGCGGAACGCGCCGACGGCGACGGCCGTCGCGAGGACCGTGGCGACGGCGAACGCGACGACGGCCGGCGGGACCGCTCGGTCCCCACCCGGCCCCAGCGCCGACAGCAGTGGCAGCGACACGCCGGCGTGGCCGACCGACAGCAACGCCGCGCCGACCGGCCAGCGCGACCGCGAGCCAGCCTGCGAGGTCAGCGCTACGGCCGGCGTTCCTACCCGGCAGCGTGTCGGCGCAGCCGATCCGGCGGGGGAGGGAGACACCCGTCCAGCGTAGCGACGGCCGTGGCCGCGACGGCCAGGCGACAGACCGGTCGGTGATCCGCGGCCCCGGTCAGGCGAAGAAGCCGTCGTCGACCGCGCCCGCAGCGCCTGCGCGACCTCGGCGGGGCGCTGCAGGTGGACGTCGTGGTCGCTGTCGGGGAACCAGCGGACCCGCACCCGCGGCAGCGCCGCCGCGGCGGCGTCGATCTCGGCCTGCTTGTCGTTGGTCCACGACGCGTCGCGGTCGCCGGCGGGCAGCAGCAGCACCGGAACGGAGACCTCGGCGTACAACGACGAGGGGCGCTGCTCCCACAGCCCGCGCAACGCGGCGAGATGATGGTCGCGGTGCAGCCTCGGCTCGACGGTGCCGTCGTCGCGGACGGCGTAGTTGGCCAGTGCCGCGTCGACCGCCTCGGCGCTCCATTCCGGGTGGGCGTCGCGCAGCTCGGCGGCGAGCTCGTCGAGGGTCTTGCCGGCGACCGACGGTGGCGCGAGGTCGCGCGCGCAGTCCTCCCAGACCGGCCAGCGCGTCTGCAGGTCGATCGTGCCGCCGTCGACGCCGGCGACGCCCCGCACCGTGTCGGGTGCGGTCCAGGCGTAGGCGAGTGCGAGGTTGCCG
Organism: Egibacteraceae bacterium; assembly: GCA_030446745.1. Classification (GTDB taxonomy): domain Bacteria; phylum Actinomycetota; class Nitriliruptoria; order Euzebyales; family Egibacteraceae; genus JAUJMS01. Next base: position 38,498 of record JAUJMS010000005.1, on the reverse strand, counting down.
CCCCACGACTGGCCGACGAGCACGGGGCGGTCCCAGCCGAGCTCCTCGACGACGCCGATGAGGTCGGCCACGACCGAGGCGCTGTCGTAGCCGCTGTCGGGCTTGTCGCTGCGCCCGTGGCCGCGCAGGTCGACCGTGGCGACGGCGGACCCCGCGGCGGCGAGGTCGTCGGCGACCGCGTCCCACGTCCGGGCGTTCGAGGCGAGCCCGTGGACCAGGACGAACGGCGTCCCGCTTCCGTCCCAGCGCCGTACGGCCAGCGTGAGCCCGCCGACGTCCACGCGGTGGTCGGACGGCGCCGGCGCCGTCGTCATTGGCCCACGCCGTCGGCCGTGACGCCGGCGTCGACCCCTCGCGTCGGCAGCGTCAGGAGGCGGGAACCGCGTTGGAGATGACCAGCGCGAAGTCCTGGTCGGTGGCGTCGCCGCTGCCCGGGACGCCGTCGCCCGGCAGGCTGTGCGCCAGCACGTCGACGGTGAGCGGCCCGTCCGTCGGGTCGAGGTAGACGTTCTCGACGTTGTTGATGCGGTCCGGCGCCCCGTCGGGCACGGAGCCCCTTGACGAAGGTGTTGCCGGCGTAGCGCGTGCCGTCCGCGGTCGTCACCGTGAGGTCGAGGTCGTTGACGAGCGCCGTCGCGGCACCTGGCGCCCCGGGCGCGTCGCTCCACACCAGCGTGACGCGGACGGGCCGTGCCGGGTCGGCCGGCACAACGGCGAAGTTCGCGGCGTCGCCGGGATCCGACAAGACGACGGACTGGTCGGCGTAGACGCGCTTCACGGTCGGATCGAACAGCGCGGCGAGGTTGACGCGGCCCCAGCCCTCGTTGCGGTTGGGGATGTCGGGCCGGCGCAGGTCCGTCGCCGTGTTCACGAGCAGCGCCTTGTCCATCGCCGGCGACGAGTCGGCGCCACCGTTGCGGTCGCGCCACCAGTCGTGGATGAGCGCGACCGACCCCGC
>JAUJMS010000005.1:0-37440 GCA_030446745.1 Egibacteraceae bacterium | reverse complement strand
CGGCTCGTGCCGTTGCCGGCCCCGGAGTTGCCCGCCGAGAACACGAAGGTGAACGGCTGCGTCCCCGGCGTCTCGAAGTCGGCGTCGCGCGTGAGCGCGTCGAGGTTCGCGGCGTTGGCGTTGTAGCCGACGCCCTCGCCGCCGCCGTCGGTCCACGACGCGTTCCACGCGACGGCACCGGCTCGCACCGCATCGCGGGTGTAGACCTCGAACCCGCCGTCGAAGGACGCGGTGCTCGTCAGCTGGATCGCCGGCTGGTCGATGAGGCTGACGCCCGGCGCGACGCCGACGCCGTAGCGCAAGCCGTCGCCGTCGGCGAGGCTGCCCAGCGGGCCGATCGTCGCGCCCTTGCCACCGACGATTCCCGCCACGTGCGTCCCGTGCCCCTCCGGCGGGCCGGCGGTGCCGACGCCGTACGTGAAGCGCTTCACCCGGCCGGTGAACTCGGGGTGGTTGTCGTCGACACCGTCGTCGATGACCGAGACCGTCACACCGCTGCCGTCGATGCCCAGTCCGGCGAGGAAACCGGCGTAGCCGGGGACGGGCTTGCCGCCCGGGGTGTTGCCGGCCAGCACCTGCGAAGCGCCCTCGTCCTCGGTCTGCCAGCGCAGCGCCGACCGGTTGACGTGGACGACCTCCGGGCGCGCCGCCAGCGCGGAGAGCCGGTTCGCCGGCACGACGGCCTCGGTCACGCGCAGCGTCGCGTCGCCGCGCAGGTCGAACCTGCCGCGCACCGCGTCGCCCAGCCACTGTTCGAGCCCGCCGGCATCTGCGGCGCTGGTGACCGCGACCGGAACGACGCCGGTCCGGCCGGACAGCGTCGGAGCGATCTTCTCGGCAGCGGTCAGGACGCGGACGCCCGTGACGCCGGGCACCTGCGCGGCGGCCTTTGCGGCCTCCGCGGTCGCGTAGCCGACGTAGGCGTCGGTCGGCACGTACTGCAGCGCCGTGAGCCCGCTGACGACCAGTGCTGAGCGCGCCGGTTCGGTGATGCCGGTACCGAACTGCACGCGCACCCAGGACGGCGCGGGCGCCGTCGCGGCTGCGGGCAGCGCCGCGCCGATCAGGGCGACGACGGTCGCGGTCAGCGCGACCGCGCGACGCAGGGACATAAGACCTCCGAGATCGATGCTTGCCTGGTACTTCGACGTCGGTCGCCGGCGTCCCTGCCGACCGCTCGTCGTAGCCTGCACCCGTGTCCGCCGACGCCGAGGATGGCCATTCGACCGACCCCGGCGGCGATGCCGTCGCCGCGGCGGCGCTGTCCGACGCGCTTCGCGACGCCTTCGCCCGCGTCGCGGCGGCGCCGCTCGTGCCGGACGAGAAGCGCCGCTGGCAGGAGCGTTTGCTGGCGATCACGACCACGGCCAAGCGCGACACCCCGCGCGCCGCGAAACAGCTCGCACGCGTTCGCGCCGACTGGCAGGCGGCCGGCAACGATGCCGCCGCCGACCCACCGTCGTAGATCGTTGATTCGGCTGCGGTGATTCCGTAACGTCGCGGGCGCGATGGGTCAGCCAGGCACGTTCGCGCGACAACGTCGGGCCGCGGCTCGGCGCGTGTCGCAACGGCCGGGAGCGCGCTGCGAACCCGAGCCTCCACGACAGCTGCGCACCGTTGCGACGACAGCGCCGGAGACGGCGCGAAAGGGTGACCGACATGGCGAACGCCAACAACGCTGAGAAGTCGTCGAGGCCAGGGAGCGCGAAGAAGGCGACGAAGGCGACCGGCAAGAAGGCGGCAACGTCGGCGAAGAAGGACGCCGGCGGCGCGAAGAAGTCGGCGACCGGGGCGAAGAAGACAGCGACCGGCACAGGCGCGAAGAAGGCGGGCGCCGGGGCGAAGAAGTCGGGCACCGCTGGCCTCGCCAAGAAGACCGGCACCGCCGCTGGCGGCGCCAAGAAGGCGGGGACCACGGCCCCCGCGAAGAAGACCGCCGCCACCGGCGCGAAGAAGGGTGGCGCGAAGAAGGCGGCCTCGGCGCCGGCGGAGTCGAAGAAGACCGCGGCGAAGAAGGCGGCGAAGAGCGGGGGCACGGGCAAGAAGGCGACCGCGACGGCGACGAAGGCGGCCGCGTCCAAGGCGTCGGCGAAGAAGACGGCGGCGAAGGTGACCGCGAAGAAGGCCGGCGCGAAGAAGGCCTGACGCCCAACCGGCGCGGGCGTCCCCGGGCGCGGCTCAGAAGCTGACGAGGTTCAGCGCGCGGACGCGGCGACCGTCGCCGGCGCCCTCGATCTCGAAGCGCACGCGCTGCCCGAGCCGCAGCTCGATCAGCCCGGACGCTGCGAACGTCTCCGCGTCGACGGGCAGCTCGTCCTGGTTGTCGAGCAGCACCGTGCCGGTGTTGGTCTCCGGGTCGAAGTACTTCACCGTGCCCTGCGGCATGCCCGCTCCTGTGCGACGTCAGGTGGCTCGCGAGCCTACGCCGACGCCCAGACCCGCCGCCACCGCGGCGCGCAAGTGGTCCGGCGTGTCGACGTCGAGCGCGAGGTTGGGGCAGTGCAGCGACACGGCTGGCACGCCCGCCGCGGCGGCCAGGCGCATGTGCGCGGCGGCCGACTGCGGACCGTACGCGGTCGCCACGACCGCGGCGGGCCGGCGCAGCAGTGCCGCGGTCCCACCGTCGGTGGTCGGCGCGACGACGACGGCCGGGTCGGCCGCGCCCGCCGCGTCGCACACGGCGGTGAGATCCTCGCCGGTCGCCAGCGGTAGGTCGGCCGCCACGACGAGCGTCGCCGCGGCACCCCGCGTCACGGCGTCGGCGGCTGCCATCGCGACAGCAAGACCCGGCTGCGCCACGACGAGGACGTCGGTTGCCAGCTCACGTCCGAGCGCGGCGCCCGCGGCGTCGCCCACGACGAGCAGCACGTCGCCGATCCGGGGGCAGTTCCGGCACGCCGTCAGCACGCGGGCCAGCATCGCGGCCACCACCTCGCGCCGGCCTTCCGCGTCGACGGCGTCGGCCAGGCGGGTCTTCGCGGCATTCAGCGCCTTGAGCGGCACAATTGCGGTGACGGGCATCCCGGGGGACTGTAGCGAGGGGCGGGCGCCCGCCCCTCGTGCGTAGACTCGACCGGCCGACCGTGCGAGAGGATGTCGATGGGCAAGGTCGCGGTCATGGGGGCGGGGTCGTGGGGCACGGCGTACGCGATGCTGTGCGCGGACGCCGGCGAGGACGTCGTGCTGTGGGCCCGGCGCGAGGAGATCGCCAAGGCGGTCACCGTCGACCACCGCAACCCCGACTACCTCGGCGACACGGCGTTGAACGAGACGATGCGGGCCACCGCCGACCCGACGGAGGCGCTCGCCGGCGCGGAGGTCGTCGTCCTCGCCGTCCCGAGCCACGCCTTGCGCGACAGCCTCACGGCATGGGCTGGTGACATCCCGCGCGACGCGACGTTCGTCAGTCTGATCAAGGGCATCGAGCTGGGCACCCGCAAGCGGGCGAGCCAGGTCGTGCGCGCGGTGCTCGACGTGCCGCACAGCCGGGTCGTCGTCGTGTCCGGGCCCAACCTCGCCCGCGAGTGCGCCCGGCGACTGCCAGGCGGCACCGTCGCCGCGGGACCCGAGTCGCAGGTGGTCCAACGCGTCCAGGCGATGTGCCACACGCCGTACTTCCGGGTCTACACCAACCCCGACGTCGTCGGCGTCGAGCTGGGCGGCGCGGTGAAGAACGCGATCGCGATCGCGGCGGGCATGGCCGGCGGGATGGGCTTCGGCGACAACTCCAAGGCCATGCTGATCACCCGCGGGCTGGCGGAGATGACCCGGCTCGGCGTCGCGCAGGGCGGCAACCCGCTGACCTTCTCCGGCCTGGCGGGGATGGGCGACCTCGTCGCGACGTGCATGAGCCCGCAGTCGCGCAACCGCCACGTCGGCGAGCAGCTCGGCAAGGGTCGGTCGCTCGACGCGATCGTCGCCGAGATGAACATGGTCGCCGAGGGCGTGAAGTCGTCGAAGGCGCTGCTGGCCATCGCCGCGGAGCACGGCGTCGAGATGCCGATCGTCGAACACGTCGTCAAGGTCGTACACGAGGGGCTCGACCCCCGCGACATGGTGCGCGCGCTGATGGCGCGAGAACCGAAGCGCGAGTTCCACGGACTGGAGGCGCGATGACGGCGAGCAACGAGCGGGTGCGCGTCCTCGTGCTGTTCGGCGGACGTTCGGCCGAGCACGAGGTGTCGTGCCTGTCGGCGCGTTCGGTGCTCGCGGCGCTCGACCGCGAGCGCTACCTCGTCACCACCGTCGGCATCACGCGCGAGGGCCGTTGGACGCTGGTCGACGGCGTCGTCGACACGCCGGCTGGCGTGCTGCCCAGCGTGCCCGACGACGGCGACACCGTGGCGTTGGTCCAGACTCGCAAGGGTCCGCGACTCGTGCGCTTCGTCGACTCGTTCGCCGGCGACGAGCTCGGACCGGTCGACGTCTGCTTTCCCGTGCTGCACGGGCCCTACGGCGAGGACGGGACCGTGCAGGGGCTGCTCGCCTCGCACGGCATCCCCTACGTCGGCGCGGACGTCGCGTCGTCGGCGGTGGGCATCGACAAGCGGCAGATGAAAAACGTGTTCACGGCGCGCGGCTTGCCGCACGTGCCCTACCGGGCGCTGCGCCGCTCGGCGTGGGAGACCGACCGCGCGGCGGCCGGCGCCGACGTCGAGTCGGCCCTGGCGTACCCGCTGTTCACCAAGCCGGCCCGCCAAGGGTCGTCGATCGGCATCCGGCGCTGCCGGGACCGCGACGACCTCGTCGCCGGAGTCGAGGAGGCGTTGGCCTACGACCGTGTCGTGATCGTCGAGCAGGCGGTGACGGAGGCGCGCGAGCTGGAGTGCGGCGTCCTCGGCAACAGCGAGCCGGAGGTCGTCGTGACGCCGCCCGGCGAGGTCGCGACGACGCACGAGTTCTACGACTTCGACGGCAAGTACCTCGACGCGTCGCTGGAGCTGCGCTGTCCCGCCGACGTGCCCGAGGAGGTGGCGCGACGCTGCATGGCCTACGCGAAGGAGGCGTACGTCGCCATCGGGGCGCGCGGCATGTCGCGGGTGGACCTGTTCTACGTCGAGCGCACCGGCGACGTGCTGGTCAACGAGATCAACACCATCCCGGGGTTCACGCCGGCGTCGATGTTCCCCTACGTCTGGCAGTGCGCGGGTGTGACGTATCCGCAGCTGATCGACCGGCTCCTCGAGCTCGCGTTCGCCGCGGCCGCGGCCGACAGCCGCTACTCGCCCTGACGCAAAGGCCTCGTCAAAGGTGCACGACGGGGCAGGTCAGGGTCCGGTCGATCCCCTCGATCGCTTGGATTCTCGCCACGACGAGGCGCCCGAGCTCGTCCATGTCGTTCGCCGTCGCGCGCACGATCACGTCGTAGGGTCCGGTGACGTCCTCGGCCGCCTCCACCCCGGGGATGCCGGCCACGGCCGACGCGACCTGCGCCGCCTTGCCGACCTCGGTGAGGATGAGGATGTACGCCGAGACCATGTGCCGTCCTTTACGAGAGGGTGGCCGAGTTGCGCGGGCCGCCATACTCGCGCCCATGACCAGCGAGGGCGAGTTCGGGCTCATCGCGCGCCTCGCGCCGTTCCTGTCGGCGGCGGGGGAGGATCTCGTCGTCGGGCACGGCGACGACGCGGCGGTGCTCGAGGTGGGCGGTCGGGGGGTGTGCATCGCGGTGGACGTGCTCGTCGACGACGTGCACTTCCGCCGCGACGTGTCGTCGCTGGAGGACGTCGGCTGGAAGGCGGTGGCGGTCAACTGCAGCGACCTGGCGGCGATGGGCGCCGCGCCGACCGTGGCGGTGGTCGGGCTGTGCCGCCCCGCCGGGATGCCGGCCGCCGACGTCGAGTCGCTGTACCGCGGCATGGACGCGGCGTGCCGGCGCTGGGGGCTGCGGCTGGTCGGCGGCGACACCGTCGACGCCGGGGCGCTCGCGGTGTCGGTCACCGTGCTCGGCGACGTCGACCCTGACCGCGCGGTGCGCCGCGGCGGCGCGCGCCCCGGCGACGTGCTCGTCGTCGTCGGCCAGCTCGGCGCGCCCGCCGCCGCCCTCGCGCAGGTGCGCGCCGGCGTCCCACCCGACGGGCCCCTGCTGGCGCTGCACCGCCGACCCGAGGCGCACGTGGCGGCGGGCCGGGCGCTGGCCGACGCGGGAGCGACCGCGATGATCGACGTGTCCGACGGGCTGGGCGCCGACCTCGGGCACGTGTGCACCGCCTCGGGCGTCGGCGCGGTCGTCGACGCGGCCGCGCTGCCGGTCGCTGCGGGCGTCGCCGAGGCCGCCGCCGCGCTCGGCCGTGACCCGCTGGACTTCGTGTGCGGCGGTGGCGACGACTACGCGCTGCTCGCCGCCATGCCGCCGGCGTCCGTGGACGCCGCGGTCGCCGCGGGCGCGACCGTCGTCGGCCGCGTCGTCGATCCCCCCGCCTCCCCCGTGCTGTCGCTGCCCGACGGCAGCCGCCGCGACCTGTCCGGCCTCGGCTGGGACCATTACCGCAAGGACGCCTCGTGACCCTGCCGCGCGTGCTGACGATCGCGGGCTCGGACTCCGGCGGGGGCGCCGGGATCCAGGCCGACCTCAAGACCTTCCAGGAGCTGGACGTCTTCGGCATGACGGTGCTGACGGCGCTCACGGCGCAGAACACCGTCGGCGTCCACGGCGTCCACGAGGTGCCGCCCGCGTTCGTCCGCGCGCAGCTCGACGCGGTCGTCACCGACATCGGCGTCGACGTCGTCAAGACCGGCATGCTGTCCAGCGCCCCGCTGATCGACGCCGTCGCCGACGGCATCGCGGCGCTCGGGCTGGACCGCGTCGTCGTCGACCCAGTGTGCGCGTCGAAGCACGGCGACCCGCTGCTGCGGCCGGACGCCGTCGAGTCCCTGCGCCGGCGGATCCTGCCGCTGGCGACCGTCGTCACGCCGAACCTCGGTGAGGTCGAGATCCTGAGCGGCGTGACCGTGCGTACCCGCGCCGACCTGCGACCCGCCGCCGAGGCGATGAAGGCGCTCGGCCCACGCTGGGTGCTCGTCAAGGGCGGTCACCTCGAAGGCGACGACGCCGTCGACCTGCTGTTCGACGGCCAGACCGAGGTGGTCGTCACGGCGCCGCGTTCAGAGACCGCCGACACGCACGGGACCGGCTGCACGCTCGCGTCGGCGATCGCCGCCCACCTTGCGCACGGCGAGGACGTCGTCACCGCGGTGCGCTCCGCCAAGGACTACGTCACTGGCGCGATCCGCCACGGGGTGCGCCTTGGCCGCGGGATCGGTCCGGTCGACCACGGCTGGCGCCGGCGCGCTCCGGCGTGACGCCGGGCGCTACGCCGACCGCTGCGGTGGGCGCTGCACCTTGCCGGCCTTCATGCAGGAGGTGCACACGTTGGCGCGGCGCGTCCCGCCGTTGTCCCAGATGCGGATGCGCTGGATGTTGGGGTTCCACCGCCGACGCGTCCGGCGGTGGGAGAAGCTGACCTGGTAGTTGAAGGTCGGCTTCTTCGCGCAGACCTCACAGACGGCGGACATGGCGGCAAGGCTAGCAAGGCGCCCCACACCCCGCACACGTGCGTCCGAGCGCCCCAGCCGTTCAGCCCCCGCTCAGGACCGCGGCAGCCGCCAACTCGACGCGACGCCCATCCCGGCGCGGCCGACGATCCGCGCGCCGAGCGCCGGGGTGCGCAGCACCTTGCCGGCGCCCACCTGCAGGGTGCGCGCGACGCGACGGGTCCGTCCGTGACCGCCGATCCAGCCCTTGATCCGGAACACGACGAGGCCGACGACGACGATCGCCGCCATGACGGCGAGCGCGACCGGGTAGCCCCAGGGTTCGTCCAGCTCCGGCATGAAGCGGAAGTTCATGCCGTACACGCCGGCGACGACGGTGATCGGCAGCAGGATCGCCGAGACCATCGTCAACACCTTCATCACCTCGTTCTGCGCGTTGGCCACCGTGGACTGGTAGTGGTCGAACGCGGTGTCGAGCTGCACCCGCAGCGACTCGGTCTGGGCCGCGACGTACGCCAGGCGCCCCGCGATGTCCTCGAACAGGTGGCGTTGGCCAGGGGCCACGTCGCCCGCCAAGCCGGCGAGGCGCTGGACGGCCGCCGCCTGCGGGGTCGTGACCCGCTGGAGGCGCAGGACGTCGCGCCGGCGCAGATGGATCTCCCGGCGGATCGCCTCGTCGGCGCAGCCGTCGAACAGCGCGTTCTCGATGGCGTCGACCCGGTCGGGGATGAAGCGGTCGATGAACGGCTCGTACTCGTCGACCATCGCGTCGAGCACCAGATGCAGCACGTCGGCGGGGGTGGCCGCCACGGCGGGGTCACGTTCCAGCGCGGCGGCGGCGACGGTCGAGACCTCCAACGGCTCGCGCGCGGAGGTGACGAGCCAACGGCGGCCGAGCACGACGTCCAGCTCGATCGTGGAGATCTCGAAGCGGCCGCCCTCGTCGTCGAGGTCGAGGCCGTTGACGACGAGGAACAGGTAGTCGGGATGCGCCTCCGCCTTCGGGTGGGTCGCCGGCTCGGCGACGTCCTCGGCGACCCATGGATCGACGCCCATGGTCGTCAGCACCGCGCCGACGCCGGGTCCGGGGTCGACGACGTCGACCCACAGGACGCCGGACGGGTCGTCGAGCCGGGCGGCGAGCTGCTCGGGCGGCACCGTCATGACGCGCCCGTCGGCGATGGAGCGGATCGTGAGCATGGCTCCTCCTCGTGAACGGGCGCGGCGCCGCGCCACCGGTTCCATAGACTGCCGCGCCGATGGACGCGGATGCCTGGCTCGACGCCGACGTGTCCGAGGTCGAGGGCGTGACCCGCCGCGCCGCGACGACGCTGCGTGAGGTCTTCGGGATCGCGACGGTCCGCGACCTGCTCGAGCACTACCCCCACCAGGGCAAGTACCGAGACGTGGGCGAGCACCTGCCGGTCGCCGCCGCGCCGGTGGGCGAGCCGGTGACCGTGGTCGGCACGGTCGCGTCGTGGCGGGTCGTGCGCCCCCGCGGCCGCAAGCTGACGATCGCCACCGCGCGGGTCGTCGACGACGCCGGCGACGCGGTCGAGGCGTCGTTTTTCAACCAGGAGTGGCGCGCCCGCCAGACCGGGGCCGGCACGCGCGTCGCGGTCAGCGGCACGCTGGAACGGTTCCGCTCGACGCTGCAGCTGCGCAACCCCAAGGTCGTCGTCCTCGGCGCCGGCGAGGTCGTCGACGACGTCGACCGGATCCAGCCGACCTACCCCGCCACCGAGGCGCTGTCGTCGCCGCGGATCGCCGGCTTCGTCGCGGCAGCGCTCGCGGTGCTGCCGCCGCTGGCCGACCCGCTGCCCGAGGCGCTGCGCCGGCGCCGCGGCCTGCTCGACCTCGACACCGCCGTGCGCACGATCCACCGGCCCGGTGACCTGGCACAGGTGCCGGCGGCCCGCGAACGCCTCGTCTACGACGAGCTGCTCACGCTGCAGCTCGGGCTGCAGCGCCGCCGCCACCGGTTGGAGTCCGACGCGGTCGGGCTCGCGCAGGCGCCGGTGCCCGGCGGCCTCGCCGAGCAGCTGGTGGACCGCCTGCCGTTCGCGCCGACCGGCGCGCAGCGGCGCGCGTTCGCGGAGCTGGGCGCCGACCTCGCGGTCGCAAAGCCCATGCACCGGCTGTTGCAGGGCGACGTCGGCGCCGGCAAGACGCTCGTCGCCGCGTGGGCGATGCTGTGCGCGCTGGACTGCGGCCGCCAGGCGGTGCTCATGGCACCGACCGAGGTGCTCGCCGAGCAGCACGAGCGGACGTTCACGGCGCTGCTCGGGCCGCTCGGGCTCAACGTCCTCGACGGTCCGCGGCTGGCGTTGCTCACCGGCACGACGTCGGCCAAGCGCCGTCGCGGTCTGCTCGCCGAGCTGGCGGTCGGCACGGTGCAGCTCGTCGTCGGCACCCACGCCCTGCTCGAGGAGTCGGTGGTGTTCGACGACCTCGGTGTCGTCGTCGTCGACGAGCAGCACCGGTTCGGCGTCGAGCACCGTGCCCGGCTGCGCGACAAGCGCGCCGACGGGCGGACCCCCGACGTCCTGGTGATGACCGCGACGCCGATCCCGCGCTCGCTGGCGCTGACGCTGTACGGCGACCTCGACGTCACGGTGCTCGACGAGCTGCCGCCTGGCCGCCACGAAATCGTCACCCGGGTCCTGCCGAGCGACTCGCCGCGGCGCGAGCGCCTCTACGCGTTCATCCGCGAGCGCGTCGCGGCGGGGGAGCGCGCCTACGTCGTCTGCCCGCTGGTCGAGGAGTCCGAGGCGCTCGACGTCGCCGCGGCCGAGCAGGTCCACCGCCGGCTGGCCGACGAGGTGTTCCCCGAGCTCACCGTCGCCCTGGTCCACGGCCGGCTGGCCGCGGGCGAGCGCGACGCGGCGATGGCCGCGTTCCGCGCCGGCGACGCGCAGATCCTCGTCGCGACGACGGTCATCGAGGTCGGCGTCGACGTGCCCGAGGCGACGGTCATGGTCATCGAGGACGCGGACCGCTTCGGCATCAGCCAGCTGCACCAGCTGCGTGGCCGCGTCGGCCGGGGCAGCGCCCGCAGCTACTGCGTGCTGTTCTCGTCGCGCGTCGGCGAGGAGGGCGCCACCGCCCGGCTCGACGCGGTCGCCGCGACCTCCGACGGCTTCGCGCTCGCCGAGACCGACCTCGCCCTGCGCGGCGAGGGCAGCCTGTTCGACACCCGCCAGTCGGGCCTGCCGGACCTCAAGCTCGCCACGTTGGTGCGCGACGCCGCGTGGGTCGCCGCGACGCGCGACGACGCGCGCGACCTCGTCGCGAGCGACCCCGACCTCACCGGCTCTCCCGCCCTGGCGGCCGAAGTGCGCCGGCGGTACGGCGAGCAACGGCTCGCCGCACTCGAAAGCGGCTGACGTGCGGGTGATCGCCGGGACGGCGCGGGGCCGGCGGCTCGCGGCGCCGCCCGGTCAGGCGACGCGCCCCACAGCGACCGGGTGCGCGAGGCGCTGTTCAGCTCGCTGGGCGACGAGGTCGTCGGCGCGGTGGTGCTCGACTTGTTCGCCGGGTCCGGCGCGCTGGGCATCGAGGCGCTGTCGCGCGGCGCGATCCACGCGACGTTCGTCGAGCGTGACGGGGCGCGGCCGCCGTCGTCGCCGCCAACCTGGCCACCGCGGGGACGGCCGACCGCGCGACGATCGTGCGCGGCGACGCCGCCGTGTTCTGCCGGCAGCCCGCCGGCGGGCCGTTCACCGTCGTGCTGTGCGACCCGCCGTCCGGCGAGCCGTCCGCCGGGGTCGTTGCGCTGCTCGCCGCGCTGCAGCGCGCCGGAGGGCTCGCGCCAGGTGCCGCCGTCGTCGTCGAACGCGACCGGCGCGACGCCGAGCTGCTCGCCGGCGAGGCGGCCCGCTTCCTGGCGCAGGAGCGGCGCCGCTCCTACGGTGTCCCCGTGCTGGTGTACCTACGCGCAACGACGGAACCGTTCCCGCCATGGCCGTGACGGCGGTGTGCCCGGGCAGCTTCGACCCGGTCACCTACGGCCACCTCGACGTCATCCGCCGGGCGGCGGCGCAGTTCGACCGGCTCGTCGTCGCCTGTCTGCGCAACGCCGGCAAGCGTCCGCTGCTCGACGTCGACGAGCGGCTCGCGCTGCTCGAGGCGGTCGTCGTCGACCTGCCCAACGTCGAGGTCGCGGCGTTCGACGGCCTGCTCGTCGACTTCTGCGCCGAGCGGGGCGCCACCGTGATCGTCAAGGGCCTGCGCGCGGCGAGCGACTTCGAGTACGAGCTGCAGATGGCGCAGATGAACGCGCGGCTGGGCAACGTCGAGACGCTGTTTCTGACGACCAGCCCCGTATACTCGTTCCTCTCCAGCTCGCTGGTGAAAGAGGTTGCTCGTTTCGGTGGCGACGTCGCCGACTTCGTCCCGCCGATCGTCGCCGAGCGACTGTCCCGGCACCGCTGAGCCGAGCCACACAAAGGACCGCACGTCGTGGACGTCGAGGCGCACCTGGCCGAGTTGGAGCGGCTGCTGGCCGAGGCGCGGCCCGTACCGCTGTCGGCGTCGGTCATGGTCAACCGCAAAGACGTCGACGACCTGCTTGACGAGCTGCGCGCAGCGCTGCCCGAGGAGCTGCGCCAGTCGCGGTGGGTGCTCAAGGAGCGCGACGAGCTGCTTGCCCAGGCGGAGCGCGAGCGCGAGCAGACGCTCGACGACGCCCGCGCCGAGCGCGACCGCCTGGTCGGCGAGACCGAGATCGTCCGCGCGTCGCGTCGTGAGGCGGAGCGCATCCTCGACGAGGCCCGCGAGCAGGCGCGGGTGCTGCGCCTGGAGGCCGAGGACTACGTCGACGGCAAGCTCGCGAACTTCGAGATCGTGCTGGCCAAGACGATGAAGGCCGTCGAGAAGGGACGCGAGCGGCTGCGGGGCCGCCTCGCCAGCGACGAGCTCGCCGAACCCGCCGACGACGAGTCGCCCGACGACGCCTACGCCGCCGGCGACACCGGCTCCACCCCGCTGTACGACTACGAGACGAGCGACCCGGACCGCCGCTGAACGGGTGCGTCGCCGGGCGCTCGTCACGGGCAGCGGCCGGCGGGTGGCGCTGTGCTAGCCTCGGGCGTCCCTCTCCCGTCGGGCCCCGACCGTGCCCGAGTGCGCCTGGCGATGACCACTCCCGTCCACGACCGCGTCCTCCGCGTCGCCGACCTCGTCGACCGACCCGGCACCTCCCGCCGGGTCGACCTCGCGCTGCCCGCCCCCGCGGACCTTGCGCTCGAACTCGCCGAGGTCGTCGGCCCCGTGCGGCTCGTCGGGGTCGTCGAGAGCGTCGTCGAGGGCGTGCTCGTTCGCGTGTTGCTCGAAGCGACCGTGCGCACGCCGTGCGCCCGCTGCCTGCGCGACCTTGTGACGCCGGTCGACGCCGAGGTCGTGGAGCTGTTCACCGACCCTGCCGACGCCGAGCTGGCCGACGACGTGGACCCTGGCTACGAGATCGTGGAGGGCATCATCGACCTCGACGCGCTGCTCCGCGACGCGCTCGTGCCGGCGGTGCCCTACCGGCCGCTGTGCCGCGAGGACTGCGCGGGGCTGTGCCCGCAGTGCGGCGTGGAGCGCGACGCGGCGGCGTGCGACTGCACCGACACCACCACCGACGCGCGCTGGGCAGCCCTGCAAGGGTTGCGCCTGCGCGACGACGGCTGAGCGCGCGCTCGAGCCGATCAGCGACCGACCTCAAGCTGGCCCAGGAGAAACCGTGGCTGTCCCGAAGCGTAAGAAGTCCCGTTCGCGCACGCGCTCGCGCAAGGCGCAGTGGCTGCGCACCCCGGCGCCCGCGAGCGCGAGCTGCTCGCGTTGCCGTTCGGCGCTGCGGCCGCACACGGTATGCAGGGTGTGCGGCTACTACGCCGGGCGCCAGGTCGTCCAGGTCGAGGAGTAGCCCGCCGGTGGCGGCCACCGGTCGCCACGCCGGCGCACGGGTCGCGCTCGACGCGATGGGGGGCGACTTCGCCCCCGACGCGACCGTCGCCGGGGCGCTGCGCGCCCACGCCGCCGGCGTCGACGTCGTCCTCGTCGGCCGTCCGCGCGACCTCCTTGCGGCGCTCGCGGTGGCCGGTGCCCGCAACGCGCTGCCGATCGTCGCCGCCGACGACGTCGTGCGCATGGACGAGGACCCAGCGATCGCGTTGCGCGGCAAGCCGCGCGCCAGCATCCGCGTCGCGGCGGAGCTCGTCGCCGAAGGCCGCGCCCGGGCGCTGGTGTCGGCCGGCTCGACCGGCGCCACGCTCGCGGCGGCGCTGCTGACCCTCGGCCGGGTGCCGGGCGCCCGCCGCCCCGTCGTCGCGGCGGTGGTACCGACCCAGACGGGAGGCGTCGTCGTCGTCGACGCCGGCGGCAGTGCGGACGTCCAACCCGAGGCGCTGCCCGCGTACGCGCGGATGGCGTCGGCGTACGCGGCGGTGCGCGGCGTCGAGCGCCCCCGCGTCGGATTGCTCAACGTCGGTGCCGAGCCAGGCAAGGGCAACGCGTTGGCGAAGGCGGCGTTCGGCCTGCTCGCAGCCGACGACGGGTTCGTCGGCAACGTCGAGCCCGCCGCCGTGCTGGCCGGGGCGGTCGACGTCGTCGTGACCGACGGCTTCACCGGCAACGTCTTCCTCAAAACCGTGGAGGCCGTTGCCGGTCCGGTCGCGACCCGCGCGCACGGCGGCGCGGCGGTGCTGCTCGGCGTCGCCGGCGAGGTCCTCGTCGCGCACGGGGCGGCGGGTCCCGACGAGGTGGCGGCGGCGCTGCACACCGCTGCGGAGGTCGCGTCCGCCCGCCTGTCGGTGCGGATCGCACAGCGCCTGGCAGCGTCTGGCCGGTCGGCGACGAACTACGTTCCAGACAGCAGCGAGACGGTCGTGGACGTGCGCTCCCGGCGCGACGACGCGACGCGAGGAGACGCCAGCGGCGATGACTGAGACAGCGGTGACGCCCGACGAGGTCCTCGGGCTGCTTGTGGGGCGCATCGAGGAGGTGCTCGACCTCGACGCCGACGACGTCGGTGCGGACACGCGGTTCGACGAGGACCTGCACGCCGACTCTCTCGACCTCGTGGAGATGGTCGAGGGCGTGGAGCGGTCGCTGCGCGAGCGCGGGGTGTCCGTGGCGCTGCGCGACGACGAGCTGCTCACCCTGCGGACGGTCGGCGAGGCGGCCGCGCGCATCGCCGCGGGCGCCAGCCGGCAGGCGCCGTCGTGACGGGGTCGGCGCTGGACGACGCCGACGCCGCGGCCGAGACGCTGCGCCGGCGGCTCGGCGTCGCGATCGCCGATCGCACGCTGCTGCGCCTGGCGCTGACCCACCGCAGCCACGCGTTCGAGGCGGGCGGTCTACCGACGAACGAGCGGCTGGAGTTCCTCGGCGACGCGGTGCTCAGCGTCGTCGTGACCGAGCACCTCTACCGGCGGTTCCCCGACGCGCCGGAGGGCCGCCTCGCCAAGCTGCGTGCGTCGGCGGTCAGCGCCACCAGCCTCGCCGACGTCGCCCGAGGTCTCGGCGTCGGCGACGCCGTGCTGCTCGGCCGAGGCGAGGAGCAGTCCGGCGGACGCGACAAGGACTCGATTCTGGCCGACACCTTCGAGGCGCTGCTCGGCGCGATCCACCTCGACCAGGGTCTCGCCACGGCCGCCGAGCTCGTCGTCCGCCTGTTCGCTCCGGTGCTCGACGACATCGCCGACCGCCGGGCCTCGCTGGACTACAAGACGTCCCTGCAGGAGCTGACCGCCGGCGAGCTGGCGACCGTGCCCGTCTACAAGTTGACCGAGGATGGCCCCGACCACGACAAGCGGTTCACCGCGGTCGCGTCGGTCGGCGGCGAGGCGCTCGGCGCGGGGGAGGGGCGGTCGAAGAAGGAGGCGGAGCAGGCCGCGGCCCAGGAGGCGTATGCCGTGCTGCAACGCCGATTGGCGGTAGTGTCCGGCCCTCCACAGGCCAACCCGCCGGAGGACGTCGGTGACGCAGCTCCCCGAGGTCGAGGTCATCCGTAAGGACCTCGAACGTGAGGTCGTGGGCAAACGCGTCAAAGACGTCACGGTGCGCACCGCGAGCGTCGTCGCCCGCCACCGGACCCGTCCAGACTTCGTCAAGGCCCTCACCGGCCACCGCATCGAGGCGCTGCACCGGCGCGGAACCTGGCTGGTGTTCGACCTCGACGAGGACGCCGCCCTCGTCGTGCGTCTCGGCTCGCAAGGCACGCTGTCGCGCGAGACGGCGTCGGTCCAGGCCGGCCGCAACACGCAGGTCGTCGCCACGTTCACCACCGGCGGGGCGCTCCACGTCGTCGACCCCGCCAAGGACGGCGAGCTGTTCGTCGTCGACCGTGCGGCGCTCGCGGCACTGCCCGAGCTCGAGCCTCCCGGCATCGACCCGCTGACCGACACCTTCACCTGGCCGGCGTTCAGCCGCGAGCTCAAGGCACGCGACGCGAGCCTCAAGTCGGCGCTCGCGGACGAGCGGTTCATCATCGGCCTCGGCGACCGCTACGCCGACGAGATCCTGTGGGTGGCCGGCTTGTTCGGCGGGCGCCCGGCCAACGGGCTGTCGAGCCAGGAGGTCCGCCGGCTGTACCGGGCGGTGCAGGAGGTGCTCCACGAGGCGGTCAAGCAGGGCGGCACCTCCGAGGACGGCTCGAGCCCGGCGACGACCTGTTCGAAGGCGAGTACGGCGAGTTTCTGAAGGTGTACGGGCGCGACGGCAAGCCGTGCGCCCGCTGCCGCCAGCCGATCCGCCACGGCGAGGTCGACGCGGAGCACAGCTCGTACTACTGCGCCAGCTGCCAGACCTGACGCCGCGGGCGCGGTCACCACGGACGCAGGTCGAGCCACAGGCCCGCCGCGACGGCGACGACCCACAGTGCGGTCGCGGCGCGCAGGCGCCGCTGCGACGCCGGGATTCCGCCAGCCGCAGCCGCCACCACCACCCGCGCGACGAGCCGACGAGCAGGCCGCCGAGCGTGCCGGCGAGCGTCGCCCACGGCCCGGTCGCTCCGGCCACGTGCTGCGCCGCGGTGGCAAGCAGCCACCCCAGCACCGCGCCGAGGACGCAGCAGAGCAGCCACACCGCCCGCCCGCCACGTCGACCGCCGCGCGCCGACCGGCGGCGCCGGCGCGGCGGGCGGCGAGTGCGGCCCGCGCCGCGCCGCCGCGCGCAGCGGCACGCGCCAGCGTCGCCACCATCGCCCGGCCCAGCGCCCCGCCGCGGTGAGCAGCGCGTCGCGTTCGGACGGCGCAGCGCCAGGGCCGGCGGTGCGCAGCCGGTCGTAGCGGGCACGCGCCGCGGGGTCACGGACAAGGCCGTAGGCCACGTTGACCTCCTGGACCCGGCGCGTCGCGGCATCGCGCTCCGCCGGCGCCACGAGGTCGGGATGATGGCGGCGCGCGAGCCTTCGGTGCGCCGCCTTCAGTTCGGCGCCGGGTCGCCTCCGGGTCCCACGCCGAGGGCCGTGTACGCGTCGATCATGGCGGTGACAGGATCTCGGTGATGGCCCGGCACAGCACGGGGACGAAGCGGTCGGGGTGCGCGATCACGCCGTCGTGGTCGACGTCGACGTCGTAGCGACGGGCGGTCGGGATCCGCGCAACGAGGTCGGCCTGGAACTCGGGCGGCACGAGGCGGTCGGCGGTCGTGACGATCACCCCGACCGGCACGTCGACCGTCGGCAGCCAGCCGCGGGCGTCGTAGCGGCCGAGCTCGCGGCCGGCTTCCGCGAGGTCCTCGGCGCTGCCGCGGTCGAGTTCGCCCACGATCCACGGCAGGTAGGCGGCCAGCTCCTTGGGGGTCTCGTCGTTGATCATCTGGGTCACCGGGAACGGCAGCGCCCCCGCGCCTGCGCGGCGTACAGCCACTGCCAGCCGGCGCGTGGCACGACCCGCAGAACGACCTGCAGCAGCCCCATCGCGCGCCAGCTCCAGCGCAGCCGGACGCTCCCGCTCCACGTCGAGCTGGTCGCCGCGAGCACCAGCCCGCGCACGACGTCGGGGAGAGCGCTGCCACAGCAGCTGCGCGACCGCGCCCCCCATCGAGTAGCCGACCGCCACGGCGGGTCCCGTGCCGAGGGAGCGCAGCAGCGCGGCGACGTCGTCGGCGACGTCGGCGAGGCGGAACGGCTGGGACGGGCGCGTGCCGTGGCCGTGCCCGCGGTGGTCGACCGCCACCACCCGCGCGAACGCCGCCAGGGGCTCGTAGCACGTCCACCAAGTGAGGTCGGAGGGGTACATCCAGCCGTGCAGCAAGACCACGGGCGGCCCGTCGACGGGTCCGGCCTCACGCACGAACAGCTCGCCGTGGCCCGCGACGGGGACCAACCGGCCGGGCGGCAGCGCGACGGGTGGCTCGGGCGCCGACGGTTCGCCGGCGGCGCGGCGCGGCCGCGACGCGACCCACAGCGTGCCCGCCGTCGCACCGAGCACGGCGGCCGTCGTCGCGGTCGCGACCCGTCGCAGCAGCGGCATGGCCGCCAGGGTAGTCGTCGACCGGACGCCGCCCATATCGGGCGTCGCGGCGCCGCTACCCTCTTGTCAGGAAGGGGCCGGCCGGGGTATAGTGCGTTCGTGAATCCGCGCCGCTCGCGCGATTCGTCAGCAGCCCAACCGTCGTACACCGTCTCAGTGCTGTCCGCCGCGCGCGGGCGGTGGCAGGAGGAAGCATGAAGGCGCTCGTAGGGTCGTGGGACCACCGTCCGTACCGCCTTCTCGCGGAGGCGACGGCACTGCGAGCACGGATTGCGGAACTCGAGGCGAAACTCGCGGAGGCGAGCGAGGAAAACGCGATGCTGCGCGCCGCGTTGCACGACGCCGAACCGGTCGAGGTCGTGCTCTCCAGCAGCTGACGCGGGCGCGTGGAAGCCTCCCGGGGAGCGCAGGAGGCCGTCGTTAGACTCGCGCGGTGTTCCTCAAGTCGCTCACGCTGCGCGGCTTTAAGTCGTTCGCCGAGAAGACCGCGCTGACGTTCGAGCCGGGGATCACGGTCATCGTCGGCCCCAACGGCTCCGGCAAGTCCAACATCGTCGACGCGCTCGCCTGGGTTCTCGGCACCGCGTCGGCCAAGACCCTGCGCGGGGGTCGATGGCCGACGTGATCTTCGCCGGCGCCCCGGGGCGCCCCGCGTTGGGACGGCCTCGGTCGAGATCACGATCGACAACACCGCCGGCACGCTGCCGATCGAGTTCAGCGAGGTCACCGTCTCGCGGGCGATGTTCGCGTCGGGCGAGAACGACTACGCGATCAACAACGTCGCCTGCCGGCTGCTCGACGTGCAGGAACTGCTGTCCGACACCGGGCTCGGGCGCGAGCACCACACCATCGTCGGGCAGGGCCGCCTTGACGCTGTGCTCAACGCTCGGCCCGAGGAGCGCCGGGCGTTCATCGAGGAGGCCGCCGGCATCCTCAAGCACCGCCGCCGCAAGGAGCGCGCGGTGCGCAAGCTCGCGCAGATGGACAGCCACGTCGAGCGGCTCACCGACGTGGTCCGCGAGTTGCGCCGCACGCTGCGACCGCTCGAGCGCCAGGCCGAGGCAGCCGCGAAACACGCCGAGCTCCAGGCGCGTCTGCGCGAGGTGCGCATCGTCCGCGCGCTGCGGGAGTTCGATGCGCTGAAGGTGCGCTGGGAGGCCGAGGCGGCGGCGGGTGAGCATGCGGCCGCCCGCCTGGCGCAGCTCGAGGAGACGGTCGCGGCAGCGCGACGCCGAGGCGGACGTGGAGCGCGCGCTCGCCGACCTCGCGCCGGCGGCACGGACGGCCACCGAGACCCACTTTCGGTTGGCGAACCTCGTCGAGCGTTACCACGCGGTCTCGGGGAGCGCATCGCGGAGCGGCGGCGGGGGCTGTCGGAGGCGGCGGAGGAGCCGGTCGCCGGTCGCGATCCGGCGGAGCTTCGCGCCCGAGCCGCCACGGAGCGCGACGAGCTGACGGCGCTGGAGCACCGTCGCGCCGCGGCCGCTGCGGCGCTGGCCGCGGCCACGGCGGCCCGCCGTGACGCGGAGCACGCCCGCCGGGCCTACGAGCAGGCCGCGGCCGCGGAGGCGCGCCGGCGGGCCGCGGCCCGCGAGCGGCTCCTGCGGTGGGAGGGTGAGGTGTCCGCCCTGCGTTCGTCGCTGGCGCAGGCCGCCGGCGAGGAAGGCAGGCTCGCCGCGCAGGTCTCGGGCGTCACCGCTCGGCGCGACGAGTTGCACGCCGACCGCACCGCCGTGCAAGCCGAGATCCAGCGGGTCGACCGGGCGGCGGGCACGCTGGCTGAGCAGCTGGACGCCGCCGAGGCGGTGGTGGCGCGGCGCCAGGCCGCCGCGGACGCCGCGGCCCTACGCGAGCGTGAGCTGGAGCGCCGTCGCGCGTCACTCGAGGCGCGTGCCGACGCGCTCCACGCGGCGTCGCGCGAAGCGACGGAGGGGGCGGCCGCCCTTGTCGCGGCCGCTGCGACCGGCGAGGTCGGCGGCGTCGTCGGGCCCTTGGCGGACCACGTCCGCGTCGCTGACGGGATGGCGAAGGCGGTCGCCGCCGCGCTCGGCCCGCTCGGCGACGCCCTCGTGGTGGCGGCGCCCGAGGCGGCGGTCGCCGCGATCGGCTTCGTGCGCAGCCGCGAGTCCGGCCGGGTGCTGCTGCTCGTCAGCGATCCCTCCCCCGGCGCGACGGAAACCTCGGCGGACCTGTCCGATCTCGGCGCGCGCCCCCTCGTCGAGGCGCTGGACGCGGACGCTGGGGTCGTCGCCGCGCTGACCGCCGCCCTCGCCGGCGTCTACGTCGTCGCTGACCTGGACGTCGCGGCGACGCTCGCCCCGCGCTTTCCGGGTCTGGCGTTCGTCACGCGCGCCGGCGAGGTCGCCGGTCCGCGCGGTTGGGCGGGAGGCTCGGCCGCGTCGCCCAGCGCGGTCCTGTCGCGGGCCGCGGCGGAGCAAGCGGAGGCCGAACTCGCCGTCGTCGCCGACGAGCTGCTGCGAGCGCACCGCCAGGTCGCCGACGCGGACCGCGACCTCGTCGCCGCCCGCCGTGAGCTCGACGCGGCGACCGCGCAGATGCAGGAGTCCGACAGCCTGCTCACCGCCGCAGCCGAGCGGCTCCACCGCCTGGGCAAGGAACTCGCGACCAGCGCCGGCGAGCTGGACCTGCTGACCGGTCAGCAGGCCGACCTGCGGCGCGAGCTCGCGGCGCAGCGCGAACGGTTGGCGCTGCTGGAGGGACGCGGTGTCGAGCCGATCGGTCCGGACGCCGACGGTCCGGACCTCGAGGCGGAACGGCTCGACGATCGCCTCGTCGATGCCCGCGAAGCCGAGGTGCAGGCGCGGCTGGACGCGAGTGCGGTCGACCAGCAGGCCGACGAGGTGGCGCGGCGGGCCGCAGGGCTGGAGCGCGAGGCCGACGAGGTCGAACGCCGCCTCGCCGAGCGCGAGGCCCGCCGCCGTGCGCGTCTCGCGGCGGTCGCCCGGTGCGAGCAGCTCGCCACGGTCACCGGCGCCGCCATGACGCGGGCGGAGGCCTCGCTGGCCGCCGCTCTCGCCGAGCGCGACCGCGTGGAGGAGGCGCGGAGCGCGCAGCAGCGCCGGCTCGGCGTCGTGCGCGCCGAGCTGCGCGACCGCGAGGCTGCGCTCGCGGACGTTCGCGAGCAGGGGCACCGCGAGGCGCTGGCCCGTCAGGAGCTGCGCCACGCCGTCGACGCGGTCGCCGCCAGGCTGCGCGACGACTTCGGCCTGGAACCCGACGTGGCGCTCGCCGCGGCCCGCGCCGCGGGCGGCGAAGAGGCCCCGCTGGGCGGCGGCCCCGACCGTGACGCGGTGCTCGCCGAGGACGAGGAGCGCCTCCTGCGCAAGATCGGGCTGCTCGGCAGCGTCAACCCGCTGGCGCTGGAGGAGTTCCACCAGCTCGAGGAGCGGCATGCGTTTCTCACCGGGCAGCTGGCGGATCTGCGCGCCTCCAAGCAGGACCTGCTGACCGTGGTGGCCGCCGTCGACGACCGCATCCGCGAGATCTTCGCCGCCGCCTTCACAGACGTCGCCGCGCAGTTCGAGCGGATCTTCCCACTGCTGTTCCCCGGCGGCGAGGGCCGCCTGGTGCTCACCGACGCCGACGACCTGCTCACCGCCGGCGTCGACGTCGAGGCCCGCCCCCCCGGCAAGCGGGTCAAGCGCCTGTCGCTGCTGTCGGGCGGCGAGCGGTCGCTGACCGCGCTGGCGGTGCTGTTCGCGATCTTCGCCGCGCGCCCGTCGCCGTTCTACGTGCTCGACGAGGTCGAGGCGGCGCTCGACGACATCAACCTCCAGCGGCTGCTCGACGTTCTCGACGAGTTCCGGGGCGCCAGCCAGCTGATCGTCATCACCCACCAGAAGCGCACGATGGAGGTCGCCGACGCCCTGTACGGCGTGTCCATGCGGGGCGACGGTGTCTCGACCGTGGTGTCCCAGCGGCTCCGCGAGGCGGTGCCCGCGCCGCGCTGACGCAGCACTCGCTCGACCGCGAGGGTCACATCCGACCGTCCCGGTGCAGCGGATGTCGCGCGTTACGCTGCCGGTATGGGACTGGTCGAGATCCTCGTCGCCGGCGCCGTCGTGCTGCTGCTCGTCGTCGTGCTGCTCGTCGGGCTGGTGTCGACGCGGCGGCGGCCGCGGCCGCCGCTGGACGCTCAGACGCTTGACGAGGTCGAGTCCCGCGCCCCGGTGCTGACCGAAGCGCCGCCCGCCGAGGCCGACACCGTTGCGCCGCCCCTCGACGTCGACCTCGCCGACCCGGCGCTCGCGGCGCCCGAGGCGCCGGCGCCCCCGGTCGAGGCAGCGCGCCGTGCCGGCTCCACCGGAGGAGCCGACCGCGCCCGCCGCGCCGGCCGAGGCCCCGGCGCTCCCGGCCGAGCCGCCGCCCCCGCTGACGACCCGCGAGCGGTTCCGCCGCCGGCTCGGCCGCGCCCGCACCGGGATGGGCACGACGGTCGTGGGCATCTTCCGCCGCGGCGTCAGCGACGAGGCGTGGGACGAGCTGGAGGAGTCGCTCATCGCGGCCGACGTCGGCGTCGAGGCGACGCTGGAGATCGTCGCCGGGCTGCGCGCCCGGGCGAAAGAGGAGGGCGTGCGCACCGGCGAGGAGGCGCTCGCGCTGCTCAAAGAGGTGCTGCGCCTCGAGCTGTCGGTCGCCGACCGGACGCTGCACCGCTGCGCCGACGGCGCGACGAGCGTGTGGCTGGTCACCGGCGTCAACGGGACCGGGAAGACGACCTCGATCGGCAAGCTCGCTGCCCGCTCCGTACGGCACGGCGACCGTGTCGTGCTCGCCGCAGCCGACACCTTCCGCGCCGCCGCCGCCGAGCAGCTGGAGCTGTGGGGCGAGCGGGCCGGGGCGCGTGTCGTCCGGCAGGGGCCGGGTGCGGATCCAGCGGCGGTGGCCTTCGACGGCTGGCAGGCCGCCTCCGCCGCCGGCGCCGACCTGCTGGTCGTCGACACCGCCGGCCGGTTGCAGAACAAGACCGCGCTGATGGCCGAGCTGTCGAAGGTCAAGCGGGTACTGGAGCGCGAAGCCGGCCCGTGCGACGAGGTGCTCCTGGTGCTCGACGCGACGACCGGGCAGAACGGGCTCGCGCAGGCGAAGGCGTTCCTCGAGGCGGTCGACGTCACCGGCATCGTGCTCACCAAGCTCGACGGCACCGCCAAGGGCGGCATCGTCGTCGCGATCCAGCGCCAGCTCGGCATCCCAGTGAAGCTCGTCGGCCTCGGCGAGGACGTCGACGACCTCGCCGACTTCGACCCCGACGCCTTCGTCGACGCGCTGTTCGCCACCGCCGCCGGCGACGGCGACACGCCCGACGCTGAGGACCGCGCCGCGGGAGAGCGCTGACGTGTCGCGCGTCGCGACAGGGGTCGACCGGCTCGGCCTCGACGAGGTGCGCGAAGCCCTGCGCCTGCTCGGCGTCGCCGACGTCCCCGTGGCGCGGGTGCCAGCCCAACGAGCGCTGCGCGACGTGCTGCGTCGCGACGGCACGGTCCGTTCGACCGTCGACGGCGCGCCGCCGGCGGCGCGCGTCGCGTACCTGCGGCTCGTCGCCGACGGGCCGGCCGCCGTCGAGGAGCTGCTCGGGCGGGGCTGGTGGGGGCACGGGCGACTGCCGCCGCCGTTGGACTGGTTGCAGGCCCGCGCCCTCGTACTCGTCGGCGACGACGGGCGCGTCCACGCGGTGACCGAAGCGCGCGAGGGGTTCGCCGACCTGACGCTGGGCCTGACGACCGTCGCGACCGCCACTGAGGCGGCGGTGCGCATCGAGGGGGCCGGCTGCGTCGTCGTGGCGCCCGCCGAGGCGCTGGACCGTTCGCTCACCGTCGCCGCCGCCGGCCTGCGGGCCGTCGCGCCGACGGTCGCCGTGTCGCCGCTGGACGCCGACGCGGTGACGGCCGCGCTGCGTGCCGCGGGGGTGCGCCTGGACGACGGGGCCATCGTGACCGACCCGATCGCGCCGGCCCTGCCGGGCACCGCCGAGGACGCCGTCGGGCCACGAGCGATCCGCACGCTGCTCGATCGCGCCGTCGCGGAGCGGCGGCAGGTGCGCCTGCGCTACTTCGCCTCGTCGCGCGGCGGCGCCGCGACCGACCGGGTCGTCGACCCGTGGGGGTTCCGCGACGACCTGCTCCGCGGCTACTGCCACCTGCGGGCGGGGGAGCGGACCTTCGCCGTCGATCGCATCGGCCACGCCCGCCTGCTGCCCGACGCCGTCGAGCACGCCGAAGCGTGACGCCGCGCGGCGTCAGCGTGTCGGCGCCGACCCGGAGGGCAGCAGCTCGTCGAGCAGCACGGTCAGGCGCTGGGCCTGCTCGTCGATGACCGTCACGAGGCGCAGCTTGCGCTCGTCGGCGGCGCTCGCCCAGTACGTCTGCAGCATCGACGTCGCCGCGCGGATCGAGGTCAGCGGCGTGCGCAGGTCGTGCGACGCGCGCGCCACAGCGTCACGACGCCCGGCGGCCGCCAGCGCCACTGCGGCCTGGTCGGCGACGACGGTGACGAACTGCTCGTCGGCCGAACCGACCGGGGCGCCGCCCGTCGGCTTCGTCAGGTACAGCGCTGCCCGGACCTGTCCGTCGACGACGACGGGAACGCCGAGGAAGCCCGGCCGGAGGATGGCGCGCGCGGCGGCGACCACGGCCCGCACGTCGGCGTCGGCCGTCGGCGCGTCGAGCAGCGCGCGGCTCAGACCCCGGTCCACGAACACAGCGACCGCGCCGCGTTCGTCGACCCCGACCGCCGCGCTGTCGCCCGCGTCGGTCCACTGACGGGCGACGTCGACGGCGCGCTCCAGCACGTCCGGCAACGCCCGTGCCGCCGCCACGGCGACGAAGGCGTCGAGCAGCGCGACGTCGGGCGTCGCCCATCCGGTCATCCGGCGCTGGGTGTGTAGATCGGCAGCTGCAGGCTCGACTCGGCGAGGTGGAGGATGTTGGCGGCGCGCCGCTCGTCGGACGCGACCCTCGTCGTCGACGACGAGGCGATCAGCAGCTCGAGGTGGCGATCGGGGGCGACGACGTAGTCCTTGTCGATGAACTCGAGCTGGTAGCGGTACCGGCCGCCCGGCACGAGGTCGCTGCCGTGCTCGAGCGTGTCGCGGTAGCGGGCGTTGAGAAAAGCGCGCGAGACGACCTTGCAGACGCCGTCGGCACCGACGTCGCACAGCACCGCGACGAAGTGGGTGCTCGGGGCGTCGCTGGTGGCGGACAGGTGCAGCACCGGCCGGCCGCTGAAGCGCAGCCCCGACGAGTTCGGCACGGTCACCCGGGTGAAGCGGGTGCCCAGCCCGATCCCGCGCAGCATCTCGGACTCGGTCAGCGCGCCGTCGTCGAAGTAGCGGACGTCGCCCCCGGTCAGCGGCAGCGAGCGCGGCGTCGTCGCGGTGGCGCCCCAGTCGTGCTGGAGGTGCCAGCGGTTGTCGTTGGTCTGGACCCGTACCGGCGGCTCGTTCTCGACGCCGTTGTCGACGCCGTACAGCCAACGCTCGAACCAGCGGTCCAGGAACTTGTCCCAGTCGGGGTAGCGCCCACGCGGCGACGCGTGGGCCCACTGGCCGAGCACCATCGCCTTGGGCACGTCGAGCGCCTCGTACCAGGCCGTGCCCTCCCAGGTCTTGACGTTGTAGTCGAGCTGGCCGTGGCTGACGAGCACCGGCACCTGCACCCGGTCGGCGAGCGCGAGGTAGTCACGCTCGCGCCAGAACGCGTCGTAGTCCGGCTGGGTGGCGTAGCCGTGGAGGGTCTGCTCGACGCGGTCGCACAGCGTCCAGCGCATCGCCAGCTGCTCCGGCTTTGACGACGCCGCCGGGTCCGGCGGCGGGAGGAAGCCGTAGCCGTACTGGAAGTCGGTCGGCGTGTCCGACGGCGGGTCGATGTCGGCCGACTCCCCGGAGTACACCGACCGGGTGCCCTGCTGGTAGGCGTAGCCCCACCAGCGGCTGATCCCCGAGATCGGCACGATCGTCGCCAGGTGCGGGGGCTGCTCGACGGCGGCGGCGTTGGGCGTGGTGCCCGGATAGGAGACCCCCATCATCGCGACCTTGCCGTTGGACCAGTCGCGGGTGCCGAGCCACTCGACGAGGTCGTGACCGTCCTGGCGCTCCCTGGGCGCCACAACTCGACGGACAACTCGATGCCGTCGCGCATCGCGACCCGGGTCTTCTCGTAGGTGAACTCGCGGTAGGCCGCGGGGCCCGCGGCCGGCGGCAGCGCGCCGGCGCCGGCCGGAACCGCGAGCGGCAGCAGTCCGAGCACGAGGACCACGCCTACGAGGCGGGCCGGGATGCGCACGTCGGGTCCTTCCCTGGGTCGTCGGGCGGTCTCCCGCCGTGCCGACTACTTCGCCGGCACGTCCGCATCATCCTCCCGGCGCGGACATCACAACCGTTCCGCTGCACGTCACGCCGAGGGAGTGGGTCCTGCGGCGGGTGCGGGCCTGTATCGCCACGGCGAGCGTGGCTGCCGGCGACGGCCGGACATCTCAGCGGGAGAGACCATGAAGACCTGTGATCAGCGGCGCGCGCGTCGCGCCTGGCTGCGGCGCCCCCTGGCGGTGCTGCTCGTCGCCGCCTTCGCTGTCCCTGGACTGACACCCGTGACCGCGGGGGCGGACACGACCGCGAACACGGATGACAAGAGCGTCGCGGTCCCGACCGGGTGGTGGACCTACACCGGCCTGACCGTGTCGGATGTCGGCGCCAAGCTGCGCCAGAACAACGCCCGCCTGACCGACGTCGAGCGCCTGGACTCCGCCGGCAGGCTGGCGGTGACGATGGTCGCCAACCGCGGCGCGTACGCGGTCCCCGGATGGTGGTGGTACGTCGGCCGCACCCCTGCACAGGTCGCCGACCTGCTCGCGGCCAACGACGCGCGCTTGATCGACATCGACCCCCATGCGACCGACGCGGGAACGCGCTTCAACGTCGTCATGGTCGCCAACAGCGGCTCGACCGCTCGGGCGTGGTCGTGGCTGCACGGCGTCAGCGCCACGCAGGTCGACCGCCATGTCGCCGCCAGCGGACACCGCCTGCTCGACCTCGAGGAATACCAAGAGCGCGGCGTGACGAAGTACGCCGTCGCGGCGGTGGCCAACACCGGCGCGGACGCCAAGGCCTGGCAGTACTTCTACGGGCAGACGGCGAGCGAGATCGGGACGCGGCTGCGCGAGTTCGGCGGGCGCCTGGTGAACCTGGAGCGCACGTCGTCGGGCAGGTTCAACATCATTCTGGTGCGCAACGCCGGCACCGACGCCTTTGCCTGGTGGTACTACACCGAGCTGCGGTCGCTGAGCCGAGCGGCCGCGCTCGCCGGCCAGTTCAGCGCCCGCATCGTCGACGTCGAGTCGTACCTCACGCCGGTGTCTGGGACGCTCGTGCGGCGCTACGCGGTCGTCATGATCGACAACGCCAACGCCGCGACGCGACGGATGCGCGAGGTGTTCGCGCCGACGTTCCTCGACGCCAACGGCAACCCGAAGGGCGTGTTCGGCGCGTACCTCAAGCGCGCGGGCGGCAGCGTCGTGACCAACCTCAACGGCTCGGCGGTCATCGACCCGGCGAGTTCGCTGAAGGCGCTGCACCACCTGCGCGCGCTGCGTTCGGACGACTCGCTCGGCGCGAACTTCACCTACTACGACTACCCCAACAGCCCCTACAACGCGAACACGTCGAACGCGTGTCCCATCGCCAGTGACGAAGTGGCCGCGAACCGCCGGACGATGAAGCTCGGCGACGCGCTGGAGACCATGATGGTGAACTCCGACAACCGCACCACGCGTGGCGTCGCGCTGCGCTACGGCGGTTTCTCGGGACTGAACACGACCGCCGCCGCCGCCGGGATGACGAACACCCGGGTCCGTCAGAACATCGGCTGCGGATACGACGGTGGTCTGCGCAACGACACGACGATGGTCGACCTCGGCCGCCTCTACGAAGGCGTCCACAGCGGCACGCTGCTGTCGGGCACCCGCCGCGACGCTTTCTGGAACCGCATGTTCGGAGGTGCCGTCGACGCGGGGATCGCGGGCATCGTCAAGGACGAGGCGAGCAAACTCGGCAAGTCTGGCATCGCCGACGCCTTCATCGACGAGGCGAGCTGGCGCGTGAAGGGCGGCAGCTACGGCATCTGCCAGGATCGCGCGCCGGACTGCACGCGGATGATCGTCCGCAGCGAGGCTGGGCGACTCACCTTGCCGGTCAAGTCGCAAGGGACCGTGCGGAACCGGACGTACGTCTTCGGCTCGTTCATCAGCGACGTGGTCGTGCCCTGCTTCGGCTGCTCGTCCGAAACCGTCTTCCTCAACGCCTACAGCAAGGCGAACAACGAGCTGTTCCGCGAGGAGATCCGCAAGGCGCTGATGACCTGGTAGTCAGCATCGCTTGCACGGCGGTCGCCTTCAGCTCGAAGGCGGCCGCTCGCGTTCTCACGACCGGGAAGCCGCCGCCGGACCGTCGCTAGACTCGGCGCGGTCCCCGACGGTCCGATGGTGAGGACGACCCGCATGTTCGACGCCTTGTCCGACCGCCTCGAGGCCGTCTTCGCCGGTCTGCGCGGCCGCGGCGCGCTCAGCGAGCAGCAGGTCGACGAGGCGCTGCGAGAGATCCGCCTCGCGTTGCTCGAGGCGGACGTCAACTTCAAGGTGGTGCGCACCTTCGTGTCGCGCATCCGCGAGCGCGCCGTCGGGGCGGAGGTCAGCAAGGCGCTCGAACCCGGCCAGCAGGTCGTCAAGATCGTGCACGCGGAGCTGGTGCGCATCCTCGGCGAGCAGTCCGCACCGCTGGACCTCGGCAGCCGATCCCCGGCCGTCGTCATGCTCGCGGGACTGCAGGGCTCGGGCAAGACGACCGCCGCCGGCAAGCTCGCCAAGCTGCTGCACAAGAAGGGCCGCCAGCCGCTGCTCGTGGCGTGCGACCTGCAGCGCCCCGCCGCGGTCAAGCAGCTGCGGTTGCTCGGCGAGCAGGTCGGCGTGCCGGTCTACGCCCCGGTCGAGTCCGGCGACCCGGTCGCCGTCGCGCGCGCGTCCATTGACGAGGCGCGACGCCTCGGCGCCGGCGTCGTCATCGTCGACACGGCGGGGCGCACGAACGTCGACGAGCAGATGATGGCGCAGGCCGCCGACATCAAGGCCGCGGTACAGCCGGTCGAGACGCTGTTCGTCATCGACGCGATGATCGGCCAGGAGGCCGTCGCGGTGGCCAAGGCGTTCCAGGAGGCCGTCGACTTCACCGGCGTCGTGCTGTCCAAGCTCGACGGCGACGCGCGCGGTGGCGCTGCCCTGTCGGTCGCCGAGGTCACCGCCCGGCCGATCAAGTTTGCCTCGATCGGTGAGAAGCTCGACGAGTTCGAGGCGTTCCATCCCGACCGCATGGCTGGGCGCATCCTCGGCATGGGCGACGTCCTGACCCTCATCGAGAAGGCCGAGGAGGTCTACACCGCCGAGGAGGCCGAGGACGCGGCGACGAAGCTTTTGACCGCCGAGTTCACGCTCGAGGATTTCCTCGCCCAGATGCAGCAGATCAAGAGGATGGGCCCGCTGCAGGGGCTGCTCGGGATGGTCCCCGGCATGGGCAAAGCCCTGAAGGACGTCGACCTCGACGACGGACAACTCGCGCGTGTCGAGGGCATCATCCACTCGATGACGCTCGCGGAGCGGCGCAACCCCAAGCTGCTCAACGGCAAGCGCAAAAAGCGCGTCGCGGCCGGCTGCGGGCGCAGCGCGCAGGAGGTCAACGACCTGCTGCGCAGCTTCGAGCAGATGCAGCAGATGATGAAGTCGCTCGGCGGGGCGCGGGGCATGAAGGCGATGCGCCAGCTGCGCAAGGATCCCGACCTCGCCGGGGCGCTCGGCGGCGGCATGCCGGGACTCGGTGGGCTCGGCGGTCTGGGCGGCAGCGGCGAGCTGAGCGGCGTCGGCGGCGGGCTGCCTGGGCGCAGCGGTCCGGGGAGCGGCGGGCGGCCGCGCAACAAGACGGTGCCCAAGCGCAAGAAGAAGAAGCGGCGCTAGGTGTCCGCCCAGGGCGAGCCGGCCGTCGCGGTGCGGGGGCTGCGCAAGGTCTTCGGCACGACCACCGCGGTGGCCGGTCTGGACCTCGACGTCCCGGTCGGGTCGTTCTTCGGCCTGGTCGGTCCCAACGGCGCGGGCAAGACCACGACGCTGCGGATGATCACCGGCCTGCTGCGTCCCGACACCGGTCAGGTGCGGGTCCTCGGCGTCGACGCATGGGCCGACCCCGTGACCGTCCGGCGCCTGATCGGCGTGCTGCCGGAGGACCTGCAGCTGTTCGACCGGCTCACCGGTCGCCAGCTGCTGACCTACACCGGCCTGCTGCGCGGCATGTCCGCCGACACCGTGGCCGAGCGCGGCGACGAGCTGCTGGGCGTCCTCGGGCTCGCCGACGCGGCGGACGTCTTCGTCGTCGACTACAGCCACGGGATGCGCAAGAAGGTGGCGCTCGCGGCCGCGCTCCTGCACGCCCCGCGCCTGCTGTTCCTCGACGAGCCGTTCGAGTCGATCGACCCCGTGTCGGCGCGGACGCTGCGCGCGGTGCTCGACCGGCACCGCGGCGCGGGCGGGACCATCGTGTGCTCGAGCCACGTCATGGAGATCGTCGAGCGGATCTGCGACCACGTCGCCGTCGTGTCCGGCGGCCGCCTCGTCGCGAGCGGTCCGCTCGACGAGGTGTGCGCCGGGCGCCCGCTGGAGGAAGCCTTCGTCGCACTCGTCGGAGCCGGTGAGGTTCCGGGAACGAGCTTGGGATGGCTCGGCTCTTCGCCCGGCTGAAGCTGCGGCTGATCGTCAACGGGCTGCGCCGCGGCCGGTGGTACGTCGGGGCCGTTGTGCTCGGCGCGCTGTTCGTGCTGCCGTACATGGCAGCGGCCGCCGTGGGCGTGGCGCTGCTCGGCCGCCTTGCGGACCTGGCGACCGTGGCCGCCCCGGCGCTCGTCGTGGCCGTGTCCCTGCTGTGGCTGGGCTGGGTCGTCGGGCCGGTGCTGGTGTTCGGCGCCGACGAGACGCTCGACCCCGCGCGCCTGCGGCTGCTGCCGCTGCGGCGCTCGCAGCTGGCGGTCGGTCTGCTGGCCGCCTCGGCGGTTGGCGTCGGGCCGCTGGCGACCGTTGTCGTGCTCGCCGGTGTGGTCGTCGGCTTCGCGCGGCCGGGCGTCGGTGCGGTCGTCGTGGTGGCCGCCGCCGTCGTCGAGTTCCTGTTGTGTCTGACCGCCGCCCGGGCCGTCACCACGGCGCTGTCGCGCCGGCTCGCGTCGCGCCGGGGACGTGACGTCGTCGTCGTCGCGGGGTCGGCGGTCGTGCTGGTCTTGGTGGTGCTCGGCCAGGCTCCCCAGTTGCTTCTGTCCGACGCTTCCGCCGCCGAGACGTCGCGCCGGCTGCTGGACGCGCTCGCGCGCACGGCCACCGCCGCGACGGTGCTGCCGGGGGCGTGGCCGGCGCGCGCCGTGGCCTCCGCCGCCGGCGGCGACCTGCTGGCCGCCGTGGGCTGGCTGGGTGCGGCCGCCGCGGCCGCCGCGGGGTTCGCGGTGGTGGATGACCGCGTTGAAGGCCACCCGGGCGGCGCCGGCACCGCGCCGGCGCGCCGTGCCGTCGACCTGTTCCCCGCCGCCGTGCGGTTTCTTCCCGCAACCGTCTCGGCGCGGGCGTTGCGAAGGATCTGCGCTACCTGTGGCGAGTTCCGCAGCTGCGCGCGCAGCTGATGACCGCGCCGCTGTTCGTCGTGCTGCCCTCGTCCCCCTCGCCCGCCTCGCGAACGTCGGCGTGCCCGCGATCGTGCTCGCCGCGCCGGTGTTCGTCTTCTTCACGGCGCTGGTGCTCAGTACGAACGCGTTCGGCGGCGATCGTGGGGCGGTGTGGCTGCTCGACGCGACGGGGCCGCAACCGCGCACCGACCTGTACGCGAAGGCGCTCGCCGCCGGGATCGTGAGCGTACCGGTGACGACGGTCGTGGCCGTCGCCCTCGCCGCGCTCGGCGGCGGCTGGAGGTATCTGCCGGTCGCCGTGGCCCTCGGGCTCGCGGTGCAGGCCGTGTCGTCCGGGGTGGGGCTCGTCGTCTCGGTCTACGCGCCGATGCCGCTGCCCGAGTCGACGGGAAACCTGTTCGCGTCCAGGCCCGGGCAGGGCTGCGGAACCGTCGTCCTCGGCTTCGCCGCGCTCGCGGTCCAGGGTGCTGCTCGCGCCGGTGACCGTCGGCGTGGTGCTCGCGGCGGTGCGTGCTCCGGCTCTGCTGCCGGTGGTGGCGCTGGCCGGGCTCGCCGGCGGCGCGGTCGTACTCGGCGTGGGCGTGCGCGTCGCCGCCGCCCAACTACAACGCCGCGGGCCGGGGTTCGTCGCCGCGCTGTCGCCCCAGGTCGGCTGAGCGTGCGACCGTTCGGCGCGGCCTCGCGGCTGCCGCTCTGGTCGCGTTCGCGCTGCACCTCGACGCCGGCTTCGGGTTCCCGCGGCCGTGGCCCGACGAATCGCATTTCCTCGCCCCGGCGCTGCAGCTCGCGCGCCACGCGACGCTCGCCGTGCCGCAGCTCAACGCCCCTGAGGGCATCTTCTGGATGCCGAGCGGCTACTACGTCGCGACCGCGCCGCTGCTGCCGCTGCTCGCCGACCCGCTGGACGCCGGACGGCTGGTGAGCTTCGCGGGGATCGTCGCGTTCGCGGTCGGGGCGGCCTCAGCGGCGCGCCGGCTCGGCGCGCCGGCGCCGCTGTGCGTCGCGGCCGCGGCCGCCTGGCTCGCGCCACCGCGCGTCGTCATGGCGGCCAACATCGCGCGCATGGAGGGCCCAGTGCTCGGGCTCGCCGGCGTGGCGCTCGTGCTGCTCGCGCGCCGCCGCTGGGCGGCGGCGGCCGCGGTCGCGGCCGCTGCTGCGCCCGTCGGGCTCGTCGTCGCCGCGGTGGTCATCGCGGCCGCGGCGGTCGCCGGCCGCGCCGGTAGCGCCGGCCGGGAGGCCGCCGACGGCCACGCCGGCCGGGACGGCGGCGAAGCGGCGGTACCGCTCAGCACCGCCGGGCGTTGGCTCGCGGCGCTCGTCGCCGTCGCGATCGTCGCTCAGTTTGCCTACCGCTCGCCGCGCACGCCGACGTCGCCGCCGCGCACCTCGTTCCAGCTGCAGCGCAAGGCGGGGCAGGCGCTCACGGTGAGCCCGACCCAGCCTCGCGCTGTGGCTCGCGGTCGCCGCCGGCGTGGGCGCCGTCGCGGTGTGGCGTCGCGACGGCTACGCCGGAGGCGGTCGGGTTCGGCGCCTTCGCCGCGCTCGCGGCCGGGCTGGTCGCCGTCGACGTGGTCAGGCGCGATCTGGTACGAGCTGCTCAGGCGCGAGACCGCCGCGCTGCTCGCCGTCTTGGCCCTGGCGGCGACGGCGCGCCTGGCACCTCGACGGGTTCGCGGCGCGGCCGGCGCCGTGGCCGTCGGTGCCGCCGCCGTGGTCGCCCTGGTCGGGCTGCGCGCGACGCTGACCGCACCGCAGTTCGGCATGCGCGTCGCCGACGGCTCGCGCGCCGAGTGGCAGGTGTTCGTGTCGGCGACGCCGTCGCGGAGCTGCGCCAGCTCGACGCGGCGCCGGGGACCGCCGGCGCTCGTCGCCGTCGACCCGCTCAGCGGCTTCGGCCCGGAGGTGTTCGACCGCGGCTGGCGCCGGCTGCGCTCCGTGCAGCCGACCCCGGTCACCCCGCTTGACCCCGCCGCCGCCGACTACCTGCTGGTCACCCCGGCGCGCCGTTCGTCACCGACGGCTTCCTCGCCGCGGCGGCCGGGCAGGCCCCGTCGTGCGCGTCCCGTCAGCCACGGGCACGTTCACCGTCGAGCTGTACGCCACCCCGGCGCGCGGCTTCGGTCCCAGCCCAGCTCGGCCAGCGCGTCCTCCTCGATGCCCAGGTGGTGGGCCAGCTCGTGGACGACGGTGACCTTGACCTCCTCGACCAGCTCGTCGGTGTCCGCGCACAGCAAGCACAGCGGATCTGGTAGATCGAGATCTTGTCGAACAGCGCGCCGTAGTCCCACCGCTCGGTCAGGCGGGATGCCCTCGTACAGGCCGAGCAGCTCGGGGTCGTCGGGGATGCTCGTCCTCGACGACGACCGCGACGTTGTCGAAGCGGTCCCACAGCGCGTCGGGCAGCTCGTCGAGCGCCTGGCTCACGAGCTGTTCGAACCGCTCGAGCGCGATCGGCTGCATCGGCGCAAGGATAGGAGCCGGTCAGGGCACCTGCGCTATCCTGCCTGCCGTCGCCCGCGATGCGGGCGGCTTCGAAGTGCTGCGGAGCCGACCGGTCCGCATCCCCGTCCACGGACCGATGTGGCGCGCCAGGAGCACCTGGCGGCACCGTCGACGTGACCCGGCCACGTCCGAAAGGTCCTGACATGGCTGTCAAGCGATGCGTCTGCGCCGCGAGGGGAAGAAGAAGCAGCCGTTCTACCGCGTCGTCGTCGCCGACGTCCGCTCGCCCCGCGACGGTCGCTTCATCGAGGACATCGGCTTCTACCAGCCGCTGTCTGACCCATCGACCGTCGCGATCGACCGCGACCGCCGGGCGCTGTACTGGCTGCGCAACGGCGTCCAGCCGTCCGACGCCGTCGT
Source organism: Egibacteraceae bacterium (assembly GCA_030446745.1). GTDB lineage: Bacteria > Actinomycetota > Nitriliruptoria > Euzebyales > Egibacteraceae > JAUJMS01. The sequence goes on along the minus strand of JAUJMS010000005.1, from coordinate 2,909 downwards.
GAACTTGCTGCGCATCCAGGGCATCTGGGAGGAGTTCAAGCCCGGAGACCCGGGCCGCGACCACCGCAGCGCCAGGCACGCCGCGCGCGAGGCGGACCGCCGCGCGCAACGCCGAGCGCCAGGCCGCCGAGGCGCGCGTCCGCCGCCGAGCGGGCCGCCGCCGCCGCCGCGGATCAGGCCGCCGCGGGACCAGGCCGCTGCCGAGCAGGCCGCCGCGGAACAGGCCGCCGCGCGCAGGCGACGGTCGAGGACACAACCCGATCCCGGCCCGACCGAGGACACCGGCGCGATCGACGCCACGAGCGGAGAGGTCACCAGCCGTGATGACGCAAGACGTCCTGACCTACATCGCGAAGTTGCTGGTGGACAACCCCGACGACGTCGAGGTGACCGCGGTCGAGGAGGACGACGGCGAGGTGGTGCTCGAGCTGCGCGTCCACCCCGACGACATGGGCAAGGTCATCGGCAAGCGCGGCCGCACCGCCAAGGCGATCCGCACGATGGTCAAGGCGGCCGCGACGCGCGAGGGCGGCTCCGCCACCGTCGAGATCGTCGGCAGGTGTCGCGCGCAACCGGCGCGCCGGACTCCGGCGAGCCGCGCGTCGTGGTCGGCGTCGTCGAAACCGCTCGGGCTGCGGGGCGAGGCGTTCGTCCACCCCGATCCCGACGTGGACCACGACTTCGCGCCGGGCACGGCCTACACCACCACCCCGGCGGCGCCGACCTGTGGTGGCCGCGAGCCGGCTGCACGCCGGGCGCCGCGTCGTGCGCTTCGTCGGCGTCGACGACCGTGCCGGCGCCGAGGCGCTCCTGGGCGTCCTCACGCTGCCGCGCGCCGCCGTGGTGCTGGACGACGACGCCTTCTGGAACGACGAGCTGCTCGGCCGGGAGGTAGTCGACGAGGCGGGCGCCCTGATCGGCGTGCTCGAGGCCACGCTCGACGGTCCCGCCCACGACTACCTCGTCGTCGCGCGATCCGACGGTGGCGAGGTGCTCGTCCCCGCCGTCGCGGCGCTGGTCGACCTCGCCGGCGACCGGGTCGTCGTCCGCGCGATCCCCGGCCTGCTCGACGACGGCGGGGAGGACGCGTGACGCGCATCGACGTCGTCTCCGCGTTCCCGGAGTTCTTCGCGGGTCCGTTCGACGCCTCGCTGCTCGGCAAGGCGCGCGCCGCCGGCTCGACCTGCAGGTGCCGCGACCCGCGCGCGTGGGCCACCGATCCGCACCGCAGCGTCGACGACGTCCCGAACGGCGGCGGGCCCGGCATGGTGCTCAAACCCGAGCTCTTCTTCGCCGCCGTCGAGGCGCTCTACTGGTCGGTCGCCGCGGCCGCGCACGGTCGTGCTGGACGCCGCGCGGTCGCCGGCTGGACCAGGCCGCCGTCGCCAGAGAAGCTCAGCCAGGCGCCAGGGCTGCTGTTGCTGTGCGGGCTACGAGGGCATCGACGAGCGCGTGCGGCGCTGGCCGACGACGCCGTGGGGAACTACGTCCTTGCCGGCGGCGAGGTCGCCTGGCCAGGCGGTGGCCCGCCTACCTGCTGCCGAGCGTCATGGGCAACCCGGACAGCGAAGGGACCGACGAGTCGTTCGCCGACGGGCTGCTCGGTACGCACTACGGCAGCGTCGTACCTGCGCCGGGATGGAGGTGCCGTCGGTCCTGACCTCGAAGGGCGACCACGCCGCGGTGCGTCGCTGGCGCCAGGCCGTCGCGCAGACCCGCGCGCGTCCCGACCTGTACGCGGCGTGGCGGCGCCGCTGGGGCGTCGGCCGCCCGCGGCCCACATCACCAGGCCTCGCCATCCGCCCCTGGAAACTCGGCAAACCGCGCGCGGCGCTGCGCGCGCGACCGCAGCCGCACCGCGCACCGGCGGCCCGCTGTCCGGAGCTGCCCATCCTCGTCGTCGCCGCGCTCGTCATGGCGTTTCTCATCAAGACCTTCCTGCTGCAGGCCTTCTACATTCCGTCGGGCTCGATGATCCCGACGCTGGAGGTCGGCGACCGCGTCCTCGTCGAGAAGGTCACCTACCGCTGGCGCCAACCCGAACGCGGTGAAGTGATCGTGTTCCGCCGGCCAGGCGCGCAGGACCGCGACGCTGGGCTCGCTCGCCTCGCCCGGTCCTTTCTCGAAGGGCTCGGGCTGGTGCAGCCGAGCACCGACATCGACCTGATCAAACGGGTCATCGGCCTGCCCGGCGACACGGTCGCTATCCGCGACGGGACGGTCCTGGTCAACGGCAAACGTCTCCGCGAGCCCTACGCCCGCACCGAAACCCGCAACTTCAAGAAGACACGGGTGCCGAAGGGCAAGCTGTTCATGCTCGGCGACAACCGCATGAACTCCGACGACAGATGGTCTCGTACACGAAGACCTCGGCGCCGGTGCTGGCCGAGGCGCTGCAGGCCGAGGCGCTGCCGGCGGACCTGGTCGTGTACTGCCCGGACCAGCTCGGTCCCGCGATGAGCCGGCTGCTGCCCGCGACGCTGGAGCAGGAGGTGTACCCGAGCGGGGCGCCGCCGGCGCGGGTCGACTGGATCGACTACACCGAGCGCAACCGGCAGGCCGACCCGGTCGCCTACGCCCGCGGGCTCGCCCAGCGCGGTGCCGGCCGGGTCATCTGGGTCGTCTCGCACGACGGCTACCGCACCTTCGAGGGGCAGTGCCAGAGCTTGGCCCACGAGCTCACCCTGCTGCGCGGACAGCCGCTGGTGCTCGCCGAGACCGATTCGCTGTACTTCGAGGAGGCGGCGCTCCGTGGTTGGGCGCCTCCGCAGTGAGCCGCGCACCGCGGCAGCACCTGTCGGGCGTCCTCGACGCCGGAGCCTCTTGGCTCGCCGCGCGCATCGCGGTCCTGGCCGCGCTCGGCCTCGCCGCCGCCTACCTCGACCTGCCGAACCAGCGGGGCGCTTCTC
>JAUJMS010000030.1 GCA_030446745.1 Egibacteraceae bacterium | reverse complement strand
CGCAGCGGCTCGTCGTGGTGACCCCCGCGGCGGGGGAGCGGTTCCCGGACCTCGACCTGCCCGACGCGGCCGGCAACGCGCGCACGCTGTCGCAGCTCGCCGGCGACGACCCCGTGCTGCTGCAGTGCTACCGGGGCTGGTGGTGCCCAAAGGAGCAGGCGTTTTTCCGCTCGCTGGTCGCGCTGCAGGACGAGGCCGAGGTCGCCTACACCCGCTTCGTGTCGCTCAGCGTCGACCCGCCCGAGGTGTCGGCGGCGTTTCGCGCCGGCCTCGGGGCGCGCTGGACGTTTTTGTCCGACAGCGACCGGCGCTGGCTGCCCCGTCTGGGTCTGCTCGAGACCACCGACACGAGCCACCACCCCTACACCCCGACGGTGTTCACCTTGTTCCCTGACCTCACGGTGCACCGCGCCTACTGCGGCTACTGGTTCTGGGGTCGGCCCACCAACGAGGAACTGCGGCGCGACTTCCGCGAGATCAGCCGGGCGATCCGCCGCGACTGGGACGGTCCGCCCGGGTGAGCTGGTGCTGGCTGGCGCTGGTGCACGGCGCCGTCGAGGGCGCGGTCGCGAGCGCGACGGTCACCGACCGCGACGGGACGCCCGCCGGCACGCTGGCCGCCTGGCACCGCGACGCGCAGGCGCCTGACGGCGCCGCCAAGGTCGACGCCCGCGCCATCGACCCCGACGGTGCGGCGGCGGTTGCGTCGCTCGTCCTGCCGCCCGCGGGTGTGTCGCTGCCGTTCGACGATCCGGCGGTGTCCCAGGCGCTGCGCAACGTCGTGCAGGCGCGCCCCGTGGACGTCGTCACGACCATGACGCTGAGCGACGACCGTTTCGTCGGGGCGCTGACCGCCGTCCGCGGCGACGACCGCAGCCGTCTCGCCGACGACCCGTTCGCCGCGCTGTTCCCCGCGCGCATCGTCACGGTCGGCCCCGGCCTGCTCGGGCGGACGCCGCCGCCGACCGGTCCCAGCGTGCAACGCTACGGCGCCGGCAACCCCTGGCCGTGGGACCGCTTCGGCGACGCCGGCGCGGACGGCTGAGATCGGGGACCCGGTGTCCGCGCACACCGTGGTGGTGCCACACTCGCGCCCGTGCGAGCCATCGGCAGCCGCTTTCCCGACCCCCGCCGGGCTCCCCGCGACGCCCCGATGGCGGTCGGCGACGACCTGCGCACGCCGACGCTGCTCGACGCCTACGCCCACGGCATCTTTCCGTGGCCGGGACCGGACGGCACGGTGGGGTGGTGGTCACCCGACCCGCGGGCGGTCATCCCGCTCGACGGGCTGCGCGTGTCGCGCAGCCTGCGCCGGCGCCTGCGCTCGGAGGTCTACCGGACCACCGTCGACACCGCGTTCGACGCGGTGGTACGCGGCTGCGCGCAGCCACGCGACGGCGGCACCTGGATCGTGCCGGCGATGGTCGCCGCCTACCGCCGGTTGCACGCGGCTGGCGCCGCACACAGCGTCGAGGTCTGGGCCGGCAATGAGCTGGTCGGCGGGCTGTTCGGAATCACCGTCGGGGGAGCGTTCACGGGCGAGTCGATGTTCTCGCGGCGCAGCGACGCGTCGAAGGTTGCGCTCGTCGCGCTCGTCGCGCACCTGCGCACCTGCGGCTTCACGCTGCTCGACGCCCAGCTGCCGACGCCCCACCTCGCGTCGCTCGGCGCGGTTGCCGTGCCGCGCGACGCCTTTCTCGACCGGCTGGCCACCGCCGTGCGCCGCGACGTGACGTTCGGCGCCGGGCCGGGTTCGACCTCCGCCTAGGGATAATGTTCATTATGTAAAGCAACGCCGGCGGCGGCGTTGCAGACAGGAACCGCGACGCCTTCGCGTCGAATTTCCTCGGAAGCGGCCATCGGTAGGCCGACCCGCGCATCATCCGAAAGGTGGACCCCAGCGGGCCGACCGACGCCACGTTCAGCGGCACCTTCAAGGGCGAGCTGTCGGCGCTGACGGTCCACGCCCACCACACGATCACGCTGACTCTCGACACCGCCTCGGGGGCCGAGAGCATCTGGGTCTACGACGCGGCGGAGATCGACGGTGGGATGACGTTCAAGCCGACCGCCGCCGCGCCGGTCAAGGTGCGCGCGAGCGCCCGCCCGTAACCGACCCGCCGCCGCGGCGGTCAGACGCCGAGCAGGTCGGCGACGCGGCGGCGGTGCTCGGCGGGCGTGCCGAGCAGCGCGGCACCGGACTGGGCGCGCTTGAGGTACAGGTGCAGGTCGGACTCCCAGGTGAAGCCGATCCCGCCGTGGACCTGGATCGCGCTCTGCGCACACGCGACCGCGGCCGCTCCGGCGGCCGCCTTGGCCGCCGACACGGCCAGCGTCGCGTCGGCCGCCCCCTCGGCGACCGCCCAGGCCGCGTACAGCGTCAAGCTGCGCGCCGACTCGAGGGCGACGAACATTTCCGCGCAGCGGTGGCTGACGGCCTGGTAGGACCCGATCGGGCGGCCGAACTGCTCGCGGGTGCGGGCGTGGGCGACCGCGCGGTCAAGGCACGCCTGCGCGACGCCGACGAGCTCGGCGGCAAGGGTGACCGCGCCGGTCAGCCGGGCGGCGTCGAGCGCCGGGCGCGCCGGCCCCAGCGGCGTCGTCGCCCCGGTCACGCGCACGCGGCACAGTCGGCGCGTCGCGTCCATCGTCGGCACAACCTCGACGGCGCAGGCGCCGGCCTCCGCGACGCCCAGCTCGCCGTCGTCGGCGACGAGCAGATGTGTGGCGACGTGCGCCTCGGGCACCAGACCGTCGAGGACGAGCACCGGTACCGCGTCGCCGCGGCGGGCGGCGGCGGACAGTTCCCCCTCGCCGTCACAGGCGGCCAGGGCTGGCAGCGCCACCGCGGCGACCGACCACGTCGGCGCCGGCAGCAGCGCTGCGCCGGTCTGCTCGGCGACGATGCCCAGCTCCACCGCACCCGGCAGCTCGAGCACCCCGACGTCGGCGAGGCGCCGGTGCAGCGCCAGGTCGGCGCCGGTCGGCCCGGCCGCAACCGCGCGGACGTGGGCGGGCGTGCAGTGGTCGGCGAGCAAATCGCGGACGGCGTCGCGCAGCGCCTGCTGCTCCTCGGAATAGGTGACGTCCACGTCAGCGGCTCCGCGGCAGGCCGAGCACCCGCTCGGCGATGATGTTCTTGAGCACCTCGGTGGTGCCGGCCTCGATGGTGTGGCCGCGGCCGCGCAGGTAGATGTACTGCCACCATCCGCCGTCGACGACCTCCGGCCCGCCGGTGACCTGACCGGCGGCGCCGAGCAGTTCCATCGCGAACTCGCCCATCCCCTGCTGCACCCGCTCCCACAGCAGCTTGGCCATCGAGCCCTCCGGTCCTGGCACGCCGTTGCGCAGTCCGGACACGCTGCGCAGGTTCGTGATGCGCAGCGCCTCGACGTCGAGCGCGAACCCGGCGATGCGCTCGCGCACGACGGGGTCGTCGGCGCGGTCAAGCTTGCGCACCAGCTCGATGAGCCGGTCGAGCGTGATTCGGCTCATGACCTGCAGCCCCACGCTCATCGTGCCGCGCTCGTGCAGCAGCGTCGTCATGGCGACCTTCCAGCCGTCGCCCTCCTCCCCCAGGCGTTCGCTGACCGGGACGCGCGCGTCGTCGAAGAACACCTCGTTGAACTCGGGGTCGCCGGTGATCTGCACGAGCGGACGGACGGTGACGCCGGGCTGGTCCATGTCGAGCAGGAAGTAGCTGAGTCCCGCGTGCTTGGGCTGGTCGGGGTCGGTGCGGGCGAGCAGGATGCAGAAGCGCGCGAGATGGCCGTAGCTGGTCCACACCTTCTGGCCGTTGACGACGTAGACGTCGCCCTCGCGCACGGCGCGGGTCCGCGCGGCGCCGAGGTCGCTGCCTGAGCCGGGCTCGGAGAAGCCCTGGCACCAGATCTCGGCGCCGGCGAGCAGCGGCGGCAGGTAGCGGCGTTTCTGTGTCTCGGTGCCCACCGACAGGATCGTAGGGCCGGCCATGTACAACCCGATGACGTTGATCGGCTCGGGCGCCTGCGCGCGCGCGGCCTCCTGATTGAAGATGACCTGGTGGACCAGCGACGCGCCGCGCCCGCCGTACTCGACCGGCCAGGTCAGGCCCGCCCAGCCGCCGTCGTACAGCTCGCGCTGCCACCAGCGGCGCAGCTGCTCGGCGTCACCGTCGCCGGTCGCCTCGCCGCCCGGCCGGGCGTAGGGACGCTCGGACCAGCCCGCAGGCAGGTGCTCGGCAAGCCAGGCGCGAACCTCGGCGCGGAACGCGGCCTCGTCCTGGCTGTCGCGGAAGTCCACGCCGCCGCCTCCTCGAGAGCGAAACTGAGGCGGCACCGTAGCGCACGCGCGCGCTGGCGCCCCAGGGACGACCGCCGACGCGCTCGCTACGACGCGGTGCCGGCCTCCCCCGCAGCGCGCCGCCGAGCGCGGTAGGCGGCGACGTGCAGCCGGTTGCCGCAGTTGCCGGCGTCGCAGTAGCGCCGCGAGCGGTTGCGCGACGTGTCGACGAGCACCGCGTCGCAGTCGTCGGCGTCGCAGGTGCGCAGCCGCGCTAGCCCGTCGTCGCGGATGACGACCGCCAGGCCCATGCCCGCGTCGGCGGCCAGGCGATGCGCGAGCGCCGCCTGGGGTGGCGTGAAATGCAGGTGCCACACCTGGCCGTCGTGATCGGTCAGCTGCGGCAGCGCGCGGGCGTCGGCGACGAGACGGTTGACCACCGCGACGGCGCTGCGCAGGTCGGACGTCGTGAATACGCGGCGCAGCGGGACGCGCAGCGCTTGCACCGCGGCGAGGTCGGCCGTCGTGACGCGGCGCACCCCGCTGATCCGGTGTTCGGCGACGAACGCTCGCAGTGCGGCGACGGTGTCCAGCCGCTCCTCTCCCGCGATCTCGGGGGCGCTGTTGACCAGCGCCACCGTCATCGCGAGCTGGCACTCGGTGTCATGCGTTAACTGCATGTTGACTCGTGACAGTCGGAGGGGTAGTGTCAGGGGCGTCATTGTATAACGCTGCTGACGCAGAGGAGGCACCCGTGACCAGGGCTGCCAACCGTCCCGTGCTGACCGCCGTCGCCGGCGCGATGTGCATCGCGTTCTCGGGGATCCTCGTGCGCCTCGCCGACGTCGCGCCCGCGACCGCGGCCGTGTTCCGCTGTCTGTACGCGCTACCCATCCTCGTCGCGCTCGCGACGTGGGAGCGCCGCCGCTACGGCGCGCGGCCGGCGGCCAGCCGACGCCTCGCCTTCATCGCGGGGGCCTTCTTCGCCGTCGACCTCGTCTTGTGGCACCACGCCATCGACGCGGTCGGTGCCGGACTGGCGACGGTGCTCGGCAACCTGCAGGTCCTAGTCGTCGGTCTCGCGGCCTGGGCGCTGCTGTCCGAACGGCCGTCGCGGAGCCTGTTCGTCGCGCTGCCGGTCATGCTGTCCGGCGTGGTGCTCGTCTCGGGCATCATCGGGGACGGCGCCTACGGCCGCGACCCCGCGGCTGGCGTGCTGTTCGGCGTGGCGACCTCCGCGGCGTACGCGGCGTTCCTGCTGGTGCTGCGCCAGGGCGCGTCGGACCTGCGCCGCGTGGCGGGGCCGCTGTGCGACGCGACGGCCACCGCGGCGGTCGTGGCGGCGGTGCTGGGGGCGGCATCCGGTGAGGTCGACCTCGTGCCGTCGTGGCCGGCGCACGGGTGGCTCGCGCTGCTGGCGTTGACCTCGCAGGTCGCCGGCTGGCTGCTGATCTCCGTGTCGCTGCCGCGGCTGCCGGCGGTGATGACCTCGGCGCTGCTGCTGCTCCAGCCGGTGGGGGCGCTGGGCCTGGCCGCGGTGCTGCTCGCCGAGACGCCGTCGCTCGGACAGCTCGCCGGGGCGGCGCTGATCCTGGCCGGCGTCGTCGTCGCGACCGCGCACCGCCGCGGCGGGCGCGCCGTTCCTACACCCGTCCCCGCCGGCGCCTCGAGCGTCTGATCGGCCGGGCGGTCAGTGGGCGTCGCGCCACGTCGCCGGCCAGCGCTGCTCGCCGAGATGCCAGCGCTGCGTGCGGTACGCGACCGCGAGATACCAAGCGCGCAGCGCCCCGTCCTCGGCGCACACGTCCACGCGGTACGACGCGGTCCGGCGGCTGCGGCTGACCTCGGTCGCGTTGGCGACCAGCCGCTCCCCCACGCGCGCCGGCGCGACGTAGTGGCAGGTCATGTCCAGCGCGACGCAGCGCCGCCCGTAGCTGTTGCAGGCGGCTTCGAAGGCCGCGTCGGCCAGCACGAACAGCAGGCCGCCGTGGACGCTGCCGCCGAGGTTGCCGGCGTCGGGCCCCGGCGCGAGCGCGGTGCGCGCCCACCCGGGACCCCACTCCTCGAGGACGACGCCGAGCCGCTGCGGCAGCGCGCTGGCGCGCAGCACCGCGTCGAGCTCGTCGCGCAGCGCCGCCGCCATCGCAGCCTGTGCCGGCGGTGGAGTCACGCCGAACCGAACACCCGCGACGTCTCGCCACCAGCCCACGACCAGGCGTAGCGGTCGTCCTCGCATGTGGCGGCGGCGGGTCCGAGATGCAGCGGCCGGAAGGTGTCGACCATCACCGCGAGCTCGTCGGTCGCGTCCTTGCCCAGCGACGCCTCCACCGAGCCGGGCTGCGGACCGTGGGTGAAGCCGGACGGGTGCAGGCTCATGGAGCCGAGCTCGATGCCGGCGCCCTTGCGGCTCATGAAGTCCCCGCCGACGTAGAACAGCAGCTCGTCGCTGTCGACGTTGGCGTGGTTGTACGGGGCTGGGATGCCCTGCGGGTGGTAGTCGAACTTGCGCGGGACGAAGCTGCACACGACGAAGTTGCGCCCCTCGAAGGTCTGGTGCACCGGCGGGGGCTGGTGGATGCGGCCGGTGATCGGCTCGAAGTCGCCGATGTTGAACGCGTAGGGATACAGGCAGCCGTCCCAGCCGACCACGTCGAACGGGTGGGTGGCGTAGGTGAAGCGAGTGAAGCCGGTCCGGTGGCGCACGAGCACGTCGACCGCCTCGCCGTCGGCGAGCAGCGGCTCGCCCGGCCCGCGCAGGTCGCGCTCGCAGTACGGCGCGTGTTCGAGGAACTGCCCCCGCGCGGACAGGTAGCGCCGCGGCGGACCGACGTGGCTGGTCGCCTCGACGACCAGCGCGCGCAGCTCGCCGTCGACAACCCAGCGGTGGGTCGTCGAGGCCGGGATGACGACGTAGTCCCCGGCGCCCACCGGCAGCGCTCCGAACACCGACTCCAGCACCCCGGCGCCGGACTCGACGTAGACGAGCTCGTCACCGACGGCGTTGCGGTACAGCGGGCTGTCCGCGTCCGCGGCGACGTAGGACAGGCGCACGTCGTCGTTGCCGAGCAGCAACTGGCGCCCGTCGACGAGGTCGCCGCCGGCCTTGAGCTGGTGGGTCTTGAAGTGTCGCGGCTTGAGCGGGTGGTTCGCGGTCAGCGGGTCGGGTTCGCGCACCACCGCCTCCGCGGCGGTGATCGCGGTCGGCAGGTGGCGGTGGTACAGCAGCGACGCGTCGGCGCTGAAGCCCTCGACCCCCATCAGCTCCTCGGCGTACAGCCCGCCGTCGGGGCGACGGAACTGGGTGTGGCGCTTGTGCGGAACCTCTCCGACGCGGCGGTAGTACGGCATCGCTGACCCCCTCGCTGCTCGACGGGCGCAGCCTACGCCGAGCGAGGTGTGACGATTCGGTTGCGTAGCGTGCCGATGCCCGCGACCTCCAGCTCGACGATGTCGCCGGGCCGCAGGTACGGGTAGCGCTCGGGCCCGAAGCGCAGCGACAGCTCGAGAATGCAGCCGCTGCCGACCGTCCCCGAGCCGATCACGTCGCTGGCGCGCACCCGCGCGTCACGCGAGGCGTACGCCACCCGCTCCGGAAAAGGGTGGTGCAGGTCGGCGAGGTCCCCACGCGACCACTCGACGCCGTTGACCCGCGCGACCATCGCCGCCGCGGGGCGTTGCGGCGTGCCGTCGAGCTCGTCGGGGGTGACGAGAAACGGTCCGAGCGCGCTGGCGAAGTCCTTGCCCTTGGCCGGCCCGAGCCCCAGGCGCATCTCGCGGCGCTGCAGGTCGCGCGCCGAGAAGTCGTTGAACACGGTGTAGCCGACGATCGCGTCGCACGCCTGCGCCGGCGACAGGTCGGCGGCGTCCACGCCGACGACGGCGGCGACCTCCAGCTCGTAGTCGAGCTCGCAGGTGTCGGCGGGCATCGCGACGTCGGCGTCGGGGCCGACGACGGTGTGGGGGTTGGAGAAGTAGAACACCGGCAGCGTGTACCAGTCGGGATCCATGTCCAGGCCCCGGCCGGCGCGGGCGGTGCGCACGTGCTCCTCGAAGGCGTAGAAGTCGCGGATCGCCGGTGGCCGCCGGATCGGCGCGAGCAGCGCGACGTCGCTCAGCGCGACGGGGGCGGCGATCGGCGAGGGCGTCGTCCCCCGGCCGGCCAGCTCGACGATCGCCGCGTCGCCGGCCGCGGCGTCAGCAAGGCGGAGGCACGCGACGACGCTGTCGCCGGCCACGACGCCGACCAGCTCGCCGTCGCCGTCGCGCCAGCGGGCCAACTTCACGCCTCGACCCCCTTCCCTGACACGATCTCGTCACTACCGCTGCGCCGCCGCTTCTGGCTAGCCTCGCAGTTCCGCCCGTCCGAGCCGAGGAGCCGTTTCGTGAGCGACGTCGACGATGCGCTGGGCGAGCTGCGCGACCGCGACGCCGTCGCGCGCCTGCACGACCGGGACGCGACGCTGTGGTCGGACGACGCCGAGGGGCAGCAGGTCGTCGCCAACCGGCTGGGATGGCTCGACGTGGCGGCCCCCCCGCCCGGCTGGTCACAGCGCCTGCGCGAGCTGGCCGCGGGCGTCACCGGCGACGGCATCTCCCGCGTCGTGCTCGCCGGCATGGGCGGATCGAGCCTGGCGCCCGAGGTGTTCGCCACGGTGTTCGGCGGCGACGGGCGGGGCGCCACGCTGGCGGTGCTCGACTCGACGCATCCCGACGCCGTCGCGGCGGTGCTCGACCCCGCGTCGCTGAACGCGGCGCTCGTCGTGGTGTCGAGCAAGTCGGGGTCGACCGAGGAGACCCGCAGCTTCGCCGCCCGCGCGGCGGAGCTTGTGCCCCCCGCACGCTTGCTCGCCGTCACCGACCCCGGGTCGCAGCTCGAGGCGCAAGCGCGGGACGGCGGCTGGCGCGACGTCGCGACGAACCCGCCCGACATCGGCGGGCGCTACTCGGCGCTGTCGCTGTTCGGCATGCTTCCCGCGGCACTGGCCGGCGTCGACGTCGACGCGGTGTGGGCGTCCGGCGCGGCGATGCTCGAGCGCTGCCGCACCGCGCCGGAGGACAACCCCGGCGCGCAGCTGGCCGCGTTCATCGCCGGCTGCGCCCGCGCCGGGCGCGACAAGCTCACCGTGCTCACCCCGACGTCGCTGGCGTCGTTGGGCGACTGGGTCGAACAGCTCGTCGCCGAGTCGACGGGCAAGCAGGGTCGCGGGATCGTGCCCGTGGTCGGCGAGCCGATCGGCGAGCCCGGCGTCTACGGCGACGACCGCGCCTTCGTGGCGCTGCACCTGGGCGCCGAGACGCCACTCGGTGTCGACGACCTCGCGGCCGCTGGCCACCCGGTGCACCGCATCGACGTCGCCGACCGGGCCGGCCTGGGCGGCGAGTTCGTTCGCTGGGAGGTCGCCGTCGCGTTGGCCGGAGCGCTGCTCGGCATCAACCCGTTCGACGAACCGAACGTGTCCGAGTCCAAGGCGAACACCACCGCGGTGCTCGACGACGTCGCCGCCGGCGGCAGCCTCGACGAGCCGGAACACGGCGACGTCAGCGCCCTGCTCGACCACCTGCGCCCCGGCGACTACTGCAGCGTCCAGGCGTACCTTGCGCCAACCCCGGAGACCGCCGCCCCGTTGCAGCGGCTGCGCGCTACGGTGCGCGACCGCTACCGCGTGGCGACGACCTTCGGCTGGGGACCGCGGTTTCTGCACTCCACCGGCCAGCTGCACAAGGGCGGCCCGAACAGCGTTGTCGCGCTGCAGGTCGTGGATCGCCCGACCGGCGGGCCCGGTATCCCGGGACGCGACTACGACTTCGCGACGCTCATCCGGGCGCAGGCCCAGGGCGACCTGCGCAGCCTGCGCGACCACGGCAGGCGGGTCGCCCAGGTCGCCGTCACGGAACCCGGGGCGTTGGAGTCGCTCGCTGCGGCGGTCGAGGGCGCGACGCGCTGAGGCGCCGCGCCCGCGAGCGCTCGCGGCCGTCAGTCGCGCACGAGCTGCCGGTCGGCGCTGCCGCGCAGCGCGCGGCATGGGGGTGTGGCCCCTCCCCAGGTGGGGTAGACTTTGCCCATGCCGCCGCACGACGCGCAGGTCACCAACCGGCTCAAGACCGCACGGGGACACCTCGACGGCGTGATCCGCATGGTCGCCGAGGACGCGTACTGCCCGGACGTGATGAAACAGCTCGCCGCGGTGCAGGGGCTGCTCGAAGCGACCAGCCGCGTGGTGTTCCGCCGGCACCTCGAGACCTGCGTCGCCGAGGCGATGCGCGCCGGACGCACCGACGAGATCGTCGACGAGTTGATGGAGACCCTCAAGTACGACCGGCGCGTCCTGCGCCCGTCCCCCGCCGACGCGAAGGACTGACCGTGGCATCCGAGACCATCGCCGTGCCCGAGATCCACTGCGACCACTGCAAGAACTCGATTGAGGGCGCGCTCAACCCGCTGCCGGGCGTCGACCTGGCGACGGTCGACGTTCCCAACGCGACGGTGACCGTCGAGTACGACACCTCGGCGGTCAGTCGCGACGACATCGTCGCCACCATCGAGGCGCAGGGCTACGACGTTCCCGCCTGACCCCATCACAGGAGCACAGCTCATGGCCGCACAGACCACTGCCGCCGAGACCCTCGACTTCGCGGTCGAGGGGATGACCTGCGGCTCGTGCGCCGCGCGCGTCCAGAAGGTGCTCGGCCGCCAGGACGGCGTGCGCAGCGCCGAGGTGAACTTCGCCACGAGCCGGGCGCGGGTGGAGGTCGCCGACGCGGTGGCGGTCGACGAGCTGCAGGCCGCCGTCGCCAAGATCGGCTACCGACTCACCGCGGTGACCGGCGGCAGCGAGCCGGAGACCGGCGACGCCGAGGATGTCGCGCGCCGCGCATGGCTGCGTCGCGTCGTGATCGCGTGGCCGCTGAGCCTGGTGGTGCTCGCCCTGTCGATGTTCGGCGGCGAGGCCGTGATGATGGACCCGCGGGCACGGCTCGCGACGTTCGCGCTCACGACACCGGTCCAGTTCTACGTCGGCTGGCCGTTCCTGCGCGAAGCCGCCAAGCGCGCGCGCAGCCTCACCGCCAACATGGACACGCTCATCGCGATCGGCACGCTGGCCGCCTACGGCTACTCGGTGTGGGCGCTGGCGACCGGCGTCATGGAGCTGTACTTCGAGACGGCCGCCCTCGTCATCGCCTTCCTCGTGCTCGGGCGCTACTTCGAGGCGCGCGCCAAGAGCCGGGCCGGGTCCGCCATCCGGGCGCTGCTCGAGCTCGGCGCGAAAGAGGCGCGCGTGCTGCGCGACGGCAGCGAGGTGATGATCCCCGTGGACGAGGTGCGCGTCGGCGACCTGCTGCGGGTCCGCCCCGGCGAGAAGATCCCCACCGACGGTCTCGTCGTCGACGGCGCCAGCGCCGTCGACGAGTCGATGCTCACCGGCGAGTCCGTTCCGGTCGAGAAGACCGTCGGCGACCGGGTCGCCGGCGCGACGGTCAACGCCAGCGGCGCACTGACAGTCCGCGCCACCGCCGTCGGCGCGGAGACGGCGCTCGCGCAGATCGTCAAGCTCGTCGAGGACGCGCAGGCCGGAAAGGGTCAGGTCCAGCGCATCGCCGACCGCGTCTCCGCCGTGTTCGTCCCGATCGTCATCGCGGTCGCGCTCGTCACGCTGCTGGGCTGGACGGTGCTCGCGGGGGACGCAGCCCGCGGGCTGGTCAGCGCCGTCGCGGTGCTCATCATCGCGTGCCCGTGCGCGCTGGGGCTCGCGACACCGACCGCCATCATGGTCGGCACCGGGCGGGGCGCCGACCTCGGTGTGCTGATCAAGAGCGTCGAGGTGCTCGAGCGCGCCCGCAGCATCACCACCGTCGTGTTCGACAAGACCGGCACGCTGACCCGCGGCGCGATGGCGCTCACCGACGTCGTGACCGCCCCCGGCCTCGCCGACGACGACCTGCTGCGCCGCGCTGGCGCGAGCGAGGCCGACAGCGAGCACCCCGTCGGCGCCGCGATCGCCGCCGGCGCCCGCGAGCGCGCCGGACAGCTCCCGCCGGCCACCGGCTTCGCGGCAGTCGCGGGACACGGCGTGCGCGCCGACGTCGACGGCGCCACGGTGTGGGTCGGGCGCCGCAAGCTCGTGGCCGAGGCTGGCATGGTCCTGCCCGAGGCGCTCGACGATGCCGCCGAGCGGCTCGAGGGCGAGGGCAAGACCGCGGTGTTCGCCGGCTGGGACGGCGAGGTGCGCGGCGTGCTCGCCGTCGCGGACACGCTCAAGGACGAGGCGAGCGCCGCCGTCGCGCGCCTGCACGCGATGGGCCTGAAGGTGGCGATGATCACCGGCGACAACGCCCGCACCGCCGACGCGATCGCCGCGCGGGTCGGCATCGACCGGGTGCTCGCCGAGGTGCTGCCGGCCGACAAGGTCGGCGAGGTCAAGCGCCTGCAGGGCGAGGGTCAGGTCGTCGCGATGGTCGGCGACGGCGTGAACGACGCGCCGGCGCTGGTCCAGGCCGACCTCGGCATCGCCATCGGCACCGGGACCGACGTCGCGATCGAGTCGTCGGACCTGACCCTGATGCGCGGCGACCTCGACGGCGTGGCGACCGCCATCGACCTGTCGCGGCGCACCTACCGCACCATCCTGCAGAACCTGGGCTGGGCGTTCGGCTACAACACCGCGGCGATCCCGCTGGCCGCGCTGGGCCTGCTCAACCCGGTCATTGCCGGCGCGGCGATGGCGTTCTCGTCGGTCAGCGTCGTCGCGAACTCGCTCCGCTTGCGCCGCTTCGGGCGGTAACTGCGAGAAAAACCGCCGGACGGCGGGACAGACGCGCCCGTAATGCCTACGATCCCGTTCGGAAACGCCTGGACCGGAAGCCCCAGCGCCGAGCGGAGGACCGCGCTTGCTGTCGGTCACGAACCTCGAGGTCGTCTACGACGACGTCATCCTGGTGCTACGTGGCGTGAGCCTGGAGGTCCCCGACGGCAAGATCGTCGCGCTGCTCGGAGCGAACGGCGCGGGCAAGACGACGCTGCTGCGGGCGATCTCCGGGCTGCTCGACATCCACGAGGGCGAGGTCACCAAGGGCGCCATCACCCTTGACGGGACGCCGATCCACCACCGCCGGCCGTCCGAGATCGTCGCGCTCGGCGTGAAACAGGTCCTCGAGGGCCGGCGCGTGTTCGCCGAGTTCACCGTCGAGGAGAACCTGCGCGTCGGCGCCCACACCAACGGCGGCAAGGCGAAGCTCGGGGCGAACCTCGACCGCGTCTACGGTTTGTTCCCGGTGCTCAAGGAGCGGCGGCGCGCAACGGCCGGCTACCTGTCGGGCGGCGAGCAGCAGATGCTCGCGATGGGTCGTGCGCTGATGTCCGACCCGCGCTACCTGCTCCTCGACGAGCCGAGCCTGGGCCTGGCGCCGCGACTGGTCCAGCAGGTGCGCGACCTCGTCGTCGAGATCAACCAGCAGGGCACGACCGTGCTGCTGGTCGAGCAGAACGCGAACATGGCGCTGTCCATCGCCGAACACGGCTACATCCTCGAGACCGGCAAGGTCGTCATGGACAAACCCGCCGCGGCGCTGCTCGACGACGAGGACGTGCGCGAGTTCTACCTGGGACTGAAAGAGGACGGCGACCGCTCGTTCCGGGATGTCAAGCACTACAAGCGCCGGAAGCGGTGGTTGTCGTGAGCGACGCCTTCGTGCACGCGCTCGAGGAGACCCAGGCCGAGGTCGCCGCCGACGAGCCGATCCTGGTCTTCTCCGACGTCTCCCTCAGCTTCGCCGGCGTCACGGCACTCGACGGGGTCAGCTTCACGGTCCAACCGCGCGAACTGTTCGCGATCATCGGCCCGAACGGCGCCGGCAAGACGTCGATCTTCAACGTCTTGTCCGGCGTCTACCGGCCGCAGCGAGGGTCGGTGCGGTTCGTCGGCACCGAGCTCATCGGCCGCTCGCCGCACGCGATCGCGGGGCTCGGCATCTCGCGGACGTTCCAGAACATCGAGCTGTTCGAGAACCTCACCGTCATCGACAACCTCATGCTCGGGCGCCACCAGCACGTCCGCTACGGCGTGTTCGCCGCGCTGTGGTACGCCGGGCGGGCGCGCCGCGAGGAGGTCGCCCACCGTGCCGTCGTCGAGGACATCATCGACTTCTTGGAGATCGAGCCCTACCGAAAGCTGCCGGTCGGGCTGCTCCCCTACGGCATCCAAAAGCGCGTCGAGCTCGGCCGCGCGCTGGCGCTGGAGCCGAAGCTGCTCCTGCTCGACGAGCCGGTCGCCGGGATGAACCTCGAGGAGACCGAGGACATGGCGCGGTTCATCCTCGACATCCGCGACGAGCTCGCGATCCCCATGATCCTCGTCGAACACGACATGGGCCTGGTCATGGACCTCGCCGACCGCGTCCTGGTCCTCGACTTCGGCCACCCGATCGCGATGGGCCCGCCCGACGTCGTCCAGCGCGACCCCGAAGTGGTGCGCGCCTACCTCGGCGAGGAGCACGCCGTCGCCACGACCAGCGGAGGCAACCCGTGACCGCCACGCTCCAACAGCCCGCCCCGACCACCACGACGACGACGATCGTCACGCGCCTGCGCGACCGGGCGACGACGGAGCCCGACCGCGTCGCGCTGCGCGAGAAGGACTTCGGGATCTGGCGCGACATCACCTGGGGCGGCTACTGGGACACCGTCCAGACGGTGGCGCACGCGCTGCTCGCCCTCGGTGTGCAGCCCGGCGACCGGGTCGCGGTGCACGCGGAGAACCGCCCCGAGTGGCTGTTCGCCGACCTCGCCACCGTCGCGGTGCGCGCGATGACGATGGGCCTGTACCCCACCAACCCCGTCGCCGAGGTTCGCTACCTGCTGGACAACTCGGGGGCGAAGATCCTCGTCGCCGAGGACCAGGAGCAGGTCGACAAGGCGCTGGCCGTCGCCGACGAGCTGCCCGGGCTCGAACGCATCGTCTACCTCGAGCCACGCGGCATCCGCAGCCGCTACGACGACCCGCGGCTGCTCTCGTGGGAGGACTTCCTCGCGCTGGGGCGTCGCCACCGCGACGCGAACTCGGGCGTGGTCGAGCGCGCCATGGCCGCCGCCACGCCCGACGACGTCATGACGCTGATCTACACGTCGGGCACCACCGGCCCGCCGAAGGGCGCGATGCTCACCGTCGCCAACGTCGAGTTCGCCGTCACCACGCTGGTGGCCGGCGGCGGCTTCACCGACCCGCCACCCGGACCCGACGACGTCACGCTGTCGTACCTGCCGCTGTCCCACGTCGCCGAACGCATCTTTACGACCTGGTACAGCGTCGCGAGCGGCCACCTCGTGCACTTCGCCGAGTCCATCGAAACCGTGCCGCAAAACCTGCGCGAGGTGCAGCCGACGATCTTCTTCGGGGTCCCGCGCATCTGGGAGAAGATCCACGCCGGCGTGCAGATCCGCATGGCGTCCGCCAGCCGGCTCAAGCGCGCGAACTACGCGCTCTGGATGCGCGTCGCCGACCGGATCGGCGCGACGATGGTCGCCAACGGTGGACGCCCCACTGCGGGCACGCGGCTGCTCGGCATCATCGGCGACGTCTTCTTGTTCCGGGCACTCAAGGACCGCATCGGCATGCGCAAGTGCCGCTTCGCCGCGTCGGGCGCCGCCCCGATCGCGCCGGAGGTGCTTCAGTGGTTCATGGGCATCGGGGTGCCGATGCACGAGGTGTACGGGATGACCGAGAACACGGCGGTTGCGACGGCGAACCGGCCGGGGCGGATCAAGCTCGGCACCGTCGGCGAGCCGCATCCCGACACCGAGCTCCGCATCGACCCCGACACCGGGGAGATCCTCACGCGCCACCCCGGCGTGTTCGCCGGCTACTGGCGCAAGGAGGAGGCGACTCGCGCCGCGATCGACGCCGACGGCTGGTTGCACACCGGCGACGTCGGCGAGTGGGTCGACGGCACGCACGTCAAGATCACCGACCGGCTCAAGGACATCATCATCACCGCGGGCGGCAAGAACATCTCGCCGTCGGAGATCGAGAACTCGCTCAAGAC
>JAUJMS010000059.1 GCA_030446745.1 Egibacteraceae bacterium | reverse complement strand
GCTCGGGCTGCTGCCCGGTGCCGGCGTGGCGCAGGAGGCGCCGCCCGCACCGGCTCCGCTGCCGGTCCCGCGGGCCGAGGAGAACGTCGACCTCCCGCCGGGGCTGACCCCCTACCACGGGATCGCGCCGCGCATCAACGACATCGTCGCCCGTAGCCAGCGCGTCCAGGCGGAGGTCATCGGGCGGTCCGCCGAGGGACGGGACCTGTACCTGGTGACGGTGTCGCGCCCCAAGGTGCTGCGCAAGTACCGGGCGCTCCGCAGCCTCATGCTGTTCGACCCGCAGCGCGCGCAGGACCTGCTCGCCGAGTTCGGCAGCTTCAAGGTGCCGATCTTCGTCAACGGCTCGATCCACGGCAACGAGTGGGAGGGCGTCGACGCGTCGCTGGAGCTCATCGAGCACCTCGCCTTTGACAACAGTGCCCAGACGCACAAGGTCCTCGACAACACCTTCATCATGTTCAACGTCGTCGCCAACCCCGACGGGCGGGTGCACGGCACCCGGCGCAACGGCGCCGACTTCGACCTCAACCGCGACTTCATCACGCAGTCACAGCCGGAGACGCGGGCGATGGTCAAGGTCATCAGCGAGTGGAACCCGATGGTCGCGCTGGACCTGCACGGCTACGTCAACCCGATGCTCATCGAGCCGGCGACGCCTCCGCACAATCCCAACTACGAGTACGACCTGTACATCAAGTGGGCGCTGGCGCAGGCCGAGGCCATGGAAGCCGGCCTGCTCGCCGAGTACGCCGAGCGGCGCGACGACTTCTCCGACGACATCCGCGAGACCCTCGACGACTCCGGCGCCGTGATCCCGTTCCGGGACTGGGAGGTCGGCGACTGGGACGACTGGCCGCCCATCTTCACCCCGATGTACGCGATGTACCACGGCGCCTACGGCCACACACTGGAAGCGCCGCTGCGCAACAACCGCGGCTCGCTGACCCTGCCGGCGGCTGACCGCGCGGCCCGCGCTGAGCTCAACACCGCGGCGCACTACGCGGCGGTGTGGGCAGCGCTGCGGTTCGCTGCCGAGAACAAGATGGCGATGATCCGCGACCAGATCGAGATCTTCGACCGGGGCGCCGCTGCCGCCCAGCCGTTGCCCATCGAGCCCGGCTTCGTGCCCGGCTTCGGTCCGGAAGACCAGTACGTCGCGAGGTACCCGGCCGGCTACGTCATCCCGATGGGCCGCGGTCAGGACAGCGACGTCGCGGCGACGCGACTGGCGAACTTTTTGATCCGCAACAACGTCGTCGTCCGGCGGGCCGATCGCCCGGTCCGCGCCAACGGGGTCCGCTACGAGGCAGGCAGCTGGGTCGTCTCGATGAAGCAGCCGTTGCGCGGCCTTGCGAACACGATCCTGGAGCGCGGCTACGACATCAGCCGTCTGACCCCGCAGATGTACGACATCTCCGGCTGGAGTCACGCTCTGCTGTGGGGCGCGACGGTCGACACGATCCCGCGCGGCGAGCGTGTGCCGTGGGCGCCGCCCTCCAAGCGGCCCGTGCGGCTGCGCGGCACGGTCGACCCGCTGCCCGCGGCGGCGTACGCCCTGGAGCTCGACGACCCCGCGGCCGTCGAGGCGACCAACCGCCTGCTGTCCGTCGGCGTCCCGCTGCAGCGCGCGACCGCGGACTTCGACGGCTTCGAAGCCGGCACGGTGATCGTGCCCCGGTGGGCGCAGCGCTCGATGGAGGGGTTCGCGCGGTTCTGGGGGGTGGACTTCCACGCGCTCGAGTCAAGGCCGCGGCAGCGGACCGCACTGGAAGCCCCGCGCATCGCCGCCGCCGCCTCCGGTGACGAGCTGTTCGTCCTGCGCTCGCTGGGGTTCGCGGTCGACGAGATCGACGCGGAGGCGCTCAACGCGGGGCTGGACCTGTCGGCCTACGACGTCCTGCTGGTGTCAGGGCTGGACCTGGGCGACCTCGACGGCGCGGCGCGCGAACGGCTCGACGCGTGGGTGGCCGCGGGCGGCGGAGTCGTCGGCCGCGGCGCCGGCGGAGCGCAGTT
>JAUJMS010000004.1:168565-171081 GCA_030446745.1 Egibacteraceae bacterium | reverse complement strand
CTGGGCGGCGCTGGCGCTCGCCGTGCTCCTGCTGGGCATCCTGCTGCTGCGTCCGGTCTCCCTGGACGCTGTGACGGGGTGGCGGGGCAGGGTGCGGTCGGCGCGGGAGGCAACCTGGCCCTTCAAGCACTTCTTCCGCCCCCAGCTGGCTCTCGGGGTGATCAAGGACTGGGAGGCGGACGGCACGCTCGGCGCCTCGATCGCTGCGTTGATCATCGACGAGATCAACCAGTCGGAACCGACGGCGGGACGGCTTGACCGGGTGAACGGCTCGGACGCCTCGCCGCAGCTCCCCGACCTCCTCGCCGACATCTCACCGCAGCTGAAGCTCCTCTCACCGCTACTGGGCTGGCTGGCGCAGCGCCCCCGGCTCGTGGTCAGCGGTCAGCTCACCGCGCCCGCCCGCGGTTCGGTGGGCATGTTCCTCGAGATCAGCGACCGCGGGGGGCGGGTCCTGGCCAGCGAGGCCTTCTCGGCGGCGGCCCCCCCGACGCCGGCGCACGGGGCAGCCGACGGCAGCGACCCGCCCGGTGCCGCGGCGTACTACGACCTCATCCCCATGGCGGCCGCCTGGGTCGTCTACCGGCTGCGGGCGGCCTGGCCCCCCTCACACGCGGCGCCGCTCACGATCGTGGGAACAACGCGGTGGCGCAGCTACGGGCACTTCCGCAGAGGGCTGCGCTGCCACGACGCGGGCGACAGGGACCAGGCCCGCGCCGCCTACCTCGACGCTGTGGCCGCCGACCCTCGCAACCTCGGCGCGCTTATAAACCTCGCGGCGCTCGACACCGAACAGACACGCACCTACGACTCGGCCGTCGAACGGCTGGAGCTGGCGCACCACATGATCGCCGGCGAGGCCGCCGACAGCGGCAAGGACCTGACGGCAAGAAGCCAGCTGCTCGACAACCCGCTGTGGTACCGGGTGCTGTACCTGACGGCCGTGACCCGCCTGCACCGCTTCACCGTCGCCGGCAAGCCGCCCGCTCTGCTCGACGAGCTGCTGGCGGCCCGGACGGTGGCGGCCACGCTGCTGAAGGCCATCGCCACCGTCCTGGCCCACCCCCCGCCCACCGGCGAGGACGAGGGACAGGCGCTGCGCACGTCTCTGGCGGCCGGGAAGGACAGGGTCGTGATCCTGCTGGCGAGCATCACCGTGGAGCTCGGGCGTCTACAGCCGGCGCCGGCCGGGCAACAGCGCCTGGCAGCCGCCAGGACCGGTGACGGCGCGGCACCGTTGTCCGGCCTGGACGTCGCCGCGCCACCGGGAGACGTCGAGCTGCTCGAGATGCTGCCCGACCGCAGGACCCTCTCGAGCGGCGCGCGCTACAACCTCGCCTGCTACTACGTCCGCAGGGCCGAGGACGGCGACCTCGATCGTGCGCTCGCCGAGCTGCGCAGGGCGCTGGAGGTCCACGGCTGGCTGGCCGACTACGCCGCCTCCGAGGACCCGGCGCTGGAACCGTTGCGTTCGGACCCGACCTACGGACCCAGGTTCCGCACGCAGCTGAAGCAGCTGCGGGCCGACGCGACCGGGTCTGCGCGCTCCTTCCCGCAGGCGGTCCTCGGATGGCTCAAGGCCCTCGTCGGAGGCGCCGGCACCTGACCGGCGCCGCGACCGCGGCGGCTCACGCCGAGCTGCCAGACGTCCTGCTCACACCACGCGTCAGCCGCGTCTGGCTGCGGGTGGATGACCCATGGCTTCCGGCGGGAGCTGTGGCCGTCACCCCGGCGACGGGCTCGACGTCAGAGGGCGTCGGCGAGGCGCCGGCGGCCCACGAAGCCGACCTCCGGGGAGTGGTACCAGTCCAGGGACGCTTCCCCCTCCAGCCAGCACAGCAGCACCGGCTGACCGTCCAGCTCCGACACGAAGTCGGCGATCACAGGCGCGATCCCCTTGAGCTGGATGCCTCGGCTGCCGAACCAGTCGACCGCTTCCTGCAGGCGGGCCTCGAGGGCCTTGACCTCAGGCAGCCCTCCGACGGCCGGACGCTGACCGCGTCGCAGCACGGCCTGCGCCTCGACGAGGTCGGCGCGCAGCTCCGCGAGGTGCACGGCGTGCTGGCGCATCGCCGGCACCAGGGCACGCGCCTCCGCGACGGTGAACGTGGTCTCCATGCCGGCCAGTCTCCCGCCAGCGGGAGCAGCTCCGCTACTGCTGCCCGCGGGTGCCGTCGAGGGAGCCACGGGACCGAGGGCGCAGCGCGACGTCGGGGTCATACGTCGCCCCACAGCTGCCGCAGCGCACCCACTCGTCGCCTCGACCCAGTGGCACCACGGGGATGAAGAACAACGTGAACCAACGCCGGCTGCGCTCCTGGTGGTACGGGCGCAGGCCGCCCTCGTTCGGGCACTCGAAGCTGCCCCGGCTCACGGTCGAGCGCCGCGTGGTGAGGCCCAACAGCACGAGCATGGCGCGTTGCCTCCTCGTCGGTGGACTCGTTCCGCACGGGGTGCCAAGCCGGGCTGTGGCGCCGAACCGGTACCCACGAGCGGCGCCGACTACCCGACTTTGA
>JAUJMS010000004.1:137222-168465 GCA_030446745.1 Egibacteraceae bacterium | reverse complement strand
CGGGCGGTTGACCCGCCACCTTGTCCAGGCGGGTCATCGGGTGATCGCGACGGATGCCTCGCCCGCCATGCTGGACCTGGCGAGGGCGGATGTCCCCGACGCCGACGACATCCGGCAGCTCGTCCTGCCTGACGATCCGCTGCCGAGCGTGGACGCCGTCGTGTCGGTCGGCCACGTGTTGAACTATCTCGCTGACCAAGCGTCGATCGAATGTGCCCTGCTCCGCATCGCGGCCGCCTTGCATCCCGACGGGATCCTCGCCGTGGACCTGTGTGACCTGCGCTGGGGTCAGCATCGCCGCGATCAACCCGACCTCGGCAGAGTCGCTGACGACTGGGCGCTCGTCACGCGCTTCTCCCTTCCCGACGCGACGAGGTACGTGCGGGAGATGACCACCTTCGTGCGCAGCGACGACGGCACCTGGCGTCGCGACGAAGAGCGTCACGACAACGTGCTGCTCGACACCGCGAAGGTCGCGCAGCTGCTGGCGCAGCACGGTGTCGAAGCGACCGTGGAGCCGTCGTTCGGGCGCCACGCCCTGCCCGATGGGCTCGTGGCGGTGGTCGGGAGGCGTCACGTCGAGCTCCCATGACGCCGATCGAGCGGGTACGGGCGACGTGGGCGTCAGCGCTGCGGCCCCACGGTGCCGCGCAGCCCGGCCGCGGCCATCGCGGCTGCCAGCCCGACCCCGCCGACGACCAGCGGGGTCTCGACCGCGTCCCAGCCAGACGGGCGCAGCCGCTGCCGCACGAGCCGCTCACCCAGGTATCCGCCCACCATGGCCGCCCCCAGGACGCCGAGGCCCCGGGCGGCACGGCGACTGCGACGTCTGGCCACGACGGCGGTCAAGACCGTTTGAGCGACGAGCATCGGCGCAGGAGCCGACAAGGCGGTGCCCATGAGGGCCGCGTCCCGCGCAATGGTGTCGCGACGCCCGTGCAGCCACAAAAAGTCGTACGCGTGTCCACGCTGGAGTGCCACGACGAGGCCGGCGCCACCCAATGCCAGCTGCGCCGTCGACACGGCGGTCAGGAACCGACGGCGAGTCTCCACCTGCATGGTCGCCAACTCCCAGCTGCCGCCTGGCGTGATGGCCGGCTCCGTGCGCCGCATGGCCGCGAAACGGTAGCAAGCCAGGTCGATCGACGACGTCGACGGGTTGCGCGTTCACACAATCGTCGGCCCTCGGGTGACGCCCCCGGAGGGTCGGGTGCAGCGGATACGCTCGCTACCTCTCCTGGACGGGTGCCGGTGAGCGGTATCCCGCGTACGAGGGCACGACATGGCAACCGTCGCCGAGGCACTGAGGCAGGCCTTCCTGGTCGTCGTGTGCCTGCTGGCTGCGGTGTCGTGGTGGCAGTGGCGCCGGCGGCGGGAGCCGCCTGCCGGCTGGATCGCGGCGGCGTTCGGGGGTCTGGCCTCCCTGTTCGTGATGCGGCGCCTTCCTGTGCCTGCCGAGGGCAGTGCCCTGGAGTGGCTGGAGAGGCTGCCGGTGGCGCTCGCCGTCGCCTTCCCCTACTTCCTGCACCGCTTCGCCGCCTCGTTCGCCGCGCGCCGCGCCTGGACAGCGGCGGTCACCGTCTCGACGGCTGTCCTCGTCGTGTGGACCTTCCTGCTTCCGGGCCTCCCCTTCGACCTGGAGGGGCAACGCCCGCTGTGGGCCACCGCGTACCTCGCGGCTGCCGTTGCCCACTGGATATTGGTGTCCGTCCTGGTCGCGTTCGACCTGTGGCGAGCCGGCCGCGGACAAGGCGCCGTCGCGCGGCATCGCATGCGAACCCTGAGCATCGCGTCGATCCTGCTGAGCATCGCCGTCATGACGGGAGCCGGCACAGGCGACGCGCCTGCAGTGGATGCGGCAACACGGCTGCTGCTGCTGGCCAGCTCGCTGTTGTTCTTCTTCGGCTTCTCGCCGCCACGGTTCTTGCGCGCGCTGTGGCGCCGGCCGGCGGAAGAGTCGGTGCGGGAAGGGCTGCAGGCGCTGATGGCGGCGACCAGCAGGCAACAGGCTGCCAATCAGGTCCTGTCCCAAGCGGTCGCGATCGTCGGCGCGGGCAGCGGCGAGATCACCTCCACCGACGGGTCGACACTCGCGTCGATCGGCGCGCCTGGTGACGCGACCCGCGACGAGGGTGCGCTCATCGAGCTCGCGTTCTCGTTCGGCACACTGCGCGTCTGGTGCAGTGCGTACGCCCCCTTCTTCGGAAAGGAGGAGGTCGAGACGGTGCGCTCGCTCGGCACGCTGGCCGAGCTCGCGCTCGTCCGCGTCGCGTACCACGAGGAGCAGGCCAGGCTGGCCTCGATCGTGGACTCGTCGCACGATGCGATCATCGGTGCGACGCTCGACGGCACGATCACCAACTGGAACGCTGGGGCGCAGGCCCTCTACGGCTACACCGCCGAAGAGGTCATCGGCCGGCCGATCTCCGTCCTGGTCCCTCCCGACCACCCCGACGAGGTCCCCGCGATCCTGGAGAGAATCGGCGGCGGCGAGCGCGTCGCTCAGTACGAGACCGTCCGCCAGACCAAGAGCGGCCGGCACGTCGACGTCTCTTTGACGGTGTCTTCGATCCGCAGCGGCGACGGCGCTATCGTGGGAGCCTCTTCGATCGCCCGCGACATCAGCGAACGCAAGCGGATGACGCGGGACCTCGCGCACGCCCACCAGCAGGCCGTCGAGGCGTCGCGGCTCAAGTCGGAGTTCGTGGCGACGATGAGCCACGAGATCCGCACGCCGATGAACGGCGTCATCGGGATGACAGGGCTGCTGCTCGCCACCGACCTGTCACCCGCGCAGCGGGAGTACGCACAGACGGTGCGCCACTCGGGAGAGGCCCTCCTGGCGGTCATCAACGACATCCTCGACTTCTCCAAGATCGAGGCCGGGAGGATGGAGCTGGAGGTCATCGACTTCAGCGTCTGCACCGCCGTGGAGGAGGTGGCCGACCTCCTGTCCGGCCCGGCGCACGAGAAGGGCCTCGAGCTCCTCACCGTCGTCGATCCGCAGATTCCTCCGGTCGCCGGCGACCCCGGACGGCTGCGGCAGGTGCTGGTGAACCTGCTCGGCAATGCCGTGAAGTTCACCGAGGAAGGCGAGATCGCGGTGCGCGCAGAGCTCGTCGAAGCCACCGGGGAAACGGTCCTGGTCCGCTTCGAGGTCGTCGACACGGGCGTCGGCGTTCCGTCGGAGGTCCGGCCGCGCATATTCAGCAGCTTCACGCAGGCGGATGCGTCGACCACCCGCCGCTACGGCGGGACAGGGCTGGGGCTCGCGATCTCCAAGCAGCTCGTCGAGCTCATGGGAGGTGACATCGGCCTGGAGAGCGAGGTCGGCAAGGGCACCCGCTTCTGGTTCACCGCACGGTTGGAGACCAGGGCAGCGGACGAGGTCGCGCAGCCTCCCGCGGACCTGGCCCGACGGCGCATCCTCGTGGTCGACGACAATGAGACCAACCGCGTCGTCGTGCGTGAGCTCCTGTTGCGGTGGGGGACGGATCCGGCGACGGCGAGCGGCCCCGGGGAGGCGTTGCGGCTGCTGCGCGGACGCGCGGACGAAGGCGCCCCGTTCGACGCCGCCGTCCTGGACTACCAGATGCCGGGAATGAACGGGCTGGAGCTGGCGAGGGCCATCAGGGCCGACCGCGACCTGAACGGCATGCGTCTGGTGCTGTTGAGCTCTTCGGGGACCGAGGGCGGACCCGCGGCAGCGCGCGAAGCCGGGATCGATGCGCATCTGACGAAACCGGTTCGCGAGTGGGCGCTGCAACGCTCGCTCGCGACAGCACTCGGCTCCGCAGCGGCGCCCGTCGAGCCGGCCGACGCGCCGTTGGGCGGCGGCGGCACGGCACCTGCTCGCATCCTGCTCGTGGAGGACAACACCGTCAACCAGCGGGTCGCCGAGCGGATGCTGGAGATGCTCGGTCACGACGTCGACGTCGCGGCGAACGGAGCGGAAGCCGTGGAGGCCGTGTCCACCATGCCGTACGACCTTGTGCTGATGGACGTGCAGATGCCGGTGATGGACGGACTCGAGGCAAGCCGCCGCATCCGCGCGTTGGGCGGGCGAGCGGGGGCCACGCCGATCGTCGCCATGACGGCGGGCGCGATGGAGGGTGACGAGGAGAAGTGCCTGGCTGCGGGGATGGACGGCTACGCCGCGAAACCGGTGCGCATCGAGGATCTCGCGGAGGCGGTCACGCGCTGGGCGAGCGCTACCGACGTCGGGGCTGCCACCGTCAGGGCGAGCGCACCCGCTCCGCGCACGGACGGCGAGCTCGACGTGGGCGTCCTCGAGCAGATCCAGGAACTGGGTCGCCGCAAGGGACGCGACCTGTTCGGTGAGTTGTCGGCCATGTTCTTCGCGAATGCCGATCAGCAGCTCGATCGTCTGCGCCAGGCGCTGTCGAACGACGACTACCAGACCCTCGCGGCCGTCGCCCACGCCCTGAAGGGCAGCAGCGCAACACTGGGCGTCGTGGGCGTCGCCCGCCTCGCGCACGAGTTGGAACGATGGGCGCTGGAGGACGACCTGGACGCCGCCCGAGACGTCGTCGGGCGCCTCGCCGACGAGCTCCCGGCCGCGTCCGCGGCCCTCGTGCGCTTCGCGAGGTCAGACGTAGAGCGCTAGAGCCAGCTGTTCTTTCTGAACACCCGGTACAGCACCCCTGCGCCGACGGCCATGATGGACAGGGCGAACGGGTAGCCCAAGACCCAGTGCAGCTCCGGCATGTAGTCGAAGTTCATGCCGTAGATGCCCGCGACCATCGTGATCCAGGCGAGGATCGCCACCCACGCGGTGATCTTGCGCATGTCCTCGTTCTGGCGCATCGTCACGCCCGCGACGTTCGCCTCGAGGGCGCTGTTGAGCAGCTCGTCGAAGCCGTCGACGCGTTCCGCCGTCCGCAGCAGATGGTCGTGCACGTCGCGGAAATAGGGCGCCGTCCGGGAGTCCAGGCACTGGACCTGGCCGCGGGCGAGCCGCTCGAGAGGGCTCGCGAGCGGCGTGACGGCCCGGCGCAGGGCCAGGATCTCCCGCTTGAGCCTGTAGATGCGCTCCGCGTGGTTGTCCCGGTCCCCGGAGAAGACCTGGGCTTCGATCTCCTCGACATCGTTGGCGACGCCGTCCTCGGCGATCTTGTAGTCGTCGACGATCCGGTCGGCGACGGCGTACAGCACCGCGCTCGGTCCGGCGCGGAGCAGCTCCGGACGCGCTTCCAGGTCGCGGCGCACGTCGCTCAACGCGCTGCCGGCGCCGTGGCGGACCGAGACGACGAAATCACTGCCGAGAAACAGCATGATCTCGCCGATCTCGACGACCTCGGTCGGGTCGACGTAGCGAACGGTCTTGAACACGACGAACACCGTGTCACCGTAGTTCTCGAGCTTCGGCCGCTGGTGGGCGTGCACCGCGTCCTCCACCGCCAGCGGGTGCAGGGCGAACTCCTCGGCAACGGCTTGGAACTGGGTCGCTGTCGGCTCGTGCAGACCGATCCACACGAAGCTGGCATGGGGCTCACCGGAGTCGCGGCCGGCACCCGCCGCTCGCTCGGCGGACCGGCTGCTCGCCGCGTGGGCCGTCTCCAGCGCGGTGGTCAGGGGCACGACGCCTCCGCGCCGGTAGCCGTTCTCGTACAGCGCGCAGTCGACGATGCCGGAGCCGGCGCCGTCGCCGTCACCCGCCGCAGCGGCCCGGCCCGTAGACGGGCGGTCTGCCACAGCCCCGCCGAGGGTTGGCGACGGATCGTCGGGCGACGGCGGCCCTCCAGGCGGGGAGGTGCGGCCGGTGCTGGAGGGGGTCGTCTGGTCGGTCATCTGCCCTCCGCCGTGTCACACCTGGGCACCCGGGGATCGCCGACGCCATCCGCGTTCGCGGCGCGCCCGCCCGAGCCGCGGCGCGACCCCATGCTTCCCTCCACCGGCGAGGTCGAACAGCGCCGCCGCGCTGCGCGCCCCGGCCGTCCCAAGGCGGGCGCGGGCCCCGTAAGAACGGTTCGTACTGCCGGCGCCCGCAGCGCCGGCCCATACCGTCGCCGACCGGTCACCGTCGACCGGTCCCGACCGTTCGGCCGTTCCTTCCCACCGAGAAGTCGAAGGGAGCTCAGCGTGAGCTCTGGCAGCGCCGTCGAGGACGTCAAGGCGTCCAGCAACCACCTGGCCGGTCGCATCGCGTCCGACCTGGCCAGCGACTCAGACGACTTCGGCGGTGAGAGCGTCTCGCTGCTGAAGTTCCACGGCATCTACCAGCAGGACGACCGTGACATCCGCCGCGAGCGGGGTCGTCGGGGGCTGCCGCCGGACTTCCGTTGCATGGTCCGCGCCAGCATCCCCGGCGGCGCGCTGACCGCCGCCCAGTACCTGGAGCTGGACCGCCTGGCCGATGCGGTGGGTGACGGCAGTCTCCGCATCACCACGCGGGAGGGGATCCAGTTCCACTTCGTGCGCAAGGGCGACGTCGGCGGGCTGGTCCGCCGCCTCAACGCGTCGCTCGTCACGACGCTGGCCGCGTGCGGCGACGTCGTCCGCAACGTCGTCGCGTGCCCGGCGCCGCTGGCCGACCGGGACGCCGCCGGCTTGCAGGCCGCCGCCACGGAGCTGTCCCGACGGCTCAAGCCCCGCACCCAGGCCTACTGGCAGCTGTGGGTCGACGGCGAGCGGGCCGCGTCGGCGGGCGCGCCGACCGCAGCCGGTGAGGGTGGTGACGACGTCGAGCCGCTCTACGGCGCGACCTACCTGCCGCGCAAGTTCAAGATCGGCCTGGCGTTCCCCGGCGACAACTGCGTCGACGTGTTCACCCACGACGTCGGCATCGTCCCACGCATCGAAGGCAACCGTGTCACCGCCTTCACGCTGCTCGCGGGTGGGGGGCTGGGCATGACCCACAACAAGCCCGACACCTACCCGCGCCTGGCCGACGTCCTGGGGACCGTCGAGCCGGCGGCGCTCGTCGACGCGGTCGCGGCCGTCGTCGCGATCCACCGCGACCACGGGGACCGCGAGGACCGCAAGCACGCGCGCCTGAAGTACGTCGTGGAGGAGTGGGGGGCCGCGGCCTTCCGCGCGGAGGTCGAGCGGCGCCTCGGTGGCCGGCTGCTCGAGGCACCGGCGCTGTCGTGGGGCGCCACCGACGACCACCTCGGCTGGCACCGCCAGGCCGACGGCCGCTGGTTCGTCGGCGTCCGCGTCGCCAACGGCCGGGTGCGCGACGGCGACGTCCGGCTGCGCAGCGCCCTGCGAGAGATCGTGCGCCGCTGGGAGCCCGGCATCCGGATGACGCCCCGCCAGGACATCCTGCTCACCGGCCTGTCGAGGGTCGACCGGGCGCCCGTGGAGGCGCTGCTCGCCGCGCACGGCGTCCCGCTCGTCGAGGCGCTGGCGCCTGTCGAGCGCCATGCCCTCGCCTGCCCCGCGCTGCCGACCTGCGGGCTGGCGCTGGCTGAGGCGGAGCGGGCGCTGCCGGCCCTCCTGGTCGACCTGCACGCCGAGATGGCGGTCGCCGGCTTGGGCCGAAAGCCGTCCACGTGCGCATGACCGGCTGCCCGAACGGCTGCGCGCGCCCCTACAGCACCGAGATCGGCGTCGTCGGCCGCGGCAGGGACCACTACACCCTGTACCTCGGCGGGGACGCCGACGGAACGCGCCTGAACCGCGAGTTCGCCGACCACGTCGCGGGAGGCGCCGTCGCGGCGACGCTCGCCCCGGTACTGCGCGCGTTCGCCGCCGAGCGCCGCGACGGCGAGCGGTTCGGGGACTGGTGCGACCGCGTCGGTGTGCCGGCGTTGCGCGCCCGCTTCGACCCGGACCCCGACGGGCGCCGGCGCCGGGGCGCCCGCCGCTCCCCGGTCGGCGCCTCCGCGTAGCGGCGATGACGGGACTCGCGCCCCTGGACCGCGCCGCCGCGGCGCCGGCCCATCGGCCCGGTCCCGTCGCGGTTAGCAGGGTCGGTCACACTAAGGTGACCAACCCTGCTCACAGCGCCACCACCGCGACGCCACGGCGATGACGGTGCTCGCACCGGTCGACCGGGCCGCCGTGGCGACGTCGGTCGCCACCGCACTGGGCGGCGACCGCCCCCGAGGACGACCGCTTCCGGGCCAGCACCGACGACGCCGAGGGCGCGTTTGTCCGCGGTCTGGCCGCCGAGGCGTCGGCGCACCTGGAGGGCAAGCCGGCCGCCCGGATCCTTGGGTGGGCGGCGGCCGTCGTGCCGCGCTTCGTGGTGACGTCGTCGTTCGGCGCCGAGGCGGTGGTCATGCTGTCGCTGCTCAGCCGCGTCGCCCCCGAGGTGCCGGTGCTGTTCCTGGACACCGGCCTGCACTTCGACGCGACGCTGGCCTACCGGCGTCGGCTCGCCGGCGAGCTCGGCTTGACCGTCGTGGACCTGCGGCCGGACCTGTCGGTCGCCCAGCAGGCGCGGCGCTACGGCGACGCCCGGCCCGAAGGGGACCCGGCCGCCTGCTGCGGGAGGCGCAAGAGGGTGCCGCGGGGGCGCGTGTTGGCCCGCTCCGCCGGCTGGGCCCCGGGGGTGCGCCGCTGCCAGCCCCCCGAGGGGGCGGCCACCCCCGTCGTGGAGGCGCGCCACCACGACGGCCGCTGGCTGGTGAAGGTCTCGCCGATCGCGGCCTGGTCCGACGCCGACGTCGCCGAGCACCTGCGGGCCAGCGGCCTGCCCCGCCATCCGCTGGAGGCCGACGGGTACCGCTCGATCGGCTGCGCCCCGTGCACCCGGCCGGCGACGGCGCCCGGCGAGCCCCGCGGCGGGCGCTGGGCGGGCTCTGGCAAGACCGAGTGCGGCCTGCACCTGGTCGACGACGGCACGCTCACCCGGCTGACGACGACCCCTGGCTAGCGGTGCCGCTACCCGTTGCCACCGTCGAGGTGGTGCCGCAGCGTTGAGCTGCGGGCCGCTGCCGGGTCTGGTGGCCGCGGCGGGAACGTTACGTGACGCCGCCGTGAGGGCGTCAGCAGGGCTGACGCGCGGCGGCCCGGGCGCCGGCCGGCTTCCCCAGCGGGACGCTGACCGTGTAGCGGCGGGTCCCGGTGGACCGGCTGGCGAGCAGCTCGTGGGTCACCCGGTCGGGATGCAGGGTGACGAGCCCCACGTTGTTGTCACCCACGAGCACCGAGCTCGAGCGCTCGGCGGGACGGATGTAGCGGCGCGACTCGCGGTAGTCGGCGGGCTGGTGGATGCCGAGCTGGCGTGCCCGCCGGGGCGCGAGGAACACCGGGGTGTCCTCACCCCACTCGTCGGTGTTGACGGCGCGCGACAGGAACCAGCGACGCACCCGGTGGGCGCCGCGGGACTCCGGCGGGCGGTCCCAGCCGACGCGGTGGTGCACCGCTGAGACCGCGCCGCCGAGCGCGGTGATCGCGGCCCTGCTGATCGCGCCGCTGTGCTTGAGGGAGCTGCTGACCAGCTGGACCAGCCGCAGCGACCGTTCGCCGACGCCCACCCTGGCCGCGATGTTGATGCCGTAGTGCACGTCGCCGGACAGGACCACGCACCACGGCAGCCGCAGGTCGTCGATGAGCAACGTCATGAACTCGACGAGCCCGGCGAGGTTGGAGTGCCATGCCTCGAAGTCGATCTCGTACGGGCCCACCTTGCCGACGAGGAACTTCTGCCGGCGCTCCTGCAGCTCCAGCCCGTACAGCGGCACCGCGGAGACGAGCAGCAGCGGGTCGCCTGGATGGTGTCCGGCCCGCCGGCACAGGCTCAACAGGCGCTCGCGCTCCCCGCTGCCGATGAGCCGTGCGGCACCCTCGGCGCTGTCGAAGCTGCGCCGGGTGCGGGTGTCGAGCAGGAGCGCCGGCGGGTCGGTCGCCGCGACGCAGCTCCAGCCGTCGAAGGCCCACAGCGTCCGGTCGTAGGCGTCGCCCGTCTGCTCCTCGCCGCCGAGGTGGTCGACCAGCGCCGTGCGGAACGTCGCGCCGAACAGCTCGGGGTCGTTGCCCCAGCCCTGGAACGCCCAGAAGCCGGCGAGGGCGTTGGCCACCACCCGGCGGCCGGCGAGGCTGTCCCAGACGTGGCCCTGCCATGCCGCGGTGAGGTTCCAGTCGTCGGTCACGTCGTGGTCGTCGAAGATCATGTACGTCGGCATGTTGGCGAGCAGGCGGCGCACGGCGGGCAGGCCGCGCCGTGTGCGCTCCAGCGTCGCCCGCTCGGTGTCGTAGCGGCGCCGGAGCCTGGCGCCGGCGCCGGGCAGGGCGGCGTCCGCGGTAGGGAACGCCTGGGGCCAGACCCGCTCGTTCCACGCGGTGATGTACATCGCGGCGAACTCGCCGAACGAGAACAGGTGGTTGTCCGCCTTGCCGGACGTGAACGCCGCGGCGCCGGCGGCGAGCTCGGCGCGCTGGTAGACGCCGACCTCGTCGAGCCGCGGCATCCCCGGGACGCCGGCGGCGTCGCCGCTGCCGCAGAGCTCGTCGGCCAGCCGGCGAAGGTGGGCGATGAGCGGTCCGGCGACCTCGTCGCCGTAGATCTGGTCGCCGGTGAGCACGAGGGCGGCGGGGCGCGCGGCCACGTCGGTGGCGGTCGCGGCGAGCAGCTCGTCGGCGGCCACGAGCGCGTCGCGGCCCTTGCCGTGCAGCAACCGGCAGGAGCCGTGGAGCAGCCGCAGCGCCGGCACGGACCTCCTGACGAAGAACGTCGGCAGGTCGAAGCCGGCGTAGGCCAGCGTGTCGGTGCCGCCGACCAGCCCGAGGTCGGCCAGCCGCTGTTCACCGTCGCCGGCGTCGACG
Source organism: Egibacteraceae bacterium (assembly GCA_030446745.1). Classification (GTDB taxonomy): domain Bacteria; phylum Actinomycetota; class Nitriliruptoria; order Euzebyales; family Egibacteraceae; genus JAUJMS01. The sequence continues at coordinate 157,728 of JAUJMS010000004.1, read as the reverse complement.
ACGACGTCGTAGGCCAGCAGCTGGTCGGGCGGGAACTCCTCAGCGTCCGGGCGTACCTCGGCGAGATGGACGTACAGCCGCTCGCCCAGCCGAGCGGCGGTCGCGCCCCCGGCGCCGAGCTGCTCGCCGCCGCCGGGCCGGGCGACCACGACCCGCACCGCGGCCGCGGCGCTCGTCGCCAGCCACACGCACACGCGTCCCGCCTCGACCCTGCGCAGGAGGGGGCCGGCCAGCACCAGCGGCAACGTCACCCCAGCCCTTCCTCCCGTCCGGCGGCGCCGCGGCGTCGGCGCCGCGCTTCGGTATGGTCGGCCCGCTCGCGGCGGAGGAGCGGGCCGTGATGACGATATCCGTACGCCGGGTGACGCTGGCACTGGCCGTGGGCACGGTCGCCCTGGTGGTACGTGGGTCTGGAAGCCCGCAACCTGCCGGCCTGGTACGCATCCGCGCTGCCCCTGCTGTCCGCGGTCGCCATGGCCGGTGTGGCCGGCACACGCCGCGACTCCGGCACCGCTCGCGCTGGCAGTGGTGGCTGCTGGCTTCCTGGCGCTGCTCTCGGCCGACGAGACGGTGCGCCTGCACGAGCGGCAGAGCCGATCGGCCCGCCCGCCGACGTGTGGGGCCTGGGGGCGACCCTGTACTACACCTCACCGGCGCGCCGTTCACCCTCGACGGCGAACGACGACCGCCTGCCGCGCGACCCCGCCGAGGTCGTGCCGCTTCCCGAATCGGTGCCCGGTGTCCTGGCCGACCTCGTGCATTCGTGCCTGAAACCCGTGCCGCGGACCGGCCGACGGCCACCGAGCTGGCCACGTCGTTCGAGCCGTTCGTGGCGGCGCGCCGACACGCCCCGCCCTCAGCCGGCTGCGGCCCCGCTTCCGCGTCCGCGTCTGACACGCAGCACGCCGCAGGGTGAGGGGGCCCGCGGCTCTACGTGCCCGGACGCGGCGCCCGCGCGGGCGCGCCGGCGGGGTCGCTAGCCTCCCCGGCGCGTCTATCCCCGTGCCCCCTGCCCGAGGCCGCCCGTGCCCACCCTCCCCGTCGACGCCGTCCCGGTCGCGCGACCGTGATCTGCCGCACCTGCGGTGTGCAGCAGGCGCCTGGCGCCGTCGTCGAGGTCTGCCCCGTCTGCGCCGACGACCGGCAGTACGTGCCGCCGGGCGGCCAGCGCTGGACGTCGCTGCAGGAGCTGCGCGACGAGGGCGCGCGGTGCGAGCTGGCGGTCGTGGAGCCGGGCGTCACGGCGGTCAACGTCCGGCCGCGGCTGGGCATCGGCCAGCGGGCGCTGCACGTGCGCACCGGCGCTGGCGCGGTGCTGTGGGACTGCGTCGGGTTCATCGACGACGACGTCGTCGCCGCGATCGGCGAGCTCGGCGGGGTGGACGCGATCGCGGTCTCGCATCCCCACTTCTACGGCGCGATGGTCGAGTGGGCCCACGCCTTCTCCGCGCCGATCTGGATCCCCGAGGCCGACCGCCAGTGGGTGCAACGGCCGGACCCCGCCGTGCGCCACTGGTCCGACGAGGTCGAGCCCGTCGCCGGCGCCCGTCTCGTCCAGTGTGCGGCGGGCACTTCGACGGCAGCGCGGTGCTCCACGTCGACGGTCACGACGGCGCAGGCGTGCTCTTCGTCGGTGACACCGCCGCCATCGCCGCAGACCGGCGCCACTTCACGTTCATGCGCAGCTACCCCAACTACCTGCCCCTGGGCCCCGCGGCCGTCCGCCGGATCGCCGAGCGGGCGGCCGCCACCCGTTCGACCGGGCCCACGGCGCCTGGGACGGCACCGACATCCTCGGCGACGCCGGCGGGGCGCTGCGCCGCTCCGCCGACCGTTACGTGGCCTGGGCGACGGGGGCCCGCTGAGCGTCCGCCGGGGGGCGTCAGGAAGGCGCCGCCGCGCGGTGTTCATCGGAGTGACAGCGCCTCCCACGGAGCCGCGGGTGCGCGTGTCCGCGCGCGGTTGGCTCGGCGGCCGCGGCGGCGAGCGGGTGCGGGGCGACTCCAAGCGCATGGCGCAGCGCTCGGTGTGGCCCAGGCGCTGCCCGCCTGGACGGGGCTGTAGACGGTCGGCGCGTTTCGTGCGGGGCGTGCGCGCGCTTTGTCCGCCAAGACCCCCGCGCCCCGGGCTTCATGGGGTGCCCGGCGCCCAGGCGGTGTAGGTCGCGCTACCGTTGCGGGCTTGTCCCGCAGGGTGCGTCTCGTTCTGTGCCGCAGCGACGGCGACGTGCTGGGGGCGCTGCCGGTCTTTGAGGTGCCGACGCCGTGGTGGCCCGACGTCGAGCCGGTCGTGCGGGCGGCGCGAGACGAGTTTGCCATCGACGTCGTCGTGCTCCGGCTGCTCGTGGCCGGGGACGATGCCGCCGCCATGGGCGGCGCGGTGACCTACCTGGCCGAGCTGGTGGGTGCTGTCCCGCGGGAGTTGCCCCTGGCCCAAGTCGACGCCGGCGTCGTGGATGACCATCCGCTGCGGGCGGCGTGGGCCCGGCCGGGTGGTGTCGCCGCCACGCTCGCGTGGGCCGACGACGCGCTCGCCTCGCACGGCCGGCCCCGCGCCGGACCGGCGGTCCAGGTGAAGTCGTGGAACCTCTCGTCGATCCTGCGGCTGCCGACGGCCGCGGGTCCCGTCTGGTGCAAGCAGGTCCCCGCCTTCCTCGCCCACGAGGGCGCGATCATCGCGATGGTCGGTGCCGGCGCGCCGGCGGCCGTCCCGCCGCTGCTGGCAGCGGACGCGGCGAACGGCCGGGTGCTGCTCGGTCATGTCTCCGGCGATGACCAGTGGGAGGCCCCGAGCAGCGGCTGGTGCGGATGGTGCGGCTGCTCGTCGGGCTCCAGGTCCGCTGGGCATCACGGATAGGCGAGCTGCTGGCGGCCGGCCTTCCCGACTGGGGCGCGACCCGGCTGCCCGGCCTCGTCGATGCGCTCCTGCGGCGACCCGAGACGCATGCCGCGCTCGCGGCGGGGGAGCTCGGCCGGCTGGCCGCCCTCGCCGGCGAGCTGCCGGACCGGCTCGCCGCCCTCGCCGGCTGCGCGCTACCCGAGACGCTGGTCCACGGCGACTTCCACCCGGGCAACGTGCGCTCGGACGGGCGGTCGCTGGTGCTGGTGGACTGGGGCGACAGCGGTGTCGGGCACCCTGCTCGACATGGCGGCGTTCCTGCCACGCGTCGCCGACGCAGGGCAGCGAAGCCGGGTGCGGGTCGCCTGGCTCGATGCCTGGCGGGCCGAGCGCCCGGGCTCGGATCCCGCCGCGGCCGCGGAGCTCATCGCCCCCGTGGCGGCGCTGCGGCAGGCCCTCGTCTACCGCCGCTTCCTCGACGGCATGGAGCCGGCCGAGCACCGCTACCACGCCGCCGACGTGCCACTGTGGCTTCGCCACGCGCTCACCGCAGCGACCTGAGGAGCGCGGGCGGCGACGACGAGTGCGGTGTTGTCCGGCGCCGGGATCCTCGGGGAGGTCGAGGACGTCCTCCAGCCCGATGCGCGCCTGCAACCGGTGGCGGCCGGCGTGGCGCAGCGCCGGCCAGCAGCTCGTGCCTCCCGGGCGTGCAGGAGCACCGGCGCGTCGTTGTCGGTGGACCGGACCAGATCCAGCAGGCGGTCGGCTTCACGCTCGGTCTCTGCCGCGTCGAGCCCGTCCGGCAGCTCGATCAGCACGCGGCAGCAGGCGTCCCGGTACGGCGACATCGCCCAATGGTGCGCCGCCTGGGAGTGCCACAGGCTCGCCTCGGCGCCGACCCGCGCCCGAGGAGTGCTGCAGCCACGTCCTCCGCGCCGGGCTCGTGCCAGTTGACCGACGCGAAGTCCGGCAGCGTCCACGCGCCGATCGCGTTCACCCCGGTCGGCGGGATCGGCGATCATCCACGCTCCGGTGGTGATCCCGACGGAGACGGCGGTCGCGGCGCGGACCGCCGTGAGCGCCGCCGCAACCGCATCCTCGCGGGCCAGCGTGTCGGCACCGGCGCTGTCCTCGGGGTGCAGGTGCGCACCGCGCCGACGCCGGCCGCGACGACCCGGGCGACGTCGGCGGCGAGCGCCGCGGGTGTCACCGGCAGCGCCGGGTGCTCCGCCGGCTGCCGGGCGCCGTTCGAACGAGTACCCTTGAGCAGCACGCGCGACTGCGTCGGTACTCGTTCGATCGCGGTCAGCGTTGTTGCGGCGACCAGCGTTTCCGTGGGAGCGCGGTGATCTCCTCCTCTGGGAGTAGAGCCACGGCTGCTTCAGGTCGAGAAACTCCGGCATCCCGATGCTCAGCTTGTCCATCTCCTCCATCTGCGCCTTGAGCTCCGGCGGCGGCTCCTTGCGCCACGGTCCCCTTCCCGCGCCTCCTCCTCGGAGGTGAAGTACAACGCCATGGTGTAGGCGCCGCCGTCGTGTTCGACCGCCAGGCTGCCGATGATGTCGGGGCGGAATGAGGCCCACTCGGGGGAGTCCGCGCCCCGCGAGCTCCCTCGGGCGCGGCGCGGGGTCGCTCGTGCGGCCCTGGATGACCTGGACGAAGCCGGCGCTGTCAGGGTCGCCGCTGACGTCGACGACCACGTCCTGGCTGTCCCGGAAGGTCGGCTCATCGGTGAACAGCTTGGAGGTCTCCGCCCACCACTGTCCCTGCTCGGGCCGGTCGCTGTTGCGCCGGGCCGCGTCCTCGGACTCGAAGGCGAAGCGCGCGAGCGCGACGAACCGGCCCTCGTCGGTCACACCGGCGGTCGTGCCGAGCCACCCGGAGGCGCCGGGCGCCAGCTCGAAAGGCGTGAGCCTGGACCCACCGGTCGAGCGCCGCGCGGACCTGCCCCGCATCCGACACCTGGCCCTGGATGACCTGAACAAACATCACGTACCTCCTTCGCCGGCATGACGCTCCGCCTGCGGCCGCCCGGCCGCTGCCCAGACGCTACGACCGGCCGGCGCCGGCGTCGATAGCCGTGAGTACGGGAGAGGAGTCCGGCTCCGGGGCCAACGGCGGGAGGCTGCGGCCCCCTCGGCGGTCCCACGGGTGGTCAGGGGCGGGGTCGAACCGCCGACCTTCCGATTTTCAGTCGGACGCTCTACCAACTGAGCTACCTGACCGCGCCGGCCGGCCACGCTGGGCCGGCCGGGAGCGGAGCTGACGGGATTTGAACCCGCGACCTTCACCTTGACAGGGTGACGAGCACTCCTAACTGCTCCACAGCTCCAGTGCGAGTCCCCGTGCGTCGGCCGTGTCAGTAGGCCGTGCAGGACTCGAACCCGCTCCGCCGGATTAAAAGTCCGGAGCTCTACCCGTTGAGCTAACGGCCCACAAGCGCGAGCAGCGTACCCTCCCGGTCGGAGCGCGGGGGCAGTGTAGCGGCGCCCGGTCCGGGCCGCGAGCCCACCCGGCGACGACCCCGGCCGCCGGCCGCCCCGACCGTCATGTCCGGGCCCCGACCGTCGCGCAGGCCGCGCACACGCCGTGGACCACGAGGTCGACGTCCTCGGCGACGAACCCGTGACCGCCCGACAGATGCAGCCGCACCCGCTCGACGAGGTCGCCCTGGTGGTGGTCGACCGAGCCGCACACCCGGCACACGAGGTGGAAGTCGTCGTCGGGGTGGGCGACCTCCCAGTGCCCGTGCGCCTCGCCCAGGCGCACCTCCTTGGCGAGGCCGAGCTCGCTGAGCAGGGTCAGCGTGCGGTACACGCTGGCGACGTTGAAGTCGGGCACCGTCGCCGACACCCGCTCGTGGATCTCCTCGGCGGTCAGGTGGTGCTGGGCGGCGCGCAGCACCTCCCAGACCAGCTGGCGCTGCGGCGTGAGCCGGTACCCCTCGCCGCGCAGCCGGTGTCCGACGTCCATGGCCCCAGCATGCACCACGCCGCTACGCTCCCGCGATGATCCGCGTCGAGCTGCGCAGCGTGTTGGACCAGCCGGTGCTCGACGAGATCCTCCGCCTCATCGAGGCCGCCACCGAGATCGAGGGGCACCGCCCGGTCGGTGAGCACAAGTACTCCCACCTGCGCGTCGGAGCCGCCGGCTGGGTCGGGGTCCTGGCCTACGACGACGACCGCCTCGCCGGCTACGCCCACACGCGCTGGAACGCCGCCGGCGACGTGCCGCGCATGGCCGTCGAGGTCGTCGTCCACCCCGACTACTACCCGACCGACGTCGCGCGCCTCGTGCTGTCGGAGAGCCGCAGCGTGCTCGCCCGCGCGGGCGGGGGACTGATGTACCTGTGGGTCCACCGTGTCGAGGACGCCGAGGCGACCCTGGCCCGCCGGCTGGGCTTCGCGATCCAGCGCCAGCTCGCCTTCATGACCCGCGACCTCGCCGAGCCCCCGCGGCCGCCGCGCCTGCCCGACGGCGTCGAGCTGCGCGCCTACCGGCCCGACCTCGACGACGGGGAGTTCCTCCGCGTCAACAACGCCGCCTTCGCCGGACACCCCGAGAACGGCGGCTGGGACGTCGGCGAGCTCGCGGAGCGTCGCAAGCGCGACTGGTTCGAGGCCGACGGGTTGCTGATGGCCTGGCGCGGCGACCGCTGCGTCGGCTTCCACTGGACCAAGTGGCACGCCCACGACTCCGACGAGACGCCCGCCCACGAGCCCGTCGGCGAGGTCTACGTCCTCGCGGTGGCGCCCGAGGCGCAGGACGCCGGGCTGGGGCGCGCGCTGCTGCTGGCCGGGCTGCGCCACCTTCACGCCCGCGGCTGCCGCCAGGCGATCCTGTACGTCGACTGCGCCAGCGAGGGGGCGGTGAAGCTGTACGAGTCCGAGGGCTTCACCGTCGCCTACCGTGAGGTCTGCTACCAGCAGCTCGTGTCACCGGTCGTCGCCCACACCGCCAGCGACCTGTCGCGCCCCGACTTCTGACTGACATCCGCGGCCGACGGCCCGCGCGTGCGGGGCGGGGCCTGGCGGCCCCGCCCCGGTGTGCCGGCCCGCGGCGGGATCAGCCGATGCCGTCCTTGGTCAGCTGCCCGAGGAACTCGTGGCACTTCACGGCCCGCTGCGAGTCCTGCTGCTGGCACTGGCGGATGAACTCCTGGACGTCGTCGTGGCCCTCGGCGTCCTCCAGGTACTTGGCGTACAGGTCCGCGGCCTGCAGGGCGTGGTACTGGATGCTCACCAGGTCGTAGACGATGTCGTCGGCTGGGGTGTGTGCGGATCCCACATCGGCTCCTTGTGTCTCGGCAAGATCTGCGTGGCCCGCCTACCCACGCCCCGTCCCGTGGAACCGCGCGCCGGCGGTGTGCGGTGAGGACGCACCTAGACGCCGGGCGGCTTGCGTCCAACGACTCCCTGCGGGAGACAGGCCTAGGGCTCGGCGCCATGGCGCAGATGGTGGGGCCCGTGAGGGTCGAGCTTGTAGCCCACCCCCCGCACGGTGCCGATGAGCGACTCGTGCTCGGCGCCGAGCTTGGCGCGCAGCCGTCGGATGTGGACGTCGACGGTCCGCGTGCCCCCGTAGTAGTCGTAACCCCACACCTCCGCCAGCAGCTGGTCGCGGCTGAACACGCGGTTGGGGTTGGCCACGAGGTGGCGCAGCAGCTCGAACTCGCGGAACGTCAGGTCCAGCGGCCGCCCGCGCAGCCGGACGACGTAGGTGTCGGTGTCGACGTCCAGCTCCCCGATGCTGGCTCCGCGCGTCCGGCGCGACCCCCGTGCGCGCTCCACGACCAACCGCAGCCGCGTCTCCACCTCGGCCGGCGACGCCGCCGGGACCAGCCAGTCGTCGAAGCCCCACGTGGCCTTCAGGGCCGCGAGTCCACCGTCGGCGACCACGACGAGCACCGGGCGCTCCAGCTGCGCCGCCGCCGCGGCGCGGCACGTCTGCGAGGCAGCACCGAGCTGCCCGGTCGCGTCCACGACGATGAGGTCGCAGTCGGCGGCCCGGCTCAGCGAGTCGGCGCCCAGCGGTGCCACGGCGAGGCTGTGGTCGAGGAACTCCAGCGCCGGCAGCAGCGTCTTCGCGCCGGCCGGGGCGTCGGACAGGACGAGCAGGTGCAAGCGCGCCCCTCCCTTCCGGCGTGCGTGGGCCGGCGCCAGCATCGGGCCGCGCGGCGGCGGCCGTCAACGCGACACCGGCCGGGCCGTCGGCCGCGACGCCGCGCTGGCGTCGACCGCGACACCGGCCCGTCCGCCAACCGCCACGCATGCCGGCATCCCGCTCGGCGCAGCTGTTCACGGCGCGTGCCGCCGCGTCGCCGCCTCAGGCCAGGTCCGGGCCGCTGCGCTCCAGCTCGGCGAGCATCATGTCCAGCGCCGCCGGGTCGAGGTCCTCGCCGACGCCCACGAGCTGCTCGCAGAACGCCGCGGCCTCGCGCTGCAGCTGCCAGCGCTCGTCGTGGGTCAGCCCGACGAGCGCCTCGAGACGGTCGGCGAGCAGCTCGACGCCGACGATCCGCACGGTCCGAAGCAGGTCGGCGACCTCGTCGGCGTTGGCGTGGCCGTGTCCGAAGGCCGTCGCGCGCAGGTCCGACCACCTGCGGTCGTCCAGGTCCCCCTGCTCGAAGGCGAGGAGCAGTCCCTGCAGCGTGGCAGTGCTCGCCGCCCGCGCTCGGGCCGTCGACGCTTCGGTCCACGACTCGGCGGCGGGGAGCAGGTCGGCCCAGCTGTCGGTGACCGCCGCCTCGATCTCGGTCCTGATCGCGGCACCGGCGGTGGCCACCTGCCTGCGTCGCTGCGCGTCCACCCGCGTAGCCTACGGCGGCACGAGGCGCGGCCGCAGGCCGGGCGGAGCCTACAGACAGGGGGCGCGGTGGCGGTGCGGGTCCGCTTGTTCGCCGCCATCCGTGACGCGGCCGGCACGGGCGAGGCCGAGGTCGCCGCCGGCCCGCTGGGCGCCGTCCTCGCCGACCTGTCCGACCGCTACGGTGAGGTCTTCCGCAGCCGCCTGTCGGTGTGCACCGTCCTGGTCGACGGCACCGCCGTGCCCCACGGCGCTGATCTCGAGGTCGGCGACGGGGCGGAGATCGCGCTCCTGCCACCGGTCAGCGGCGGATGAGCTTGGGCCCGTTGGCGGCCGCAGTCGCCGTGCTCGTCGCCGTCACGCTGCCGGCCGGGGGTCGCGTGTTCGGCCTGGCCGTCGTCGCCGGCGCTGCCGCGAGCCTGCTCGACGTCGCCGCCCTGCTGGGCCGTGGCGGCCGGCGCCCCGTCGTCGCGGCGGCGACGCTCAGCGCCGTCGTCCTGCCGGCGACCGCCGTGGCGGACCCGGCGGGCGGTTGGGAGCGCGTTCCCGGCTACGTCGCCGCCACGCTGCTGGGGAGCTTCGCGCTCGTCCTGCTGTTCGGTCGGCGCAGGCGGGTCACCGCAGGGCTGGGGGCGACGAGCCTCGCGGGCCTGCTCGTCGGGCTCGGAGCCGTCAGCCTCATCCTGCTCCGCGCGCTCGAGGACGGCTTCCGCTGGACCGTGGCGGCGCTGCTCCTCGCCGCCGTCCCCGCCGCCGCCGCGTCGCTGACCCGCCGCCTCCCCCGGCTGGCCGGCGTATCGCCGGCCGCGGCGGGGGTCGTCCTCGCGGCGCTCGCCGCCGCGGCGCTCGGCGCGACCCTGGACCCGCCGTTGACGGCCGTGCGGACCCTGGCGCTGCTCGCCGTCGCCGTCGCCGCCGGGCTGGCCGCCGCCGCCCTGGTCTCGGTGCTGCGCGGTGAGGACGTCCCCGAGCCACGGGGGGCCACGGGCGCCCCCGGCTCACCCGGCGCGGTGCTGTCGGTCACCGGCGGCGTGCTGCTCGCTGCGCCGGGCGCGTACCTGCTGGCCCGGGCGGTGCAGCTGTGATGCGCGGCCTCGTTCCGGCGTTCGTCGCGGCGATCGCCGTCGGCCTCGGCCTCGTCGCCGCCGACACGTTGCTCACCCAGGCCGTCGAGCGCCTCGCCGCGACGCGGGTGAGCAACGAGCTGGGCAGCCCGGCCGAGGTCGACCTCGACGGCTTCCCGGTCACGCTGCGCGTCCTGCTCACGTCGACGGTGCCGCGTGCCGTCGTGACCGCGGTCGACGTGCCGCTGGAGGACACCGAGGCCCGCCTCGACCGTGTCCGCGTCGAGCTCCTCGACGTCACCGCGACGTTCGACGGCGGCGTCGACGCCGCCGGCGGCACGTTCTCCGCCGAGATCGGGGAGGAGAACCTGCAGCGGCTCGTCGGCCTGCCCGACGACATCGAGATCACCGCCCTCCGCCTCGGCGACGGCGTGGCGGAGCTCACGTTGGGCGGCGTTCCGGTGGTCTCGGCCGCGGCCACGCTCGTCGAGGGGGGCATCGAGCTGCGGCCCACCGGGGACTTCGTCGACCAGCTGTCGCTCACCGTCGACCTCGGCGGGCTGCCCGACGGCGTCGTCGTCGACGAGGTCGTGATCACTCCCGGCATCGTCACCCTGCGGGGCCGGATCGACGACCTCGGCTTCCTCGACACCCGGTGACGTTCCCACCCTTTCCCTGCCTGCCGCTCTCGCCGCGCCAGCAGCCCGCGGGCAGACTGGCGCGGCTTTCCCTGTCCTGGCAGTGCAAACCCGGAGGCATCCTGCCAGCCGTGATCCCGCTACCCGACGAGCGGTTCGCCGCCCGGCGCGCCGAGGTCAGCGTCGCCCGTGCCCTCGGCTCGACCACCCGCGCCGCGATCTACGAGCACCTGCAGTCCGCGGACCGGGCGCTCACCACCCGCGACGTCGCGGCCACGTTCGACCTGCATCCCAACGTCGCGCGCACGCACCTCGAGCTGCTCGCCGACGCCGGCCTCGTCGTGGTCGGGCGTCGCAAGCAGCCCGGCGGGGGCCGCCCGGCCAAGATCTACGCGGCCCGCGCCGGCGCCGACGTGGCGCCGGCCGCGTCGGGCCCCGACGGCACGGCGCTGCTCGCCGTGAAGCTCCTCGTGACCCTGCTCGACCGGGCGCCCGCGCCGCAGGCGGGGCGTTTCCGGTGGGAGTCGGCCGAGGCCGTGGCCGCCGGCGAGGGCCGCGCCCTGGCCGCCGCCACTCCCCGCACGGACGGCCCCCCCACGCTGATCGGCGCCGCGCAGACCGCCGTCCGGGCGTTGCGCGACGTCGCCCCCCGCGCCCGCGTCGTCGGAGCCGCCGCCGACTGGGTCGACGTCGCGGGGGTGCGGGACCTGTTTGCGTCCCTCGCGCCGGTGCCGACCGACCTCGCCGCCGCCTTCGACCGCGGCCTGCTCGTCGGCGCGCTCGCCGGAGCCGGCGCGCCGGCGACCGTCGCCGCGGGACCGGCGCCCACCGGCGGGGATCCCGTGTTCCGCGCCCGCGCGGCAGGTCCGGTGTCCGCGCGGCCCGTCGTCGCGTCCGCGGCGACCGTCGACGCCCGCGGCATCGCCCGCGAGGCGGGGGTCGCCGAGGCAATGCGCGCCGTCACCGCGCTTGAACCCGGCGACGTGCTGGAGATCCTGGCCGAGGGTCCAGGGTCACCGGCCGCTTTCGCCCGCTGGGCCGACCGGGCCGGCCACCGGCTGCTGGCCGTCGAGCGGGTCGCCGAGGCCGGTGGACATCCGGCGATCCGCCTGTTGCTGCGCAAGGGGACATGACCGCTCGCGCCCGCGTGAGACGCGGCGTCAGTAGACGAGGCCGCTCGCGCCGTCGCGGGCGAGCAGCTCGACGAAGCGGGCCGAACCGGCCAGCTCCGTGCCAGGACGGAAGTCCTGCGCGGTGAGCCCGCGGCGCGCGGCGCACGGGGTGCAGACGGTCACCGTCGCGCCCGCGTAGAGCGCGTCGAGCAGCTCCGAGATCGGCGGGGCCTCGGCCACGATGATCTTCGCCGCCTCGGCGGGCCGCGCGAGGTGCACGCCCTCCAGGGCCAGGAACACGTGGACGTCGAGCCCGCTCGCCAGCGCCACGGCCGCGACGTTGCAGCCGATGTGCGCCCGCTCCGGATCGTCGGACGCCGCGGTCACCTTCAGCACAAGGCTCGTCGCCACAGCCGGCTCCTCACCGTCGGGGAGGCGGCCGTGCGCGACAGCCGCCGTGGATGGTCTACACGACGACGGCCGGTCACCGGCCCCCCTGCTGGCCGAAAAGCTTCAGTCTCCGCCGCACCCGGCCGACCCTGATGGCATGCACCGCTCCTGCCCTGACACTCGCGCTGCCCGGATGCTCCAGGCGCTGCTCGCCGCCACCGACCCGCTGGGCGTCGTCGACGCCGGCGCGCCGGCCGCCCTCTACGACCGGACGGTGGCCGCCGTTCTCGACGCGCTCGCGTCGCAGGGCTGCGCTCGGACCGCCGCGCTCGGCTTCCTGCTGCCGCACGCCGAGGAGACCGCCCGCCCGCGCGCGCAGCGTGCCGCCGAGCGGTTCGCTGCCGCCGCCGAGGACTGGTGGCGCACGCAACACGCGCGGATCGCGATCACGCCCCCGGTGGCGGCCGCCGCGCGCACCGTCGACCGGCCGCCCCACGTCGCCCAGCGCCTCCTCGCCCAGCAGCCCGTCGGGCCGCACCCGGTCAACCGGCGTGCGGACGGGCATCCGGTCGACGAGCGCGCCGCGTCCTAGCCCCGCCGTCTGCTCGACCCGCCCGGCGACCCAACCGGGGCACGGCATCCGGCCACGGCATCGGGCCGCGGCATCCGGCCACGGCATCCGGCCGCGGCCTCAAGGACCGGTGGACGGACGCGCTTGGGTACCCGGGTCAGGCGGGGGGCGGCGGCGCCGCGGCCGCCTCCACGACCAGGACCGCGCGCTCGCGCGCGACGCCGGCCGCCGGCACGTCGCCGCCTTCCAGCATCGCCGCCACCGCCGCGGCCTTCGCCGCCTCGGCGACCTGCCACACGACCCTGCGGGCCCGGTTGAGCGCCGGGTAGGTCAGCGTCATCCGCCGGCGGCCCTCGTAGGGGCCCGTCGTCGCGACATCGGCGTCGACCACCGCCAGCACCGGGTCTCCCGGGACCAGCGACGCGGTGTGCCCGTCGGTGCCGATGCCGAGGTGCACGACGTCGAGCACGCCGCCGCAGACCTGCGCCAGCAGGCCGTCGTAGCGCCGCGCCGCCGCCTCCAGGTCCGCGTCGGTCACCGGCATGAGATGGGCGGTGACGGGGACACGGTCCAGCAGCTCCTCGCTCAACATCGTCGCGTTGCGGTCGGCATGGCCGTCGGGGGCGACCCGCTCGTCGACCTGCCAGACCGTCACCTGCTCCCAGGCGAGGTCGCGTCCGGCGAGCGTGCGCAGCATCTCCCGCGGGGTCGAGCCGCCGCTGAACGCGACGGCCGCGCGGCCACGCTGCGCCACCGCTGCGCGCAGGGCCTCGGCGACCCGGTCCGCGACGACCTCTGCCAGCGCCGACGTGCCGGAAACCACCTCGACGTCCATGGTCGCCATGGTGGCAGTGTCCCACGCCCGGGTGGGTAGGACCCGGCGCATGGACAACTTCGACGTCGTCGTCCTCGGCGCCGGCTCGGCCGGGGAGAACATCGCCGCCGACCTCGCCCGCCGGGGCCGTGCGGTCGCGCTGGTCGAACGGGGCCTCGTCGGCGGCGAATGCCCGTTCGTGGCGTGCATGCCGAGCAAGGCGCAGATCCGCTCCGCCGACGTCCGCACCCTGCTGGCGTCGGCTCCCGACCTCGGGGCGGTCGCCGCCCCCGTCGACGCGGGTGACGGCTCCGCGGCCTTCACCGCTTCGGCGGCGCGACGGGACGGGATCGTGGAGCACCGCGACGACGCGAGCCACGCCGCCGACGTCGAGGAGGCGGGGGCGACCCTCGTGCGGGGCGAGGGCCGCGTCACGGCGCCGGGCGTCGTCGAGGTCGCCGGCAGACCGCTGGGCTGGACCGATCTCGTCGTCAGCACCGGCTCGACGGCCACCGCGCCGCCGCTGGACGGGCTTGACGCCGTCGACTCGTGGACCAGCGACGAGGCCTGGACCACCAGCGTGCTGCCGGTGTCGGCGATCGTCCTCGGCGGCGGCCCGGTGGGCTGCGAGCTCGCCCAGACGTTCGCCCGCTTCGGCTGCGAGGTCACGATCGTCGAGGCGAGCGACCGCCTGCTCGACGGTGAGGATCCCCTCATCGGCGGGCATCTCGCCGACGTGCTGCGGTCGGAGGGGATCGCGCTGCGCCTGAACAGCGAGGCGTCTGCCGCCGAGGCCACCGGCGGCGGCGTCCGGCTGACGTTCGACGACGGGGATCCCGTCGAGGCCGAGCGGCTCGTGGTCGCCACCGGTCGCGCCCCCAGCGCCGCCGGCATGGGCCTGGAGGCGCTCGGGATCCAGCCCGCGAAGCAGGGCCTGGAGACCGACGAGCACTGCCGGGTGGTCGGCACCGACCACGTGTGGGCGGCCGGCGACGTCACGGGGGTCGCGCCGTTCACCCACACGGCGAACTACCAGGCGCGCATCGTCGTGGCGAACCTGCTCGGCGACGAGGCCGTCGCCGACTACCGCGCGATTCCCCGCTCGGTCTACACCGATCCGGAGGTCCTCGCCGTCGGCACGACCCCCGAGCAGGCCCGCGCCGCGGGGGTCGACGTGGTCACCACGACGATGGACACCGCCGACACCGCCCGCCACGCCACGACAGGCTCTCCGCCCGGGCGCCTGCTGCTCGTCGCCGACCGGCGCCGCCGCGTCCTCGTCGGCGGCGCGGCGGTCGCGCCGCACGCGGGGGAGTGGATGCACGAGGTCGTCCTGGCTGTGCGGGCCGAGGTGGGTCTGGACGTGCTGGCCGACACCGTGCACGCGTTCCCGACCTTCGCCGAGGCGCTGCAGCCGGCGTTCGCCGACCTCGCCGGCCAGCTGAGGTGAGGCGGTGCTGCTGACCCCGGTGGAGATCCGGGTCCTGGGCTGCCTGGTCGAGAAGGCGCTCACGACGCCGCAGCAGTACCCGCTGTCGGAGAACGCCGTCATCACCGCCTGCAACCAGACGACGAACCGGGATCCCGTCGTCTCCTACGAACAGAGCACGGTCCGCCGCGCCCTGCTCGACCTCCGCCAGCAGGGACTGGCGCGGATGGTGCAGCGGCCCGGCGACCGGGCGCCCAAGCACCGCCATCTGTTCGACGAGGCGCTGGGGCTCGACGCCGCCGAGACCGCGGTGCTGTGCGTGCTGTTGCTGCGAGGCCCGCAGACCGCCGGAGAGCTGCGCGCCCGCACCGAGCGGATGCACCGGTTCACCGACGTCGCCGAGGTCGAGCAGACGCTCGACCGGCTCGCCGGGCGCGGCGAGCCCCTGGTGGTGCGGCTGGCCCGCCAACCCGGTCGCAGCCAGGCCCGCGCCGCCCACCTGCTCGGCGAGGAGCCGGTGGTCGAGCCTGTTGTCCAGCGCCCCGGCACCGACCCCGGCGAAGCGGCGGTGGACGACACCGTCGCGGGGGCACCCCGCACGCTGCCGGCGCTCGTCGACGAGGTCCGGGCCCTGCGCGAGGAGGTCGACGACCTGCGCCGCGCGGTGGCGGCGCTGTCCTCGGGCGGCGGCCGGCCGGCTAGTCCGGAAGGTGCCAGCGACGAGGAGCGATGAGCTCCTGGGCCTCGGGTGGACCCCAGGAACCCTGCGGGTAGGAGCGCAGCGGTGACGGGTCGGCGAGGAGGTCGGCGACAAGCTCCCAGGTCCGTTCGATGCCGTCGGCGCGGGTGAACAGCATCCGGTCGCCGAGCAGCGCGTCGTGGAGGAGCCGCTCGTAGGGGCCGATCGCCTCCGAACCGAACGAGCCGTCGTATGCGAAGGCCATGGACGCCGGCGCCAGCTCCATCGCCGCGCCGGGGCGCTTGGCGAGGAAGCTGATGCTCATCCCCTCGTTCGCGCCGAGCTCGAGGGTGAGGTGGTCGTTGGCGAGCCCGTCGCGCGGCAACTCGGGGAACAGCCGCTGCGGCGGCTCGCGGAACGCCAGCGTCACCGACTGCCGGCTGTCGCCCATCCGCTTGCCGGTCCGCAGGTAGAACGGCACCCCGGCCCAGCGCCAGCTGTCGACCTCGGCGCAGCCCGCGAAGAACGTCTCGGTCTGCGAGTCGGGGGCGACCCCGTCGACCTCGCGGTAGCCCTCGAACTGCCCGCGGACCGTGTCGGACGGCCGTAGCACGGCCATGGACTCGAAGACCTTGACCTTCTCGTCGAGCAGGGGCTTGGCCTGGAAGGCGTACGGCGGCTCCATCGCGATGACGCCGAGCACCTGGAACAGGTGGGTGACGACCATGTCGCGCATCGCGCCGGTGCGCTCGTAGAAGCTGCCACGGGTGCCGATCCCGAGCTCCTCGGGGACGTCGATCTGCACCGAGTCGATGTGCGCCCGGTTCCACACCGGCTCGAACATCCCGTTGGCGAAGCGCAGCGCCAGGACGTTCTGCAGGGTCTCCTTCCCCAGGAAGTGGTCGATCGTGTAGATCTGCTCGTCGTCCATGACCCGCTGGGTCAGCTCCCGCAGCGACGCGAAGCTGTCGGCGTCCAGCCCGAAGGGCTTCTCGTAGACCACGCGCGCCCGCTCCAGCAGCTTGGCCTCGTCCAGCCCCTCGGTGATCACCGGGAACGCGGGCGGCGGGACGGCGAGGGAGACCAGCCGGCGCGGCTCGCCACCGAGGTCGCGCGCCGCGGCCTCCACCGCGCCGCGCAACGCCTCGGTGTCGCCCGGCTGGAACTCGTGACTGACGTAGGTCAACCGCTCGGCGAAGACGTCCCACGCCTCGCCGGTCGGCGGGCCCGAGCAGAACTCGGCGATCGCGTCGGCGGCGAACGCGTCGAACTCGGCGTCGGAGAACTCCGAGCGGGAGTTGCCGATGATCCGCCAGTTGCCCGGCAGCAGCCCCTCGGTGTGCAGACGCCACAGCGCCGGGATCAGCTTGCGCCGGGACAGGTCACCGTTGCCGCCGAACATGACGACGACGGTGTCCGGCGGAGTTAGCGAGTTCACGTCCGCACCGCACGCGCCGGGCGGCTCACGTGTGCACCTCAAGCGCCGGGCGGCTCACGTGCCGGGTTTCCGGGCGCGCACGGCGTGCCCGCCGAACTCGTTGCGCAGCGCGGCGAGCATCCGGTTGGCGAAGGCGTCGTCCTGCCGTGAGGCGAACCGGGCCATGAGCGCCAGCGCGATCGTCGGGGTCGGCACGGCGCTGTCGATCCCCGCCTCGACCGTCCAGCGCCCCTCGCCGGAATCCTCGACGTACCCGCTGATCCCCTCCAGCCCGGGGTCCTTGGACAGCGCGGAGGCGGCGAGGTCCAGCAGCCAGGACCGGACCACGCTGCCGTGCCGCCAGACCTCGGCGACCTGGTGGAGGTCCAGCCCGAAGTCGCTGGCGCCGAGCAGCTCGAAGCCCTCGGCGTAGGCCTGCATCAGCGCGTACTCCACGCCGTTGTGCACCATCTTCGTGAAATGCCCGGCGCCGACGGGGCCGACGTGCGCCCAGCCGTCGGGCGGAGCGAGGGTCTCGAGCGCGGGACCGAGCCGCTCGACCGCGTCCGGGTCGCCACCGACCATGAGGCAGTAGCCCTCCGCCAGCCCCCACACGCCGCCGGAGGTGCCGGCGTCGACGAAGCTCACCCCGACCTCGTCCAGGCCCGCCGCCCGCCGGATCGAGTCGGTCCAGCGCGAGTTCCCCCCGTCGACGACGGTGTCCCCCGGGCCGAGCAGCCGCCCGAGATCCTCGACCGCGCCTTCGGTGACCGCCCCGGCCGGCACCATGAGCCACACGACCCGCGGCGGCTCGAGGCGGTCGACCAGCGCCGACAGGTCGTCGGCGCCATCCGCACCGCCGGCGCGCGCAGTCTGTACGGCGGCCGGGTCGACGTCGAAGGCGACCACCTCGTGCCCGCCCCGCAGCAGGCGCGTGGTCATGTTCGCGCCCATCCTGCCCAGCCCCACCATGCCGATCCGCATGTGCCGCAACCCTAGCCGCGGCCCGAGCGATTCACGCGCTGCGGGCTAAGGCGTTGCAGACCCGTCACAACAACAGCAGCCCGGCCCTCTCTACAAGAGGGCCGGGCTGCGGGCATCCAACACTCGGACGTCATCTGCTCATCCCCAGCGGCGACGCACGACCCCTAGGTCGGGCAGTCGGTGCCGGGTGGGTGGGTGTGACCAGGCCCACTGACTGGAGCGAGCGGGTGACAAGGTTGGATTCGCGAGGCTCACCGATTCGGTCCGGATGCCTCCAGTTGACCGGGTGAGACCTAGCGCCTCATCACCTCAACGGTCACGCAACAACTATCAGAATCCATGCTGGTGGACCACCTCCTTTCCGTCGTGCCGCCAGGATGACAGCGAGCGCCCGCGACGGCAAGATTTCTTGCCGGCCCATACTGGGGGCATGGCACTCCTGCTCGACGAGCCCGCGGTGCACCGCCGCGACCTGCGGGTCGTCCGCGTCACCGGCCCGGACCGGCTGTCCTACCTGCACACCCTGCTGTCACAGCATCTACAGGGCGCCCGCCCCGGCACCGTGGCCGACTTTTTGTACCTCGACGCCAAGGGCAACGCCCAGGCGGCGGGCCGTGCGGTCGTCCGCGCCGAGGAGGTCTTGCTGCTGGTCCCGGACGCGATCGCCGCGGACCTCACCGCGGCGCTGGAGCGCTTCAAGTTCCTCCTGCAGGTGGACGCGGCGGAGGCCGGCGACGAGCTCGTCGTGGCCAGCGTCCGGGGTCCGGCGCCCGCGGCGGTGCCGGGAGCGCGCGACGAGCCGATGACCGCCGCGCCGCACAACGACGGCGTGATCGTGCGCGACCGCAGCGGCGGCGTCGACCTCGTCGGTCCCCGAGACTGGGTCACCGAGCGGGTCGCGGACCTGGGGCTGCCGACGGCGGCAGACGGCGACTGGGAGGCGTGGCGGATCGTCGCCGGTGAACCGGCGTGGGCTGCCGAGATCCGGCCTGGTCGCCGGGCGCAGGAGCTCGGGCTCCTGCCGACCCACGTCCACCTGCGCAAGGGCTGCTACCCGGGCCAGGAGTCGATCGCCAAGATCTACAACCTCGGCCGCCCGCGGCGGTCGCTGGCGGTGGTGGAGCTACCGGGGCCGGTCGCGCCCGGTGACGCTCTCGTGGCCGGCGGCAAGGCCGGCGAGGTCACGAGTGCCGCACCGCTGGAGCAGGCGTGGGTCGCGCTCGCGCTCGTCCCGGTCGGGTCCGACGGGGGGCCGCTCGGCGACGGCACCGTGACGGCAGGCGGCGGAACGGGACGGATCCGCCACCGCGTCGGCGAGGGGCTGACCCAGCCCGGCGCCTGAGCACACCTGCCCGGCGTGTGAGGTGCACACCTGAGCCGCCCGGCGTGTGAGGTGCAAGGCCAGCGTCAGCTACCTGCTGCAGAGCGACGGGCTCGCCTCGGTAATGGCCAGAAACCTCATCCTGCTCGCGCCGGTCCTGCTGCTCGTCCGACGCTCGCGCCCGCCTCTGGGGACGCTGACGGTGCTGTTCGCCACCGTCGCGGTGCTCACCGGGGCCGTCGGGGAGTTCGCCCACCCCGCCATCTACACGGCGTTCACGCTCGGCGGCCTGGGCGCCGACCTGCTGTTGCGCCGGCTGCGCCCCGCCCCGTCGCGCCCGCAGGCCTACTGGGCGACCGGGCTGGCGGTCCCGTTCGTGGTGTGGAGCGCATACTTCGCGGTGCTGGCCGTCAGCGACGGCATCGGCTGGACCGTGGAGATGTGGACGGGCTCCATCATCCGGGCGTCGCTGCTCGGGGGGCGCTCGCCGTGCTCATGGTCCCGCCCGCCGCCCCGTCGGCGCTGGGGTCGCCAGCTGCCTGACGACCGCCAGCGCCTTGCGTGACTGCTGCTTGGGCTGGATGCGGTCGAGCACCGCCGCCACCCGGCCGCGGGGGTCGATCACCACCGACGAGCGGATCACGCCTTCGTAGCGCCGGCCGTACAGCGACTTCTCCCCCCACGCCCCGTACTTGCCGATGACGGTGCGCCTGGGGTCCGACAGCAGGGTGTGCGGCAGGCCGTAGCGGGCCGCGAAGGCGGCATGGCTGTGCTCGTCGTCGGGGGAGATGCCCGCGACCGCCGCGCCCGCCTGGGTGAACTCTTCCCAGTGGTCGCGCACGTCACAGGCCTGCGTGGTACAGCCCGTCGTGTCGTCTTTCGGGTAGAAGTACAGCACCACCGGCCGCCCGCGTTGCGCCTTGAGCGACCACTTCTCCCCGCTGGTCGGTCAGCGTGAACTGCGGCGCGAGCGCGCCCACCTCGACGTCCATCCGATGCCTCCTCGAGCCGTTGCCGGGCACCGACAGCATGCCCGCTCGTCGTCTCGCGGCAGGCGACGGCTGAGGCGGCGCTGTGGACAGCCGCCGAGGCGGCCGCCGCAACAACCGCCCACCGTCGGACAGTGAGGCTGCCTGCTGCGGCGACCCGGCGGCGACCCCACTAGCCTCACCCGATGCGGATCGGTGCTCGTCTGCCTCGGCAACATCTGCCGATCGCCGGCCGCGGCGGCACCTCGGGCCTCCGCCCGACCCGCGCATGGTCGCCGCCGCCGCGAGGGGGAGTGTGAAGGCCCGGCCCGGCCGTGTTGCGGGCCCGGGCGGGGGTGTCACATCGCCGGGCGGGGGATCTGCTCGGGGATCTGGGGGTTGGGCATCGGCCCGGGCCCGCCCGGATCCGGAAGCGGGGTCGGCTCGCCAGGGTCGGGCAGCGGGGTCGGCTCGCC
>JAUJMS010000004.1:0-137122 GCA_030446745.1 Egibacteraceae bacterium | reverse complement strand
CCGGATCCGGAAGCGGGGTCGGCTCGCCAGGGTCGGGCAGCGGGGTCGGCTCGCCCGGGTCGGGCAGCGGGGTGGGCTCGCCCGGGTCGGGCAGCGGGGTCGGCTCGCCGGGGCTGGGGATGGTCGGGTCGCTCACGTTGACCTCCTGCGACGGTGGGAGACTGTCTACCCGCCGCTCGCCGGCCGCACCCGTTCAAGGAGCCGTCCGCATGACCTCTCCAATCGTCGAGGTCTTCGTCGAGATCCCGAAGGGCTCGCGCAACAAGTACGAGTGGAACCACCACACGCGCCGCTTGCGCCTGGACCGGATGCTGTTCAGCGCCGTGCAGTATCCCGGCGACTACGGCTTCATCCTGGACACCTTCGGGGGCGACGGCGACCCTCTGGACGCGATGGTGATCCTCGGGGAGCCGACGTTCCCGGGCTGCACGATCACCGGCCGGGTCTTCGGCGTGTTCTGGATGACCGACGACAAGGGCCGTGACAGCAAGATTCTGTGCGTTCCCGACTCCGACCCGCGCTGGTCGCACGTCGGTGACGTGCACGACGTGCCCGGCCACCTGCTTGCCGAGATCGAGCACTTCTTCTCCATCTACAAGGACCTGGAGCGCAAGAAGGTCGTCACCGAGGGCTTCGGCGACCGCGCGGCCGCGCTCGGCGAGATCGCGCGTGACCGCGAGCGCTTCGCCACCATGCACGACCCGCCGGCGATGCCGTAACCGGGGGTCGCGGCCGCCGGTCTGGGGGTCATGTCGTGGTGAAACCCAGTCCGTCGCCCGACGCGACCGGGTCGAGGTTGCGCCGGCGTGCCTCACAGGTGGCCTGCGTCAGCCACGCCCGCGCCGCGTCGTCGTCGAAGCCGGCGCGGGTCCTCATCGAGTCGCGGCCCGCGTCCAGCGCGATGCGCACCCGCCCGCCAACCTGCCGTCCCGACAGCCCCCGCACCGCCGCCCAGCTCACCTGCCGGAAGGACGCTCCTTGCTGGACGAGCAGGCCGACCCCGGACATGCCGAGTCGCGTCCGGCCCTCCCGGGCGGTGCGCACGACGAGTGCCGCGGCGAGCCACGCCACCACGGCGGTCGCCGGAACGGCGGCGGCCAGCGGGATCAAAGTGGCGGTGGCCATCGCCATCAGGATCAGCAACGCGAGGAGGAACGACGCGAACGTGTGGCGCAGGCGGAGGCTGTCGCGGCTGGGCTGCAGCCACAGCCAGCCGCCCTCGCCCCGGACGACCTCCGAGCGTGCCGCGAGCACCCGCATCGCCGCCACGCTAACCCTGCCGTGACCGCGTGGGCCGGCCGACGGGCAGTGCGGTGACCTCGCCTCCGGCTGTCAGCCGCCTGATCCGCGCCGCCCGCCGCCGCCCCGCGGCCGCCGCCGGCCTGGTGGTCGTGTGCCTGGCCGCGGGCATCGCCCCCGCGCCGGCGGCGCTGGCCTCGGGCACCGCCCCGGCGCAGCCCGCCGGGGCGCGGCAGGCCGTACCCACCGATTCCGGTCCCCGCGCCGCCGCCGAGGCACCGCAACCCCTCCCCGCCGATTCCGGAGTCGGTGCCGCCGAAGCCCAGGCTCGCGAGGCGCGGGACCGCCACGGCCGCACCGGCCGGGCGCTCGACGCCGCCGCCGCGGCCTACGAGCACGCCTACGCCCACCAGCTGCGGCTCGCCGACGACCTCGCCGCCGCGACCGTGGCCCAGGGCCGCGCCGCGGCCGCGGCTGCCGCGGCGCAGGCGAGGTTCCGGGCGCGGGTCGGGTCGGCCTACCGTCACCCCACCGCCGGGCTCGCGGTGGCCGACGCCGTCCTGCACGCACCCGACACCCCCAACGCGCTGCACCGCGCGGTGCTGTGGCGGCGGCTGGCCGCCGGCGGCGCCACGGAGGTCCGGCGCGTTTCCGGCGTCACCGAGACCGTCGCCTCGGACGCGACCGCTGTGCGCGTCGTCGCCGCGGGGACGTCCGCCGCCGTCGCGCAGTGGCGCCGCCAGGCCGACGCGCTGGTCGACGAGCTGGCGCGGGCCGCCGCGGACGTGACGAAAGCGGACCGCGACGTCGAGCTCGCGCGGGCCGCGCAGGCCGAGGCCGCCGCGGCTGCGACGGCCGCCCAGGAGCGCCGCCGCACCGCCGCGGCCGCCGGCGAGGCGACCGGCGCGGCACCGCTGCCGGGCGCGGCACCGTGCCCGGCGCCACCGTCCCCGTCGTCGGGCGCCGACGGCAGGGTCTGCCCGGTCGGCGGGCCCAACGGGTTCATCGACTCCTGGGGCTTCCCGCGCTCGGGCGGCCGCCGGCACGAGGGCGTCGACATGTTCGCCGCCTACGGCACCCCGGTGTACGCCGTGGCCGACGGGACGATCCGGCGCGTCTACGTCAACCCCCTGGGAGGCCTGGCCATCAACCTCGTCGACGACGCTCAGACGATGTACTACTACGCGCACCTGTCGTCGGCCTCGGTGCGCGACGGTCAGCGCGTGGCCGCCGGCGACGCCATCGGCGCGGTCGGCACGTCGGGCAACGCGCGCGGCACGCCACCGCACCTGCACTGGCAGACCCATCCGGGCGGCGGTGCGGCCGTCAACCCGTTCCCGCTCGCGTCGGCGCTGTGCCGCTGAGCCGCGGCCGCCACGACGGCCCACCGCGCCGGCCGTCCGCGTCGCCGCGTATGCTTTGTCCCCAGTTCGCCGGTCGTCACAGGAGCGGGCATGGAGCGCAGTGAGTACCCCGAGGGCCGCCGTCGCCGCATCGACCGGGTGACCGCCCCCGACTACCTCGACGGGCTCGCCGACCGCACCGCGGCGGCGGAGATCCGCGCGATGCGCGACGACTGTCGCTCGGAGGAGACGCGCCTGTCCTACGCCCGGCGGGTCCTGCAGGGCCAGCTCGACATCGCCCGCGTCGGCGCCCTGCCGACCGGCGGCGCCGAGGCCGACGAGGCCGCCTGGTCACCGCCCTCGCGCGGGCGCTCGCCGACGACCCCGCGCCCCGGTCGCGCCAGGCCCGCTCGGCGCCGTTGTACACGCCGTCGGAGGACACCTACGGCAACCGCGCCTACGACACGCTCGTGGACGACCCCCAGCTCAGCCGGGTGGCGTCCTCGACGACGCCGAGCGTGACGCGCTCCTGGAGCGGCTCATCACCAAGGAGGCCGAGATCTCGCGGTTGCGGCGAGCGGTCCTGGACCACCTCGACGCGCTCCAGGCCGAGCTGATCCGCCGCTACCGCGACGGATCGGCGACGTCGACGAGCTCGTCGCCTCGGCCACCCGCGAGGAGGGCACCGCGGGGCGACTGACCGGCCGCGGGCCTGGGTGGCGGGGCGGCATCCCGGAGCCCGTCGCGCGCGGCCACTAGGCTCGCGCGCAATGTCGCTCCCGCCGACGGTGAACCCCGCTGAACGTCCCGCCCCCTGCTGTTGCGCCTCGCCGTCGGGCATCACGCGCGGCGCCCCGGTCGCGCCGTCGACCGGACTCGACGGCAAGGTGTGTCCCGTCGGCTCGCCGAACGGGTTCATCGACTCGTGGGGCTTCCCCCGTCCCAGCGGGCGCACCCACGAGGGCGTCGACATGTTCGCCCCCTACGGCACCCCGCTGTACGCGGTGGCCGACGGGGTCGTCGCCCGCGTCTACACCAACACGCTCGGGGGTCTCGCGATCAACCTCGTCGACGACGACGGGACGATGTACTACTACGCCCACCTGTCGTCCGCCTCGGCGCAAAGCGGCCAGCGGGTGTCCGCTGGCGACGTGATCGGCGCGGTCGGCACGTCGGGCAACGCCCGCGGAACGCCGCCGCACCTGCACTGGCAGCACCACCCAGGCGGCGGCGAGCCGGTCAATCCGTACCCGCTCGCGCACGCGCTGTGCCGCTGATCGACGGACCGGCCGGGGGTTAGACTGCCGCGGCGGGCGACGGCCGCGACGAGGAGGCGACATGGAGCCCCGGGAGCACCGGCGCCGGCTGGACCGCGTCACGGACGTCGACTACCTCGCCGACCTCGCCAACAAGTCCACCGCCCAGCTGCGCGCGATGCGCGACGACTGCCGCGAGGAGGAGCCGGGCTTGTCCTTCGCCCGCCGCGTCGTGCACGGTCAGCTCGACATCGTCCGTGCCGAGCAGCACCGGCGCGCCGGCGGCGACGACGGCGGCCTCGTCGGCAGCCTCTCGGACATCCTCGCCGACGAGCCGGCCCCCCACGCGCGCCAAGCGCGATCCTCGCCGCTGTACACCCCCGACGTCGCCGACTACGGCAACCGCACCTGGGACGTGCCGGTCGACGACCCGGCGCTCGGTCGCGTCCCCGACCTCGACGACGGCGAGCTGGCGGCGTTCGCTGACCGTCTCGTTGCGAGCGAGCGCGAGGTCTCGCGCCTGCGGCGCACCGTCTTGGACCACCTCGACGCGCTCCAGGCGGAGCTCATCCGCCGCTACCGCGACGGCGACGTCGACGTTGACGAGGCGCTCGCGGCGGCCTTCCGCGTCGACGCTCCTCGCGACGGCGACTGACTGCGCCCGCGCGACCGGCGACGGAACGCCGGCGCACAAGTCCTAGGCTGCCGGCGCATGCCGCCCGCCGCCGATGGTCCCGCCCCGGTCCTTGTGCGGGTGGTGCGTGACGGTGTCGTCGAGTCGGCTCACCGCGGCCACGTCGTCGCGTGCACCGTCGACGGTGAGGTCGTGGCCGCGCTCGGCGAGCCGCAGCTGCCGACCTACGTCCGCTCGGCGGCCAAGCCGTTCCAGGCGTTGGCGACCCTCGAGCTGCTCGCCGAGGGTGACATCGCGCTGGACAGCGACGGCCTGGCGATCGCCTGTGCCTCCCACGACGGCAGCGATGTCCATCAGATCGAGGCGGCACGCCTGCTCGCCGAGGCGGGCCTGGACGAGTCGGCGCTGCAGTGCCCGGCCGCCCTGCCCAAGGACCTCCCGGCGCTGCTGTCGCAACGCCGCCCCGAACCGTTGGCGCACAACTGCTCGGGCAAGCACGCCGGCTTCTTGCTCGCCACCACCGCCGTCGGCGACGATCCGGTGGACTACCTGTCGACGGACAGCCGCCTGCAGCGCCGCGTGCGCGACTTTTTGGCCGAGGTGTGCGACGCGACGCCGGCCGGCCCGGGTGTCGACGGCTGTGGCGCCCCGGCGTGGCTGCTGCCGCTGCGCGCGCTCGCGACGGGCTTCGCGCGGCTCGCCGCCGCCCGCGGCGACCCGGGGACCGACCTCGGGCGGATTGCCGCCGCGATGACCGCGCGGCCGGATCTCGTCGGCGGTGCCGGCGCGTACGACACCGAGCTGATGCGCGCCGACGCGGCGGTCGTCGCCAAGCGCGGGGCCGAGGCGGTGTTGGCCGCGGGTGTCGCGGCGGCGGGCGCGACGCTGGGCATCGCGGTCAAGATCGCCGACGGTGGGTTCCGCGCCGACGGTCCGGTGCTCGCCGCCGCGCTCGCGGCGCTCGGGCGCACCGTTCCGGCGGCGCAGCGTGCGCCGGTGGTGCTCGGCGGCGGGCGACCTCACGGCGCCGTGGTGGTCGACCCCGCCGTGGACGAGGCGCTTGCGCAAGTATACCGTTAGCTAGCGAAAGAACCCGCCCGGCGGCGCGTACGGAGAGGACCGGATGGACCCGTTGGACGCCCCCTCGGCTGCGGCCGGCAAGGTCCGCGACCTCGGCGCGTTCATCCGTGAGCAGCGCCGCGCCGCGCAGATGTCGCTGCGCAACCTCGCGTCGCAGGCCGGCGTGTCGAATCCGTACCTGTCACAGATCGAGCGCGGGCTGCGCAAGCCGTCCGCCGAGATCCTCCAGCGGGTGGCCGCGGCGCTGCGGATCAGCGCCGAGACGCTCTATGTCCGCGCCGGGATCCTCGAGGAACGCGACGACGACCTCGCGAGCCGGATCCTGTCCGACGGGTCGCTCACCGAAGCGCAGAAGCGCGCGCTGCTCGAGGTGTACCAGTCGTTCCGGCGCGAGCCGCCGGGACGGCACTGAACGAGCCGTGCACTCGTTCATCCGCCCGCGTCCGGGTCGGCCGGTCCGCCGGCGCAGGCTTGGCCCCGCCGGTCGTGGCTAGGATGGCCGGCCGTCGACGGGGCCGGGATCTTGGGGGCGAGCATGGATGACCGCAACGCGGCGGTGCGCCCCCAGCGGCCAGGCGGTGGTCACGGGGTCCGGCCGTCCGACCGCGCGGGACCTGCGCGCGTCGGGCTCGTGTCGGTGCACACCTCGCCGCTGGAGCAGCCGGGCACCGGCGACGCCGGCGGCATGAACGTCTACCTGCTGTCGTTGGCGCGCCGCCTCGCCGACCGCGGCGTCGCGGTCGACATCTTCACCCGCGCGGGCGGCGGTGACCTGCCACCGTCCGTGGTGGCCGCCGACGGGGTGACCGTCCACCACCTCGCCACCGGGCCGGCCGGCATCGCCAAGGCGGACCTCGCGTCGCACCTGTGCGCGTTCTACCTCGGGCTCGCCGCGCACCCGGCCGTCGCCGAGGTGGCGCTGCTCCACGGCCACTACTGGATGAGCGGCTGGGTGGGTCGCCTCGCACGGCGCCGTCTCGGGCTGCCGCTGGTGCAGAGCTTCCACACCCTCGGGCGGGTCAAGAACGCCACGCTCGCGCCGGGCGACGTCGCCGAGCCGGCGCTGCGCCTGGCCGCCGAGGAGCGCATCGTCGCCGACGCCGACGCCGTCATCGCGCCCGCCGCGAGCGAGGTCGCCGTGCTGCGCGAGCGCTACGGCGCCGCCGCGGGGCGGGTCCACCTCGTCGCGCCCGGCGTCGACCTGGAGGTGTTCACCGCCGACACCGACCGCCACAGCGCCCGTCAGGCGCTCGGCGGTGGGCGCATCGTGCTGTTCGTGGGCCGGCTGCAGCCGTTGAAAGGTCCCGACGTCGCGGTGCGCACCCTCGCCGCGCTCGACGCGCTGCTGCCCGACGACGGCGTGCCGACCCGCCTCGTCGTCGTCGGCGGTCCCAGCGGCAACGGTGCCGGCAGCGTCGACCCGCCGGCGCTGCGGCGCCTCGCCGCGCAGCTCGGCGTCGCCGACCGGGTCGCCTTCCTCGCGCCCCGCCCGCAGCGCGAGCTTGCGCTGCTCTACCGTGCCGCCGACGTCGTCGTGATGCCGAGCGCCTCGGAGAGCTTCGGACTGGTGGCGCTCGAGGCGCAGGCGTGCGCCACGCCGGTTGTTGCGGCCGCCGTCGGCGGCCTGCCGTCGGTGGTGGGAGACGGCGGCACCCTCGTCGCCGGGCGGGATCCCGCCGCGTACGCCGCTGCGGTTGCGCCGTACCTGCTCGACGCCCGGGTGCGTGCGGCCGCGAGCGCGGCCGCCGTGCGCACCGCTCGGCGTTACAGCTGGCGGCGCACCGCCGACGAGACGCTGCGCGTCTACGACGCCGTGCTCGCCGACCGCGCCGACGTCGGGCCGCTGTCCGCGCGGCGCGGCGCGTGACCGACGCGACGGCAGCCGCAATCGACGGGTGGTTCGCCGCCCAGGGCGACCTCGACGTCGAGCGGCGCGGCGACGCCGGCTGGATCACGGTCCTGCGGGGTGAACGCAAACGCACGATCCCGGTGTACCTGGAGCTCGGCGCGCACACGCTGGTCGTCGAGTCGTTCTTCATGACCGCCCCTGACGAGCACCACGCGGAGGTCTACGCGCTGCTGCTCGCGCGCAACCTGCGCACCTACACGCTGCGCTTCGCGCTGTACGACACCGGCGACGTCATGCTCGTCGGGGTCGTGCCGCGCCACGCGGTCACCGCCGACGAGCTCGACCGCACGCTCGGCCAGCTGCTCGCGGCCGCCGACGACGCCTACTGGCCGGCGATCCGGCTCGGGTTCGGCACGTACATCGAGCGCGAGCAGGCGTGGCGCAGCAAGGTCGGGATCGGACGCAACCCGATCACCTGACTAGTTCCTCGGCGGCGGCAGAACCCCTCGGGTGCGCCATGTCGCGACGGCGGCGCGGCCCCGATGGTCTGAGGAAAGGATCAGCCATCGGCGACGCCCCGGTCGCCGCTCGGGAGGCCGCAGTCATGCACCGTCGTTTCGTTCCCGCTGTCGTCGCGCTGTGCCTGACCGTCGCGTCGAGCAGCGCCGCGTTCGCGCAACCGTCCGATCCGGCGAACCCCGCGGAGTCCGTCGGCACGGCGCGCACCACGGTCGACCTCGGGTCGGTGTCGCTCGGTGACGTTCGCAGCGGCGCCATCGCCACGGTCACGTCGTTCGCGTCCACCGACGACGATCCCGCCCGCAACGACCTCGGCGACGGCGTGCCGTTCGCGCTGGCCGGCGTGCAGCTGCCCGGCGGCACGGAGCTCACCGCCACGTCCGACGGCGCCTCGCCGGTGCCCGGCCGCAGCGTCGAGCTGCCCGCCGGTCTCGGTGCGGTGCGCACCGGCGGGTTGACCGCCGAGGTCGCCGACGGCACCGCCCGCTCGCTGGTCGAGACCCTCGACGCGCGCCTGACGCCGCTCGGGCTGACCGCCGCGACACCCGAGGCCGGCAGCACCGCGCGGGTCGACGCGGCGACCGCCACGACCACCGACGGGCTCGTCGTCGAGAACCTGTCGCTCGGCGTCGGCGACCTCCTCGGCGACGACCTGCTCGCCGCGTTGCCGCTCGACGTGCTGCTCCGCCTCACCGACGACCTCGGGCTCGACCTCGCCGACCTGGACCTCGACGCCGTCGTTGCGCAGCTCGAGGCGATCGTTGACGGCATCGACGACGTCGAGGCCGTGCAGGCCGAGATCGACGACGCGCAGGCGGCGGTGACCGAAGCGGCCGCCGCCGTCGAGGAGGCCGGCGCCGCCGTCGACGCCGCCCAGACGGTCTTCGAAACCGCGGCCGCGGCCCTGCGCGACGCCGAGGCAGACCTCGCCGACGCCGAGGACGACCTCGCCGAGGCGCAGGCGCTGCTCGACGCGTGCCTCGCCGCCTGCGATGCGCTGGAGGCGACCGTCGACGGCCTCACCGCCGAGGTTGTCGCCGCCCGCGACGACGTCGCGCAGCGCACCGCGGCGGTCGCCGACGCCGACACGGCGCTGGACGCGGCCGCGGGGTGCTCGCCGACGCGCGTGCCGCGCTCGACGACGCCCAGAACCTCGTCGCGGATCTCGTCGCCCAGCTCAACGACCTGATCGACCAGCTGCAGTCGCTCGTCGACGACCTCGTCGCCACGGTGCCCGACCTCAACGCCGTCGTTGACGGACTCGTCGACGGCCTCGACGGGTTCGAGCTGCTCAGGGTGGACCAGCTCACCGTCGGCGTGCGCACCGTCGCGGGCGCCAAGGGCAGCGCCGGCGAGGCGCTGTGCGCGGCCCAGGGCGTGCGTGTCGCGGGTACCGCCGTGCCGGTCGAGACCTGCGACGACCTGGCGGCCGCGCTCGCCGACGCGGACGCCGCGATCGCCGACGTGCTCGCGGCGCTGCCGTCGGACCTGCCGACCGGCAGGATCGACGATCTCGTCGACGTGACCGCCCCGGCGACGCGCGTGTCGGATACGAACACCCGCGCCGACGACGGCACGTATTTGCCAAGGCTCGGGTCAGCGGTCTCGGCCTGTCGATCGCCCCGCTGGACCTGACCGCCGTCGCGGAGGACCTGCTGACCGCCGACCTTGCCGCGCTCGTCGACGGTGCGCTCGCCGACCTGGAAGGCCTGTCTGGGGTCGACACGGCGGCGCTGGCGGACCTCACCGGGGCGCTCGAGGCGCTCGAGGCGCAGCTGGCCGCCTTGCCGCTGCCCGACTTCGAGGAGCTCGCCACGCCGCCGGTGGAGGTCGAGCCGCCCGTCGTGGCCGCGACGTCGCTGTTCCGCACCCAGGGCGGCAGCCCCCGCCCCGTCGAGGTCCCCGACGGCACCCCTGCGGTCAACCCGGGCACGCCCGGCGTCGAGGTCCCCGGCAACGGCGGTCCGGTGCCCGGCAGCGTCGTGCCGCCCGGTGGCGGACTGCCAGCTGACCCCGCGGTTCCCGCTGGCGGCCCAGAGCTGCCCCACACCGGCGGCGGTGCCAGCCTGGCGGCCCTGCTGCTGCTCGGCGTCGGCGCGTTCGCAATCCGCTGGCTGCGTGCCGAGCGAGACGCGGACGCAGCTGTTGGCGTACGCTGAGCGCTGAGGGACCCGGCGCGCGACCGCCTCGAAGTGGCGCACCCCGTCCCTGACGGGCGGGTAGGCCCGCGGCGACCGCGCCGCGGGCCTCCTCGTTGGCCGCGACGACGCGGAGGGATCGCAGCTGCAGGCGCTCATCGTGGTCGACATGCAGAACGGCTTCCTGCGCGAGGGCAACCTGGCCAGCCGCGACTGCCTGGCGGTGCTGCCCGCGGTCGTCGCTGAGGTCGAGGCCGCGCTCGACGCCGGGAACCTCGTCGTGTTCACCGCCGACACCCACGACCCGCACGACCGCGAGTTCGAGGTGTTCCCCGTGCACTGCGTGCGCGGGACGACCGAGGCCGACCTCGTCGACGAGCTGCGCGGCTACCTCGACCGCGACGGCGTCCACCTGGTGCGCAAGCGTCGCTACTCGGCCCTGTTCGACACCGACCTGGACGCGCTGCTGCGCCGCCACGGCGTCGCCGCCGTGCGCATCTGCGGCGTGTGCACGGACATCTGCGTGCTGCACACCACCGCCGACCTGCGCAACCGCGACGTGGCGGTGACCGTCGCCGCGGCCGCGACCGCGACCTTCGACGCGCCCGAGCACCCCGCCGCGGCCGTCCGCGAGCAGTCGCTCGCGCACATGGCGTCGATCCTCGGCGCGGTCGTCGAACGCGACACGGTCGCGACCGGCTGATGCTGCGCACGCTGCTCGTCAAGGCGTCGGAGAGCCCGACGCTGCGCCGGCAGGTCACGTCGCGGCGACTGACCCGCGACGTCGCCATGCGCTTCGTCGCGGGCGACAACCTCGACGCGGGCCTGGACGCCAGCCGGGCGCTGGCCCGCAGCGGCAAGACCGTGACGCTTGACTACCTCGGCGAGAGCGTCACCGCCGAGCACGAGGCGCGCGCCGCCGCCAAGGTGGTGCTCGAGACGATCGACCGCATCGGCCAGGCCGGCCTGCCCGCCGGCGTGTCGGTCAAGCCGACGCAGATGGGGCTGCGGCTGTCGCCGACGCTGTGCCTGGAGCTGCTCGACGACATCGTGACCGCGGCCGAGGCGATCGACCAGCACGTCACCCTCGACATGGAGGGCAGCGACGTCACCGAGGTCACCGTCGGCCTCGTCGAGCGCCTGCTCACCGCCGGCCACCGTGAGGTCGGCTGCGCGGTGCAGTCGTACCTGCGACGCACCCGCGCCGACGTCGAGCGGCTGTCGGCGGTCGGCGCGAGCCTGCGGCTGTGCAAGGGCGCCTACGCCGAGCCGGAGCGCCTCGCGTTCCAGTCGCGCGGCGAGGTCGACGCCAACTACGTCGCGTGCGCCGAGTACCTGCTCGCCGACGGCGTCTACCCGCGCATCGCCACCCACGACGACCGCCTCATCGACCACGTCCGCAACCTCGCGGTGCGCCTTGGGCGCGGACGCGACGAGTTCGAGTTCCAGATGCTGTACGGCGTGCGCCCCACACTGCAGGACGCCCTGGTGCGCGACGGCTACCGGCTGCGCGTCTACGTCCCGTTCGGCGACCAGTGGTACCCGTACTTCATGCGCCGCCTCGCTGAGCGCCCCGCGAACGTCGCGTTCTTCCTGCGCGCCCTGCGCGACACGTAGCGCCATGGACCGCTCGCTGGCGATCCTCGGCGCGGGACGGATGGGTGAGGCGCTGCTCGGCGGGCTGCTGCGGTCCGGGTGGATCACGCCTGACCAGATGCGCTGCACCGTACGGGGGGCCGAGCGGGCCACGACACTCGCGGCGGCCTACGGTGTCCACGCCGACACCGACTCACCGGCCGCCGCGGCGGCCGCCGACGTGCTGCTCGTCGCGGTGAAGCCGCAGAACCTGCGCGCGTTGCTCGACGAGATCGCCGGCGAGGTCAGCCCCCGCCACACCGTCATCTCGGTGGTCGCCGGCGTACCGACCACGGTGATCGAGGATGCCCTGGCGCCGGGGGTCGCCGTCGTGCGGGTGATGTCCAACGTGCCGGTGCAGGTCGACGAGGCGATGAGCGCCGTCGCGCCGGGGCGCCACGCCGGTCCGGAGCACCTCGCGGTCGCCGACGCGGTCCTCGGCTCCGTCGGCAAGGTCGTCCACCTGGCCGAGGAACACCTCGACGCCGTCACGGCGCTGTCCGGCTCGGGGCCCGCCTACTTCTTCCTGCTGGCCGAGGCCATGATCGACGCCGGCATCCTGCTCGGCTTGTCGCGCGACGTGTCCAGCGAGCTGGTGATCCAGACCATGGTCGGCAGCGCCAAGATGCTGCGCGACACCGCGGTAGAGGCGTCGTACGAGTCGACCCGCGCGGCGCTCGTGGCCTCCGGCGAGGTCGCCGCCGCGCAGCAGGACGCGATCGCGCAGTCGCTGTCGCAGGCGTTGAACCAGGCGGTCGAGTCCGCCACCGCCGGCCAGCGGGTGCAGGCGCAGGCCGCCGCCGAGGCGCTCGACGCCCAAGCCGACGAGCTCGTCGTCAGCGCGCCGTTCGCCGGCACCGTGCAGCTCGGCGAGGCGGCAGCCGCCGACGGTGGCGCCGTGCCCCCGGGCGTCCCGCCGGAGCTCGCCGGCGCGGTGGGGTCCCTGGGCGGGCTCGCCGGGGGCGACGGCGGCGGCGGGACGCTGCGCGTCGGAGCGCCGGTGACCGCCGGGCAGACGCTGTTCAGCGTCTACGACCTGTCGCAGCTGTACGTCACCGCCGACGTCGACGAGGTGGACGCGCCGCAGGTGAAGCCGGGCCAGTCCGCGACGGTGCTCGTCGACGCCTTCCCGGACGCGACGTTCGACGGCATCGTCGAGGAGATCAACGTCGCTGCGGAGGTCACCGAGGCCGGCGGCGTCGGCTACCCGGTGCGCATCCGCATCCTCGGCCCGGCCGACGGCAGCCCCAAGGTCAAGCGCCGCGCGCTGCGCGTCGGCATGACCGCCAGTGCCGAGATCGACACGAAGACGGCGACGTCGGACCTCGTCGTGCCGTCACGGGCGCTGCTGCGGCGCGACGGCGGCGACGTGGTCTACGTCGTGCGCGACGGCCGCGTCGCCGTCGTCGACGTCAAGGTCATCGCCCTGGGAGAGGACCGCGCCGCGGTCCGCGGCGACCTGCGTCCCGACGAGCGCGTCGTCGTCGCCGGCTACGAGGATCTCGTCGACGGCGACCGGGTCACCGCGACGTGACGCCGGTCGTCGAGGTCGTCGACGTCACCCGCGAGTACGTCCTCGGCGGTGGGCGGGGCGTCGACGCCGCCGTGGTCCGCGCCCTGCGCGGCGTGACGTTCCGCGTCGACCCCGGCGAGTTCGTGGCCATCGTCGGTCCGAGCGGCTCGGGCAAGTCGACGCTGCTGCACCTGCTCGGGGCGCTGGACCGGCCAACGTCCGGTCAGCTGCGCTTCTCCGGGCGCGACGTCGCCGAACTCGACGACACCGACCTCGCCGCGCTGCGCAACCGGGAGATCGGCTTCGTCTTCCAGCAGTTCCAGCTGCTGGCCCGCACCTCGGCGCTCGCCAACGTGGGGTTGCCGCTGGTCTACCGGAGCAGCGGTCGCGCGGAGCGCCGGGAACGCGCCGCCGCCGCGCTGGCCGCCGTCGGCCTGTCGCACCGTCTCGGTCACCGCCCGTCGCAGCTGTCCGGCGGCGAGCAGCAGCGCGTCGCCATCGCGCGCGCGCTGGTCACCCAGCCGCGGCTGCTGCTCGCCGACGAGCCGACCGGCAACCTCGACAGCCAGACCGGCGCGGACATCATGCGGCTGCTGCGCGGGTTGAACGTCGACGCGGGCGTCGCGCTGGTCGTCATCACCCACGACCCGGAGGTCGCCGCGCTCGCGCCCCGCCAGATCCGCATCCGCGACGGGCTGCTGGAGCCGTCCACGGTCGGGGCGGAGCGCGCGTGAACCTCGCCGAGGCGGGACGCGTCGCCATCACCGCGATCGGGGCGAACCGGCTGCGCTCCGCGCTGACCGTGCTCGGCGTCGTCATCGGCGTCATGAGCGTCGTGCTGCTCGTGGCGGTCGGCACCGGCGCCCGCAACGAGGTGACCGCCGGCGTCGAGGATCTCGGCTCGAACCTGCTGCTCGTCGTCCCTGGGTCGTTCGACTTCGGGCAGGCGCCGACGTTGAGCAAGTTCTCGCTCGACGACGTCGAGCGGGTGCGCCGCGAGCTGGGCGGGGCGGTGTCGGTCAGCGGCAACCTCGCCAGCGGCGAGACGGTGCGCGCGGGCAGCGTGTCGGCGTTCGCCAGCGTCTTGGGGGTCACCGCCGAGTTCGACTCGGTCGTCAACCGCGAGGTCGGCCGCGGCGAGTTCCTGTCCGAGTCCGACGTCGCGACCGGCCGGCGGGTCGCGGTGCTCGGCTCCAGCGCCGCGGAGGCGCTGTTCCCCGCCACCGACCCGATCGGCAAGACGGTCACGATCGCGGGGCTGCGCTTCCGCGTGGTCGGCGTGCTCGACGAGCTCGGCGCCGCCCTCGGCGTCGACCGCGACAGTCAGGTGCTCATGCCGATCACGGCGGCGCAGCGTCTGTTCGGAACCCGGCGTGTCGACACGATCTTCGTCAAGGCCGGCAGCGCGGCCGACCTCGACGCGGTGTCCCAGCGCCTGCAGGGCGTGCTCGCCGAACGTCTCGACCCCGAGGAGTTCAGCGTGCTCAGCCAGCAGGAGATCCTCGGCGTCGCCGGCCAGATCCTCGACACGCTGACGCTGGTGCTGGCCGCGATCGCCGGCATCAGCCTGCTCGTCGGCGGCATCGGCGTGAGCAACATCATGCTCGTGTCGGTGCAGGAGCGGACCCGCGAGATCGGGCTGCGCAAGGCGCTGGGGGCGCGCACGCGCGACATCACGTCGCAGTTCCTGGTCGAGGCGATCGTGCTGTGCGGCGTCGGCGGGCTGATCGGGATCGGCGTCGGCGTCGGGCTGGCCGCGGTCGCGACCACCTTCACGCCGCTGCCGGCCGCTGTCACCGGGTGGAGTGTCGGGCTGGCGTTCGGCGTCAGCGTCGGCGTCGGCGTGCTGTTCGGAACCTTCCCCGCCCGCCGTGCGGGGCGCCTGGACCCGGTCGTCGCCCTGCGCTACGAGTAGGGGTCGCCGGCACCCTCGGCGGGATCGATGCCCTCGTCCTGACCGACGGCGTCGTCGGCGTCGACGCCCGGGGGCACGCCGGTCGGCCCGGGCTCGCCGACGATGTTGGGATCCTCGACCCCGACGCCGGTGCCCCGGAGCCGCTCGACGAGCGTCGGTTTCTCGTCGTCCTCGGTGGCGTCGTCGTCGTCCGGCGGCAGCGGCGTGCTCATGCGCGCGTCGTTCCCACCACCGCGGCGTCACAACCACGCGTCGCGCTGGCGGCGGGTCCGGGGCCGAGCGTCGGCACCACTAGGCTGGGCGCCCGAATGACCACCGCGCTGATCTGGGACGACCGCGCCCTGCGCTACGACTTCGGGCCCGATCACCCGCTCAAGCCGGTGCGGGTCGAGCTGACGGTCGCGCTGATCCGCGCCTGCGGCCTGCCCGACGCCGACGGCGTCGAGACGCTGCCGCGGGCGGCGTTCGGCGACGACGACGTCCTGCGGCTGCACGCCGAGCCGTACGTCGACACCGTGCGCCGGCTGTCCGCCCGCCCCGACCCGGCCGGTGACGGCCGCTACGGGCTCGGGATCGGCGACAACCCCGTGTTCGCCGGGATGCACGAGGCGTCGCTGGAGGTCTGCGGGGCGTCGGTAGCCGCCGCGCAGGCGGTGTGGTCGGGCCGAGCCGTCCATGCGTTCAACCCCGCGGGCGGCCTGCACCACGCGATGCCCGACCGTGCGGCCGGCTTCTGCATCTACAACGACCCCGTCGCCGCGATCACGTGGTTGTTGGCTGCCGGCGCGCAGCGCGTCGCCTACGTCGACGTCGACACCCACCACGGCGACGGCGTGCAGGCGTTCTTCTACGACGACCCGCGGGTGCTCACCATCAGCCTTCACGAGTCCGGCCGTTACCTGTTCCCCGGCACCGGGTTCCCCGACGAGATCGGCAGCGGCGACGCGCGCGGGACCTCGCTGAACGTCCCGCTGCCGCCGGCGACGCCCGGCCCGGTGTACCTCGAGGCGTTCGACGCGGTCGTTCCGCAGGCGCTCGACGCGTTCGCGCCCGAGGTGCTCGTCACGCAGCTCGGCTGCGACACCCACGTCACCGACCCCCTCGCGCACCTGGCCCTGACCACCGACGACTACGCCGCGCTCGCGCAGCGCCTCCACGGCTACGCGCACCGTTGGGCCGGCGGGCGGTGGGTCGCCGTCGGCGGCGGGGGATACCAGATCGCGTCGGTGGTGCCGCGCGCGTGGACCATCTACTTCGCCGAGTTGTGCGGCGCGGCACTGCCGCCGGCCGTACCGGCCGACTGGCTGGAGCACGCCACCGCCACCGTCGGCGAGCGACCTCCCGAGGTGTTCCTCGACGGCGCCGTGCGTCTGTCGCCAGAGCGCGTCGCCGCGATCCGCGCCGAGACCGGCGCGAGCGTCGAGTCGCTCAAGCGCGCCGCCTTCGACCTGCTGGAGCGCCGGTGACCGCGACCACGACCGACGCACTGCGCGAGCACCTCGTCGGGGCGCGGCTGGCCGGTGACGTCGCGACGAGTCCTGGCAGCACGCTGCGCAACTGCGCGCAGCTCGTCGCCGGCGACGAGCGCTACACCTTCGGGCTGAGCGACCACGCCACTGCGACGGTGCGCGAGGCCGTCGACGCCGTGCGCGCACTGTGCGGTGGCGACCCCGGCGGCGCCCCCGACCCCGACGGCAGCGGCTGGATCGACCCGGACGCGACGCTGCGCGCCATCGCGACGCACCGCGACCGGCTCGCGGCCTTCGCCGCAGCCGGCGGCGGGCGGGTGCTGTTCGCGACCGGCCACCCGACCGGATTGCTGCCGCACTACGCCGCGCTGGCGCGGGCACTCCAGGCGGCCGGCTCGCAGCTGCTGGCACCGCTCGACGATGTCGTTGTCGGCCACGACGACGCGACCGGCCGCAAGCGCGCCGTGCGCTTCCTCGACGGCGTCGCCTGCGTGTTCGACGGCGGAGCGCTGCTGCACACCCACCGCAGTCGCGCGATGGAGGCGATGCTCGACGAGCTGGGCGACGGGCCGGGCACCGTCGACCTCGTCGTCGGCGACCACGGCATGGCGGGGGCCGCGATCGAACGCGGCATCCCGGCGCTGTCCATCGCCGACGTCAACGACCCGGCGCTGATGCTCGCGCAGGCGCGAGGGCGCACCGACGCGGTGCTGCCGATCGACGACAACCTCGCCCCGCGGCTGTTCGTCCCTGTCACCGCGGCGATGCTGGCCTGGCACGAACCCCGTTGACCGGCGGAAACGGCGGCCCTATAACGACGACACGATGTCGGGGGGCGGCTGCGACGACGAGGAGCCGGGTCGGCCGTCGACGCCGGCGCCCTCGCGCACGCGTTCGAGCCGCTCACACGCCTCGATCGGCCCGACGCCGAGCCCACTCCGGGTCACGGTCTCGGCCTTGCGATCGTGCGCACCCTCGTCGCCAACTGCGGCGGTCAGGTCACCGCCGGCGCCGCCGACGGCACGGTGACCTTCACCGTCATGCTGCCGACCGCGGGACAACGTTCGGCGCAACCATGGCTGGTCAGCTGAGCTCCGACAAGATCAGTCATTCGATGCTTCTGTCGCCCACCGGCTGAGATGTATTGGCGGCAACGATAGGACGTTGTGGTTTCCACGCCGGTACGCCAGAGAGATCGTGCGCCCTTCACCTCGACATGCGGCAGTGCCAACGGCAACCCATCCGGCCATGGCGCTCTGTGCTCTTCGATGATGAAGTCCTGCCATGCGTCGAGCGCAACCGTGCATGCGACTTCCATGCGCCGTCGTTGACCTTCGCCTGTGGATGCGACGGACGTGAATCCCTGTGACTGGTCGCCTCCCGCTGCAGTGAAGATCAGACACCCATCCCTGCTGCGAACGGTGATTGACGGCGGGGAAACCTGAGCCAGCCTTTCCACGAGGGCGGCCAGAACTTCTTCTGCGACTCCACGACGGTCGTTTGCCATAGCTGCGTCGCTCCCATCTACGACGGTGATGATCGCGTGGCGTAGCGGCCAGGCGCAGACGTCAGGTGAGCTCGGCGAGCAGCGGGGCGTGGTCCGACGGCTTCGTGCCCTTGCGGTAGCCGCGGTCGATGCCGCACGACACCAGCCGCTCCGCCAGGTCGCGGCTGACCATGAGCAGGTCGATGCGCAGGCCGAGGCCCTTGTGGAAGTTGCCGGCGCGGTAGTCCCACCACGTGTAGCCGACCGTGTCCGGGTGCAGGTGGCGGAAGGCGTCGACGAGGTCGCCGTCGCGCAGGACGGCGGCGAGCCGGTCGCGTTCGGCGGGCGTGACGTGGGTCGACGTGGCGAACGCCGGCGGGTCGTAGACGTCGAGGTCGGTCGGGGCGACGTTGACGTCGCCGGCGACGAGCAGCGGCGTGCCGCGCAGTGCGGCGACACGACCGGCCATCGCATCGAGGAAGGCGAGCTTCTGGTCGAACGTCGGCGTCCCGACCGCGCGTCCGTTGGGCACGTAGACGCTCGCGACGCGGACGGCGCCCACCGTCGCCTCGACCCAGCGACACTCCTCGGCGGCGGTCTCGCCGTCCAGCCCGGCGCGCACGTCGGTGGGCGGCGCGTCGCTGCGACCGAGCACCGCGACGCCGGCCCAGCGGCCCCCGGAGTGGTGCGCGCCGACGTAGCCGGCGGCCGCGAAGTCGTCGTCGGGGAACGCGTCCGCAGCACACTTCGTCTCCTGCAGGCAGACGACGTCGGGGCGGTGCTCGGCGAGGAACTCCAGCACCCGCGGCAGCCGCGCCTTGAGGCTGTTGACGTTCCAGGTGGCGAGCTTCACGCCCGCGGATCGAGCACGAGCTTGCCGGTGGTGCGCCGGGCGCGAAGGTCGCGGTGCGCCTGCGCCGCGTCCGCCAGCGGGTAGGTGCCGCCGACGACCGGCCGCAGCTCGCCGGCGCGCGTGAGCGTGAGCAGCTCGTCGAGCTGCGGGCGCAGCAGCCGGTCGGGCGCCGCCATGCAGTGCGCCAGCCAGAACCCGATTACGGCCCGGCTGCGGCGCAGCAGGTCGCCGGCGGCCACCGGCGCGGGCGCGGCGCGCGAGGCCATGCCGTAGGTCACCAGCCGCCCGAACGGCGCGAGTGCGGCAAGGCTCGCGTCGAACGTCGCGCCGCCGACCATCTCCAGGACGACCTCAATCTTCGCGCCGCCGTTGGCGTCTTCCAGCGCCGCCTTGAGCTCCGGCTCGCCCGCGTCGACGGCGACGTCCGCGCCCAGCTCGAGCGCCAGTGCGCGCTTGTCCTCGCTCGACGCGACCGCGATGACGCGCCCCGCACCCCACCGCTTGGCGAGCTGCACCGCCAACGAACCGACGCCGCCAGCGGCGGCGTGGACGACGACCGACTCGCCCGGTGCAAGGTGTGCCGAGGTGCGCAGCAGGTGCCACGCGGTCGTGCCCTGCAGCACCAGCGCGAGCGCCGCGCCGTCGGTCACGTCGGCCGGCAGCTCGAAGGTCAGCGGCTCCCACGCGACGGCCTGTTCGGCGTAGCCACCGCGTTCGAGCAACGCGACGACGCGCCGACCGTCGCGCGTCGTGCCGGCGACCTCGGCGCCGGGCACCAGCGGCAGCCGCGCCGGCGCCAGGTAGGTGTTCTCGGCCTGGTGCGTGTCGGCGTAGTTCACGCCGGCCGCGGTCACGTCGATCAGCAGCTGCCCGTCGCCCGCGGTGGGCGCCGCAACGTCGGCGAGTGCGAGGACCTCGGGTCCGCCGAAGGCGGTGATCTCGATCGCGCGCATGGCGGCGGAGGATACGCTGCCCGTTCGTTGCGACGAGGAGGCGACCGGGTGGGCGGAGCGGGACAGCGGGTCCTCATCACCGGCATCGCCGGGCAGCTCGCAGGCCAGCTCGCGGCGCGCCTAGAGGCCGACGACCGCGTCGCGTCGATCGTCGGATTCGACGTCCGCGAGCCGAGCGCCGAGCTGCGCCGCACCGAGTTCGTCCGCGCCGACCTGCGCGATCCTCTCGTCGCCCGCACCATCGCGAGCACCGCCGCCGACACCGTGGTGCACCTCAGCCTGACCGCCGCCCCGTCCAGCGCGGGGGGCCGCAGCCGCATGAAGGAGCTCAACGTCATCGGGACGATGCAGCTCCTCGCCGCGGCGCAGAAAAGCGACCGCCTGCGCAAGCTCGTCGTCAAGTCCACGACGGCGGTGTACGGCAGCAGCTACGCCGACCCGGCGCTGTTCCGCGAGGACGTCACGCCGCGCGCCGCGCCGCGTTCCGGGTACTCGAAGGACGCCGTCGAGGTCGAGGGCTACGCCCGCGCCTTCGGCCGTCGCCGGCGCGACGTGACGCTGACGATCCTGCGGTTCGCGAACTTCGTCGGCCCGACCGTCGACACGCCGCTGACCCGGTACCTGTCGCTGCCGGTCGTGCCGACGGTGCTCGGCCACGACCCGCGGTTGCAGCTGTGCCACGAGACCGACGCCGTGGAGGTCCTCTACCGGGCGACCGTCGGCGAGCATCCCGGCATTTACAACGTCGCGGGTCCCGGCATGGTCTACCTGTCCCAGGCGCTCCGCCTCGCCGGCAGGCCCGCCGTGCCGGTGCCCGCGCCGCTCGCGTCGGGGCTCGCCGGACTGCTCAAGCGCAGCGGTCGCGTCGACTTTTCCGGCGACCAGCTGCAGTTCCTGTCGTTCGGACGCGTCGGCGACATCGACCGGATGCGCCGCGCCTTCGGCTACGAGCCGCGCTTCTCGACGCGCGCCGCGCTCGCCGACTTTCT
Organism: Egibacteraceae bacterium; assembly: GCA_030446745.1. Lineage (GTDB taxonomy): Bacteria > Actinomycetota > Nitriliruptoria > Euzebyales > Egibacteraceae > JAUJMS01. Next base: position 116,251 of record JAUJMS010000004.1, on the reverse strand, counting down.
GTCGAGCCGGCGCATCGCGCCGCTGTTCGACCGGGAGACCGCGGGGCGCTGGGAACGCGAGCTCTACGAGGCGTGGACCAGCAGCAGCCTGTCGTCCCGCACCGCGCAGGGTCCCCGGCCCGCCGCGACGAGGGTGCCGTGAACGGGCACGGCGCCGAGGTCATCGACCTCGACGACGCCCGGCGGCGCGGTGGCGCGGCGACCGCGGGGCGCCCGCGCTGTGGCGCGCCGACGCCCGACGGACGCACCTGCCGCAACTACGCGGGCGCGAGCGGGGCGTGCCGGGTGCACGAACTCGAGCCTGGCGAGTCTCCCGACGGCGGCTCGCCCGCTGCTGCGGGTGACGCGGGTGCCTTCCGTGCGGCACCGCTCGGCGACGTCGACGCCGCGGTCGCCGCGGCGCTCGCGTTCTTGCGCCGGCGGTTGACCGGCGACTACGACGTCGACGTCTACGGCTTCGACCGCGAGCTGACCGAGCAGGTCGTGCTCCCGCTCGCGCGACCGCTGTACCGCTCCTACTGGCGGGTCCGAGCGGTCGGGCTCGACCACGTGCCGTCCGAGGGTGGCGCGCTGCTCGTCGCGAACCACGCCGGCACCCTGCCGTTCGACGCGGTCATGACCAAGGTCGCGCTCCACGACGACCACCCGGCGCACCGCCACCTGCGCGAGCTCGCCGCCGATCTCGCCCTACGCGTTCCGGGGATCGGCCCGCTGGCGCGCAAGACCGGCAGCACGCTGGCGCACGAGGAGGACGCGCGGCGACTGCTCGCCGCCGGCGAGCTGGTCGGCGTGTGGCCCGAAGGCTTCAAGGGCATCGGCAAGCCGTACCGCGACCGCTACAAGCTCCAGCGCTTCGGCCGCGGCGGCTTCGTCGAGGTCGCGCTGCGCAGCCAGGTCCCGATCATCCCGGTGGCGATCATCGGCGCCGAGGAGATCTACCCCATGGTCGCCAACGCGACGTTCCTCGCGCGGCTGCTCGGCCTGCCGTACTTCCCGGTCACGTGGCAGTTCCCGCTGCTCGGCCCGCTCGGCCTGCTGCCGCTGCCGTCGAAGTGGGTGATCGACTTCGGCCAGCCGATCGACACGACATCGTACGGACCCGAGGCGGCCGACGACCCGATGCTCGTGTTCGAGCTGACCGACCGCGTGCGCGACACCATCCAGCAGATGCTCTACCGCAACCTCATGGGGCGCCGCTCGATCTTCTTCTCCTGAGCGGGGCGCCGGCGAGTCGGGACCCGTAGTGCACGAACTCGTGCGCTCGACTTCGCCGTGGAGCCGCCAGCTGATAGAGGTCGAAGCATCGGTTTCACCGCTTGCAGCTCCGGCGGTGTCAGAAGGGTTGCGCGCGTTGTCACCATCCAGCACGTTTGCAACACTGGCCCCGGTCGCGGATTGGCGGCGAGGCGCGCGTAGGAGCCGCGCGCGGGCGTAAATGCGTACCCGGCATGTGGAGGGACATCCGCCACGGTACAGCGTCCCCCAGTGCGCTGGCCGTTCTCCTGCCAGACGACTTTGCCAGTACCCAACAGGGTCTACGCCCTCGCGGCGCCGAACTGCTGCGTGCGCGCGCTGCAACGTTGTCTCAACACGTGGACGGGCAAGGTGGGCGGAGATGATGACGCACCTCCGGGCACGCGGGCGTGCGCGAGCCCAGGCGGCCTTCTCCGTAGGGCGCGCGCAGGGTGGCTACTCGGCGTTTATCCCCCGGCCGTTACCCCCGATGTGGAACTCGACCTCGGGCTCGTCCGGCAACTGTCGGCCGCGGACCGGTGCGCTCGGTCTACTGGCCGGCGCTGTCCGGACCCTGCCGAACCCGCGCCTGCTCGCCCGTGCGCTGCTTCGGCGTGAGGCGGTGCCGTCGAGTCGCATCGAGGGGACGCAGGCATCGTTGTCGGACCTTGTCGTGTTCGGGCCGAGCAGCGACGCGGCGGCACCGACGACGTCCGGATGGTCTACAACTCCTTGACTGCGGTCGAGAACGTTCTGGACCCGACGCGCCGCCTGCCACTGAGTCTGTCGCTGTTGCGCGAGGCGCACGCGACGTACGTGCCGCCCCCGTCCGGAGTGCCTCGACGGTCTGGGGTCGCGCTTTTCGGCAACCCAGCGACGACCATGACGCGGGTTGCGGCGCTGCTCGGCGTCACGCACCGCGGGGCGCGGCTGCAGGTCCGGTCAGCTACCGTCTCGCGCTGACCGTCGCCACCGACAAGGAGAACGTGATGGTCTCTCGGCTCAACCCGTACATCAATTTCGACGGTAACGCGCGGCACGCCATGGAGTTCTACGAGGGGGTTCTCGGCGGGACGTTGACGCTGCACACGTTCGGTGAGCTCGGCGGGCCGGACTCCCACGCGGACAAGATCATGCACGGCATGCTCGAGACCGACGGCGGATTCACGCTCATGGCCGCCGACACCCCGCCTGGGATGGAACACAACCCCGGCAACAACATCGCCGTGAGTCTGAGCGGGGACGACGCCGACGAGCTTCGCGGCTACTGGGACAAGCTGTCCGACGGCGGCAACGTGGCGGTCCCGTTGGAGAAGCAGATGTGGGGCGATGAGTTCGGCATGTGCGTGGACCAGTTCGGCACCACCTGGATGGTCAACATCGGTCAGCCCCAGGCCTGATCCGCTCCCGCTTCGCGTGTCAAGGACCTGGTCGGTCGCAACGGCCCACTGGCGTCAGGCGCGGGTCCACACCGCCCCGGAGGTGTAGCGGCGCAGGCCCAGCGTGAACGTCGCCCAGCCGAGCAGCGCGAAGATCGCCGCCGCCCCGGCGAGCAGGCCCGCCGCGCGCACGTCGAAGGCGTCGACCAGCCGCGCGGGGACGGCGGCGACCAGTGCCGCCGGCAGGACCGTGTAGAGCATCAGCTTCATGCCGCCGGCGAACACGTCCACGGGGTAGCCCGCGAGCAGCAGGATGGCGTGGAAGCCGAGCTCGCCCGCCTCGCCGTTGCCGCCGAAGAACGCCAATGACCCGACGGTCACCAGGAAGCCGGTCAGCAGGACGATGCCGGCGATCGAGCCGACGACGTAGAGCAGCACGCGCTGCGGGGACGGCGCCCCGGCGGCGGCGAACAGCAGGCCACCGAACAGCACGTCGCCGAGGTTGGCGGCCTCGACCCGGCGCAGCAGCAGGTACGGCAACGGTCGGACCGGCAGGCCGAGGACCGCGTCGAGCTGCCCTTCGGCCGCGAGCCGCCCGAGCCGGCGCGCGTTGGCGAACACGCCGAGCACGACGCCCGCGACGGTGGTCAGCACGGCGAACAGCAGCAGGACCCGCCCGACGTCCCAGCCGCGGACGTTGGCGACACGGTTGAAGAACAACAGCCAGAACGCGACCCACGCGAGGTCGTTGACCGCCATCGCCCCCACCTGCAGCCAGAACGACTGGCGGTTGGCCCAGGCTTCCGCGAAGGCGCCGCGCACCGTGGCGAGCAGCATCGTCACCCGCCGACCACCTGCAGGCGCCGCTGTCCGGCGCTGAACACGGCGACCGCCAGCGCGCACAGCACGACCAGCCAGAACGCCTGCAGGACGAGCAGCTGCGGCTCGACGGCGCCGGACAACAGCCGGGCGGGGACGTAGGACATCGCGATGAACGGCAGGGCCTTGACCACCGCCTGCAGCGCCGCCGGGAACACCTCGACGGGAATCAGCATCCCGCCCGCGATGAACACCAGCTTCTGGTACAGGTACCAGGCCGACGTGGCGTCGCGGATCCAGAACGCGAGCCCGGCGAAGGCGTGCTGGGCAGCGATGTTGCAGGCAATGGCCAGGACCAACGCGGGGACCGCGAGCAGCGCGCCGGCGGCGCTCGGCGGCGGTCCGACGGTCGCCACGCCGAGCACGGCTCCGCCGGCGACGCAGACGGCCAGCCGGGGCAGCGCCCGCCCCACCTCGGTCGCCATCCGCAGGCCGAGCACGGGGGCCGGGCGCAGCAGCTCCACCGCGATGGCACCGGATCCGATGTCGTCGCCGATCCCTTCGATCATGCGAACGTTCAGCGCCACCGTGGCCGCCTCGGACGCGACGATGTACCAGGCGAGCGCCGCGGCGTCGTAGCCCGCGACGCTGCCGCCGCTGGCCTCGGCAGCGGCCGCCCACAGCGCGGCGAGCGTGCCAACCACGGCGACGTAGAAGCCCAAGGTGACGAGCATCCCGCCGCGGTCGCCGCTGACGCGCTGCACGGCCGTCGACACGGCGACGGCGACCCACCGCGCCGTCATGCCCGCGGCGCCGCGTAGATGGCGGAGATGACCTGCTCCAGCGGCGGATCGACCACGGAGATGTCGGCGACCGGGTAGCGGTCGAGCAAGGTGTCCAACACGTCGCGGATCGAGCGCATCGTGGTGTCCACGACGAGCTTCATCCCGGTGGTCGACGACTCGGTCACCTGCACGCCCGCCAGGCACACCTGCCCTGGCGGCCGCTCGAACGCCACCTCGATGAGCTTGGTCGCCAGCAGCGTCCGGCGCATCGCCGACACCTCGTCGTCGTAGATCAGCACGCCGTGGTTGATGACGATGACTCGGCGCGCGACCTGCTCGATGTCGGCGACGTCGTGGGAGGTCATGAAGATGGTGGCGCCCTGGTCCGCGTTGACACGAACGACGAGGTCGCGGAACCGCTGCTTGGCGAGCAGGTCCAGCCCGATGGTGGGCTCGTCGAGGAACAGCACCTGCGGCGAGTGCAGCAAGGTGGCGGCCAGCTCGCAGCGCATCCGCTGCCCCAGCGACAGGTTGCGCACCGGCACGTCGAACAGATCGGCCGCGTCGAGCAGCGCGCCGAGCTCGTCCACGCGCCGGCGCGCGACGTCGTCGGGGAGGCCGTAGATCGCGCCGAGCAGGCGGAAGCCCCGACGCGGTGGCAACTCGAACCACAGCTGCGACCGTTGGCCGAACAGCGTGCCGATCCGCGCGGCGAGCGCTCGCCGGCTGCGCCACGGCACCAGGTCGAGGACCGTCGCGGTCCCGCCGCTGGGGTGCAGGATGCCGGTGAGCATCTTGATCGACGTCGACTTGCCGGCACCGTTGGGGCCGATGTAGGCGATCCGCTCCCCGCGTTCGACGGAGAAGGAGATGCCGCGGACCGCCTCGACCGGGCACGCCTGGCGACGGCCCCGCAGAGGGAACGTCTTGGTCAGCGCGTCGGCCTCGATGACCGCCATGCGCCACCCTACCAACGGTGCCGAAGACGCCTGACCCGTTCAGGCGTGCCGAGCGAGCGTGAGGAGTTGAGGCGGATGGCGAACGCCCACGAGTACCGCGTCGAGGTCGTCTGGACCGGCAACCGGGGCGAGGGCACGCGCACGTATCGCGCCTACGGTCGCGACCACGAGGTGACCGCCGAGGGCAAGCCGTCCATCCCGCCTCGGCGGAGCCGTATCATTCCGAGGTGACGCCGACCGCTACAACCCCGAAGAGCTGCTCGTCGCCGCGCTGTCGCAGTGCCACATGCTGTGGTACCTACACCTGTGCGCCGAGGCGGGGTGGTCGTGACGGCCTACCGCGACGCCGCCCGCGGGACGATGGTGATGGAGGGCGACGGCAGCGGACGCTTCAGCGAAGTGGTGCTCGCACCGCACGTTACGGTCGCGTCCGAAACGATGGTCGCCCGGGCGGTTGGTCTGCACGGCGACGCCGCGCGGATGTGCTTCATCACGCGGTCCGTGGCCTTCGCCGTGCACCACACGCCGTCCGTCGGCGCCGCCTGACGCACGCTGGGCGGCACCAGCGGCTGGTCGGCTAGGGCAACGTCGGGACGTGCGGGGCGGCGGGCGTGCGCGCGGGCGTCGGCACGTCGGGAACGTCGACGGCGTTAGGTACGTCGGGGTCCGGAGGGTCGACGGGCGGGTCGTCGAGCACCTCGTCGACGACGTCGTCGACGACGTCACCGACCTCGTCAACGATCTCGTTCGCCTCGTCGCGCGGCTCCGACAGCGGCGGGATTGCGCCCTTGTCGCGCACCTGCGGGGTCTCAGCTTCTTGGGCTTCGGCGCACGCTCCAACGGCTCGGCGGCCGTGCGGGGCTTGGAGGGTGGGGCGGGCTCATCCGGGACGACCGGGGCGATGGGTTTGCGGTCGTCGACCGCGTCGTCCGGGTCGTCGTCGATCTTGTCGACCTTGTCGACCGGTTGTGGTGCCCGGCGGGATCGCGGCGCGGGAACGCGGCCGGCGTCTTCGCGAGCCTTGCGCAGCAGCCGGCGGGCCGGCGCGGTCACGTCCCGCTCGGCGTCGTCGTCGGAGTCGACGATGACCGGAACCTGGCCGGGGCCGGCGGTCGGCTTGCCGACGCACGGGCAGGCGGTGAACGGCTGGTCCGCCGGAGGATCTCGGCGAGGTCGACGTCGGCCGCGCGGCCGCCCGCGACGTCGCACGCCGCGCACCGGCCCGTCATGACCGCCACCCGTGCGTCGATGCGACCGAGCGTCACCAGCGCGTCGTCGCCGGCCTGCGAGGCCGGCCCGCGCAGCAGCGGCGCGAGCGCGGCGAGCCGGGTGCGCTGCTCCCGAGTGAACAGGTCAAGGCGGTCGAGGACGGCGCGGTCGCCGCGCTCCTGCGACGCCGCGAGCAGCTCACGCGCGGCGTCGCGGGCCGACGCGTCGGCCTCGCGCAGCGCCCGTGCGGCGCCGTCGTGGTCGCCGGCGGCGGTCGCCGCGCGCGCGTCCTCGACGCGCTCGCCGGCGTAGGCCAGGCGCTGGGTGCCGCGGGCGACGTCGTCGCCCAGCAGGGCGAGGCGGGCATCTTCGAGCCCCAGCCGGACGCCGTAGAAGACGTCGCCGGGCAGCGCCCGCTGCGTGGCGGTGGCAACGCCGCCGCCGGACAGCGCGAGGGCCGCGGCGCCGGTCGCGGCGGCCAGGCGCGTCGAGTAGCGCCAGCGGGCGGTGGTGTCGTCGACGGACTGGCGCAGCCGGGTCAGCACCGGGGGGCTGGCGGCCTGTGCCCGCGCCGCGTCGATGAGCGTGGCGCGCAGCGCGGACTTGAACTCCGCCCGCGGCTGCGGCGCGGCGGCGCCGAGCGAGCGCGCGAGCGCTCCGAGGGCGAGGGCCTCGGCCGACGCCTCAGGGGCGGCGTGGCCGTCGAGCAGGCGGGCGAGGGCGTCGATTTCAGAGCGCGTGTCCATGTCAGTAGAGGTAACGACACGGCGACGCGCCCAGACACGGGCCATCTTTTCGTAGTCCTAAAGGATCACTCCGGGGCCATGCCCTCGGGCATCAGCTTCGCGAGCGACTTCAGGGCCCGGTACTGCAGCGCCTTGATGGCGCCGTCGGTCTTGCCCATCACGGCGCCGGTCTCGGCGACGTTGAGGTGGCGGATGAAGCGCAGGTAGAGCACCTCGGCCTGTTCACCCTTGAGCTGGCGGATCGCGGCGTGGACCTGGCGGGCGGAGTCGCCGCTGATCACCGCATGCTCCGGGTCGTCACTGCCGCCGACGACCGGCGTGTCGAACACCTCGTCGACGGTCGCCTCCAGCCGGAACCGCGCGCTCTTGAAGTGGTCGTGGACCCGGTTGCGCGCGATCGTCATGAGCCACGCGCCGAAGTCGACGCCTTGCCACTTGAACGTCGAGATGCGCCGCAACGCGCGGAGGAAGACGTCACCGACGAGGTCCTCGGCGGTCTGCCGGTGGCCCACCCGGTGGTAGACGTAGGCGAAGATCGAGTCGACGTAGCGGTCGTAGAGCAGCGCGAAGGCGTGGGCGGAGCCTTCCTGGGCGAGGCGAACCTGCTCGATGGTGTCGGGGTCGCCCGCCGCCTCGACGCTTGGGGCTTCAGAGCCCGCCGCCGCCTCGGCCGCGCTCACCCGCGGCCCGCCAGCACGAGCTGCACGACGATCGCCGCGATGATCGCCACGAGGAGCGCGGCGAGCGTGATCGTCGTGCCGGGTCTCATGGTTGCGCTCCCTGGGCGGTCGTGGCGCCCCCCGCGCCGCCTGAACGGTACCCGGAGCGCCCCGCCGGTACCTGCCCGGCGAGCATGGCCTCGGCCTTCTCGCGCTCGCCGGCGAGGAACGCGACCAGCCCGTCGCGGCTGTCCAGATACGCGCGGCAGTCGAGCTCCAAGGTGATCGTGCCCGCGTACCCCGACGCTGCGACGTGGGCGAGGAACGACTCCAGCGGCAGGATCCCCGACCCGAGCGGCGCGTGGCTGTCCTTGCCGTTGCCGAAGTTGTCCGACACGTGCAGGTGGACGACGCGGTCGCTGACGGCGGTCCAGGCGTCGAACAGGTCGACGCCCGCGACCGCGAAGTGGCTCGTGTCGAACACGACGGCGGGGAACGGCGCCAGCTCGTCGGGCGTCACGACCGACGAGAAGGCGCGCCCGGCGACGGGGAACAGGTTCTCCATCCCGAACACCGTGCCGACCTCGGCGGCCTCGTCGTGGACCTCGTCGGCGACCCACCGGCGCGCGGCGAGCTCCCAACGGAACGGGGCGTGCGCGACCATCGTGACCGCACCGATCTCGGCGGCGAGCTCGAGGCTGCGGCGAGTCTTATCGAGGTAGTTCGCGCCGAGCACGTTGCGCAGCAGGAGCATGTACGGCCCGTGGACCACCGGCACGTCGAGTCCCGCCTCGCGGGCGTACCCCGTCACCCGCTCGGCGTCGCGGGTCTCCGGGTTGTGGGCGACGAGCACCTCCACGCCGGTGTAGCCGGCGTCGGCGATCGCGTCGAAGACCCAGCCGAGGGGGCTGAGCAGGAGCGGGCCGGTCGACACCAGCAGCCGCGGGCGGGGGGCGGCGTCCATCGCGCCAGGGTACGCAGCGTAGGCTGGCGCAGCCTGTGGGGTCGCAAAGGACGTCGAGCACCGTGAACATCGCCGAACGACTGCGGGCCAGTGCCGCCCGCCTGCCGGACAAGGCGGCGCTGCTGACGACCAACGGGCCGGTGACCTACGGCGAGCTCGACGCCCGCGTGGACCGCGCCGCCGCGGCGTTCCACGCCGCCGGCCTGACGCGCGGCGACCGCGTCGCGCTGCTACTGGGCAACACGCCGCACTTCGTCGAGGCGTTCTACGCGGCGTTGCGGGCCGGCCTCGTCGTCGTCCCGATCAACGTGACCTACACCGCCGACGAGGTGGCACACATCCTCGGCGACGCCGGCGCGCGCGTGGTCGTCGCCGGCCAGGCCTACGCATCGGTCCTCGACGGCATCCGCGAGACACTGCCGGCGCTCGACGACGTCGTCGTCGCGGGCGCCTCGTCACCGCCCATGGGCACGCGCACCTGGCGCCAGTTCCTCGCCGCCGGGGGGCAGTTCGAGCCCGTCGAGGTCGCCGCCGACGACCTGGCGCTGCTGCCCTACACGTCGGGGACGACCGGCCGAGCGAAGGGCGCGATGCTCACGCACGGCAACCTGCTCGCCAACCACCAGCAGATGGCGCAGACCCGCCTGCGCATCCAGGAGCACGACATCGTGCTCGGCGTGCTGCCGCTGTTCCACATCTACGCGCTGAACGTCGGCATGGCGTTCACGCTGTCGCGGGGCGCCACCGTGCTGCTCGTCGAACGCTTCGACCCGCTGCGCACCCTCGAGACGATCAGCGAGCATCGCGCGTCCGTGCTCATCGGCGCCCCGCCGATGTACGTCGCCTGGGTGAACACGCCGGGGGTGGGCGACGTCGACCTCGCCTGCGTGCGGTTCGCGATCTCGGGCGCTGCGCCGCTGCCGCGCTCGGTGCTCGAACGCTTCGACGCCGAGCTGGGCATCGCGATCTGGGAGGGCTACGGCCTGACCGAGACCTCGCCGGTGCTCACGACCGTCGCGATGGGCGACGTCGTGCGCCCCGGCAGCGTCGGCCGCCCGGTTCCCGACGTCGAGCTGCGCCTGGTCGACGACGCCGGCCGCGACGTCCGTCCCGGTGACCCCGGCGAGGTCGTCGTTCGCGGCCCCAACGTGTTCGCCGGCTACTGGAACCAGCCCGCGGCGACGGCGGAGGTCGTCGACGACGACGGCTGGTTCCACACCGGCGACGTCGGCATCGCCGACGGCGGCGACCTCTACCTCGTCGACCGCAAGAAGGACCTGATCCTCGTCAGCGGGTTCAACGTCTACCCGCGCGAGGTCGAGGAGGTGCTCTACCGCCACCCCAAGGTCGCCGAAGCGGCGGTGATCGGCGCGCCGCACCCGTACACCGGCGAGACGGTGCGCGCGGTCGTCGTGCTGCGCCCCGGCGAGGAGGCGACCGCCGAGGAGATCACCGACTTCTGCCGCCGGTCGCTCGCGCGCTTCAAGTGCCCCGAGGTCGTCGAGTTCGTGCCGAGCCTGCCGCACAACGCCAGCGGCAAGGTGCTTCGCCGCGAGCTGCGCGGCTGACCCGCCGTGTCCGCCGTTGTCGTGCTGCCCGCCCTGGCGGCGGTCGTCGCGGCCACCTTCGCCGCCCAGCTCGCCCGTCACCACGCCGCCCGCCGGCGCCCGCACACCCTGGCCTGGGCGCTCGCGCTGGCGCTGTTCGCCACCGCCTCCGCAGCCGTGTCGGTCGGCGTCGCCGCCGGTTGGTCGCCCGGCCTGTTCGGCATCTACTGGGTGGCCGGCGCGCTGCTCAACGTGCCGCTGCTCGCCGTCGGCCAGCTGCTGCTGCTCGACCCACGCCGCGCGGTGTTGTACTGGACGTTGGCGGGCCTCTGCGCGGTGTGGTCGGTGCTGTTCACGCTGCTCGCCGGCTTCGACGCGGCCGCGCTCGCGCAGGCGTCCGCGCGCCGCGCCATCCCGCTCGGGCGCGACGTGCTCGGCGGCACGACCGCGTACTCCCTCGTGGCTCCGTTCAACGCGACGTTCCTCGTCGTCGTCGTCGGCTCGGTGTGGTCGGCCGTGCGCAGCCGGCGCTGGGCGGTGCTGCTCATCGCGCTCGGCGTCAGCGTCGCCGCCGCAGGGTCGTCGGCGGTCGGCAGCGGGCGCGACGTCGTGTTCTCGGTCTTGCTCGCCGCCGGCGTCACGCTGATGTACGCGGGGTTCCTCGCCGCCGGCAAGCCGCCGCGCCGTCGTGCCGCGGCGACCGGCGCCCCGGTGTGACCGCCGCTGGCGGAACCATCGCGGGTGACCGCCGCCCCACCGTCACCGTCTACACCCGTCGCGGGTGCCACCTGTGCGACGAGGCGCTCGCCGTGGTCGCCGCCGTCGCGCAAGGCCGCGCCGCCGTCGCGGTGGTCGACATCGACACCGACCCCGCGCTGGTGGAGCGCTACACCGTGCGCGTGCCCGTCGTGGCGGTGGACGGCGTCGAGATTGCCGAGTACGAGGTGTCACCGGCCGTGCTCGTCGCCGCGTTGACCGCAGCGGCGGACCGGTGACGCGGCGCGCGCCGCGTTGTCCGTGCACCACCCCGCACGTACCCTTGTGAACGTGACCGCGCGGCCGATCCCGGAGGCGAGCGTCGCGCGCCTCCCGGTGTACCTGCGGGCGCTGGTCGACATGGCCGAGCGGGGCAGCGAGATGGTGTCGTCGGAGGCACTGGCCACCGCGGCGGGGGTCAACCCGCCGAAGGTCCGCAAGGACCTGTCCTACCTGGGCTCCTACGGCGTGCGCGGCGTCGGCTACGACGTGCAGTACCTCATCCACCAGATCAGCCGCGAGCTGGGACTGACGCAGGACTGGGCCACCTGCATCGTCGGGATCGGCAACCTCGGCCAGGCGCTCGCGAACTACGGCGGCTTCGCCGAGCGCGGGTTTCGTATCGCGGCACTGCTCGACAGCGACGACGCGAAGGTCGGGCAGGTGATCGCCGGCATCGAGATCGCCGCCTTCGACGACGTCGAGCGCATCGTGAAGGAACACGAGATCTCCATCGCGGTGCTCGCGGTCCCGGCGGCCGTCGCGCAGGACGTCACCGACCGGCTCGTCGCGGCGGGGATCACCTCGGTGCTCAACTTCGCCCCGGCGGTGTTGTCGGTTCCCGACGGTGTGAGCCTGCGCAAGGTGGACCTGTCCATCGAGCTGCAGATCCTGTCGTTCTACGAGCAGCGCAAGGTCGCCGAGGAGTCCGTCCGCCGCGGCACCGCCCGGCGGCGGCTGGAGTCCGTCGACCCGACGCGGTGAAGGCGGCCGCGGCGGGGTCGCGTCCCGTCATGGTCCGCTTCGCCGGCCAGCGTGTCGTCGGCGTCGGCGGCGGCCCGGTCGCCGCCGCGAAGCTCGCCGGCCCGCTCGCCGACGGCGCCGCGGTCACGGTCATCGCCCCGGACGCCGTGCCGGAGCTGACCGCGGCGCCCGGCGTGACCTGGCACCGGCGGCCCTACGCCGGTGCTGACGACCTCGACGGCGCGGTGCTCGTCGTCGCCGCGACCGGCGACCCGGCAGTCGACGCCCGCGTCGCCGCGGACGCGGCCGGGCGCGCGACGCTGTGCGTCCGCGCCGACGACGGCGCCGGCGGCAGCGCCGCGTTCGCCGCGACGGTGCGCCGCGGCCCGCTCACCCTCGCGGTGTCGACCGACGGGCAGGCGCCGAGCCTGGCGCGTCACCTGCGGGCGGAGCTCGCGGCGACCTACGGCGAGGAGTACGGCGTCCTGGCGGCGCTGCTCGGCGAGCTCCGGCGCGACCCGGCGGTGCGCGCCCACCTGGGGACGCTGAGCGACGCCGGGCGCCGGGCGGCTTGGCGGTCCATTCCGGTGGCCGATATCCTGAGATTGATTCGCACGGGCTCTCCCCATTCCGCGAAAGAAGTGGCGTCCGCGTGTCTGTCCTCGTCGTCGGGCTGAACTACAGGACCGCCCCGGTCGCTCTGCTCGAGCAGGTCGCCGTCGCGCCGGAGCAGCTGCCCAAGGCGCTCGCGTCGCTGACCAACCGCGACCACGTCCTCGAGGCCGTCGTGCTGTCGACGTGCAACCGCGTCGAGGTCTACGCCCACGTCAGTCGCTACCACGGCGGCATGGCCGACGTCCGTGACTTCTTCGCCGAGTGGAGCGGCCTGCCGCCCGAGGACTTCGCGGGTCTGGCGTACGACTACCACGACGATCGCGCCGCGGCGCACCTGTTCGCCGTGGCCAGCGGGCTGGACTCGATGGTCGTCGGCGAGCGTCAGATCCACCTGCAGGTCAAGGAGGCGTTCCGCGACGCGGCCGACGAGGGGTCGTGCGGGCGGGTGCTGTCGTCGCTGTTCCGCCAGGCCCTGCGCGTCGGCCGGCGCACCCGCGCGGAGACCGGCATCTCCGAGGGCGCCGCATCGATGGTCGACGTCGGCCTCGACGCGGCGGTGCAGGTGCTGGCCACCCTGCGCGACCGTGCGGTGCTCGTCGTCGGCGCGGGGAAGATGGGTGGCATGGCGGCCGAGCGCGTCGCCGACGAAGCCGCGCGCGTCGTCGTCGCGAACCGCACGCGCGACAAGGGCGAGCGGCTCGCGTCGCGGGTCGGCGCGGAGGTGCTCGACTTTTCCGCGATCGCCGACGGGCTGAGCGACGCCGATCTCGTGCTGTGCTCGACCGGCGCGCCGACGCCCGTGATTGACGCCGACGCCGTCGCGGCGGCGATGCGCGCGCGCCCCGACCGCCCGCTCGTGCTCGTGGACCTCGCCGTACCCCGCGACGTCGACCCGGCCTGTGCCGCCGTTCCCTGCGTCACGGTGCTCGACATCGACGCCGTGCGCGCGGTGACCGACACGGGGCGCACCGGCGCGGAGGTCGTCAAGGCCCGCGCGCTGGTCGAGCAGGAGGCGGCGCTGTTCGCCGCGTGGACCCGCTCCGTCCGCGTCGAGCCGACGATCGCGGCGCTGCGCAGCCGGGCCGAGCAGGTTCGCGCCGCCGAGGTCGGGCGGCTCGCCGGGCGGCTGGGTGCGCTTGACGACCGGCAGCGCGAGGCGCTCGACGCGCTGACCAAGGGCATCGTCAACACCTTGCTCCACGAGCCGTCGGTGCGCCTCAAGGCGCTCGCCGACGGCGGCGGTGGTGACGCCTACGCCGCCGCGCTGCGCGAGCTGTTCGACCTGCCCGAGTAGCCCGCGGGCATGCTGCGCATCGCGACGCGGCGGTCCGCGCTCGCCCAGGCCCAGGCGTTTCAGACTGGCCGGCTGCTCGAGCAGCGCACCGGGACGCCCTTCGAGCTGGTGGCGATGGCCACCAGCGGCGACCTCGCCGTCGACGTGCCGGTCGGGGCGGTCGACGTCAAGGGCATGTTCGTCGACACGATCCGCCGCGCGGTCCTCGACGGCGAGTGTGATCTCGCGGTCCACTCCTACAAGGACCTGCCCAGCGACCCGACACCGGGGCTGGTGATCGCGGCGGTGCCTGAACGTGAGGATCCGCGCGACATCCTCATCAGCCGCGCGGGCTACGCGCTGGCGACCCTGCCGCCGACCGCGACCGTCGGGACGTCGTCGGAGCGGCGACGCCTGCAGCTGCTGCGCGCGGCGCCTGGCCTGCAGGTGCTGCCGATCCGCGGCAACCTCGACACCCGCCTGCGCAAGGTCGCCGACGGGGAGTTCGACGCGGTCGTCGTTGCCTACGCGGGGCTGCGGCGCCTGTACTCGCCGCCCGAGGCGCGCGGCCTCGGGCCGCTCGACCTGCCGCTGAAGGCCGCGCCACTGGAGCCGGGCGAGTGCCTGTCCGCGGCGGCGCAGGGCGCGATCGCGGTCGAGTGCCGCGCCGACGACGACGACACGCTGGCACGCTGCCGCGCGATCGACCACCAGCCGACTCGGCGCACGGTCACCGCGGAACGGGCGCTGCTCGCACGCTTCGGCGGCGGCTGCCTCGCCGCGGTCGCGGCGCTGTGCCGGCCCACCGCCGCGGGGGCGCTCGAGCTCATCGGCATGGCGGGCGACCCTGGGCGCCGGCGGATGGTGCGACGGTCGTGGCAGGGGCCCTACGACCGCCCCGTCGAGCTCGGCGAAGGGTTGGCCGACGAGCTGCGCGCCGCGCTGGACGGGTAGGTGGGCAGCGCCGAGATCCCCTTCGGCGGGCCGGCGGCGTCGGCCGGCACGGTGTACCTCGTCGGCGGCGGCCCGGGCGACCCCGGCCTGGTCGGCCTGCGCGCGGCCCGGCTGCTCGCCACCGCCACGGTCGTCGCCTACGACCGGCTCGCCCCGCCGGAGGCGCTCGACCTGTGCCGCGACGACGCCGAGCTGATCTACGTCGGCAAGCAGCCGGACCGCCACGCGCTGGCGCAGGACGAGATCAACGCGTTGCTCGTCGCCAAGGCCCGCGCCGGCGACGCCGTGGTGCGCTTCAAGGGCGGCGACCCGTTCGTCCTGGCGCGCGGGTCCGAGGAGGCGCAGGCGTGTGTCGCCGCCGGGGTGCCGTTCGAGGTCGTCCCCGCCGTGACCGCCGGCATCGCCGCGCCCGCGTACGCCGGCATCCCGGTCACCCACCGCGGCGCAGCTCCGGCCTTCGCGGTCGTCACCGGCCACGAGGATCCGACCAAGGGGGCGACGCAGGTCGACTACGACGCGCTCGCGCGCTTCCCCGGCACGCTGCTGCTCTACATGGGCGTGGGGCGTGTGCGCGAGATCGCCGCGGCACTCGTCGCCGCCGGCAAGCCGGTGACGACGCCGGTGGCGCTGGTGCGGTGGGGGACCACCCGCGGCAACAGACGCTGACCGCCACGCTGGCCGACGTCGCCGACCGCGTCGCGGCCGAGGGGTTCGCCAACCCGGCGGTGATCGTCGTCGGGGAGGTCGCCGCGCTGCGCGACGAGCTGGCCTGGTACGAGCGGCGCCCGCTGCACGGGGTGACCGTGCTCGTCCCGCGCACCCGCCATCAGGGCAGGCGCGCTGTCGGCACGGCTGCGCGCGTTGGGTGCCGAGCCGCTGGAGGCGCCGACCATCGCGATCGCCCCGACCCGCGAGCCCGACCGGCTGCGGACGTGCGTCGCGGCGGCCGCCGACGGCGCGTACGACTGGATCGCGCTTCACGTCGGCCAACGGCGTCGACGCGGTGTGGGCGCAGGTCGAGGCGCTCGGCACCGACGCGCGGCTGTTCGCGCGTGCCCGCCTCGCCGTCGTCGGGCCCGGCACCGCGGACGCCCTCGGCGCGCACGGGCTGCGCGCCGACCTCGTCCCCGACCGCTACACCACCGCAGGACTCGCGGCGGCGCTGTGCGAGGGGCGCGCACCGGGTCGCGTCCTGCTGCCGCGCGCCGACCTCGCCACGCCGGTCCTGGCGCGCACCCTGGCCGACGCCGGCTGGTCGGTGGACGACGTCGAGGCCTACCGCACGGTCGCCGTCGACGCGCTGCCGCCCGCCGTCGTGGCGCGGCTGGACGCCGGCGAGGTCGATGTCCTCGCGTTCGCGTCGTCGTCGACGGTGCGCAACTTCGTCGCCCTCGCCGGCGGTGCGACGCCGGGAGCGGCGGTCGCGTCGATCGGGCCGGTGACCTCGGCGACGTGCCGCGAGCTCGGCTTGACCGTCGCCGCGGAGGCGGAGCCATCCGATCTCGACGGGCTCGTGGCCGCCGTCGCCGCCGCCGCCGGTCGCGCGGGCTGACCGCCGGGGCGCCGCGCCGCGCGCCGGCGTTACGCTCGGCGGACGATGCTGCCACCCGCGCCCTTTCCGACCGGCCGTCCGCGGCGGCTGCGACGTTCCGCTGCGATCCGCGCCGCCGTGCGTGAGACGACGCTCGTTCCGTCACAGCTCGTGGCGCCGCTGTTCGTCAAGGAGGCCATCGCCGAGCCGCAGCCCGTGGCGTCGCTGCCCGGCGTGATGCAGCACACCGTCGACAGCGTGCGCGCGGAGGCCAAGGAGCTGCGCGCCGCCGGTGTGACGAGCTTCCTTCTCTTCGGGGTGCCCGCCCGCAAGGACGCTGACGGCTCGTCGGCCTGGGATCCCGACGGGGTCGTGCAGCAGGCCCTGCGGGTGTTGCGCGACGACGGCGGCGACGACGTCGTGCTGGTGGCCGACACCTGCCTCGACGAGTACACCGACCACGGCCACTGCGGGCCGCTGCGCCCCGACGGCAGCGTGGACAACGACGCGGCCAACGCCGCCTACGCCCGCGCCGCGGTGTCGCAGGTCGAGGCCGGCGCGGACCTCGTGGCGCCGTCCGGGATGATGGACGGGCAGGTGGCCGCGATCCGCGCTGCGCTCGACGCCGCCGGCCACGCCGAGACCGCGGGGATCATGGCGTACTGCACGAAGTTCGCGAGCGCTTTCTACGGCCCGTTCCGCGACGCCGCGGAGTGCGCCCGCAGTTCGGCGACCGGTCCGCCTACCAGCTCGACCCCGGCAACGGCACCGAGGGAGTCCGCGAGGCGCTGGCCGACGTCGCCGAGGGCGCCGACGTCCTGCTGGTCAAGCCGGCCGTGCCGTACCTCGACGTCGTCTGGCGGGTCAAGCAGGCAACCGGCCTGCCGCTGGCCGCGTACCACGTGTCGGGGGAGTACGCGATGGTCCACGCCGCCGCGCAGCGCGGCTGGGTCGACGGCGACCGCGTCATGGCGGAGACCCTGCTCGGCATCCGCCGCGCCGGCGCGGACCTCGTCATCACCTACGCCGCCGGCTGGCTCGCGCGGCGCCTGCAGTCGGCGTGACCGACGTCTTGCGCCACGTCGAAGCGCACCTCGCCGCGTTCAACGCCCGCGACGTCGACGGCTGCGTCGCCGGCTTCTCGACCGACGCCGTCTTCGCCACCGGCGACGAGCTGTTCGTCGGGCGCCGCAGCATCCGCGCGCTGTTCACCGACAGCTTCGCCGCGCCGATGGACGCCGCGCTCGAGCTGCGGCGCGCGATCGTGTCGGGCGAGACGGCCGCGTGCGAGCTGGTCGAGCGAGTCACCGTCGACGGCGCGACCTGCGAGCTGCCGCTGGCCGCCTTCTACACCGTGCGCGGGGGCGAGCTCGTGCGCGTCAAGGTCTACCGCGAAGGGCTCCGCGGTCTGACGCCGGCGGCGTCTCACGCCGACGAGCCAAGGGTGACGGCGAGACCCGCGACGCCCGCGAGCGCCCCGAAGAACCCGAAGAGCAGGACGCGCGTCTGGTTCGCCATGTCGGCGCGCAGCGTCGCGACGACGCGATGCTCGGTGACTTCCAGCTCCTTGCGGATGGCGACCATCTCGGTCGTGAGCGTCGCGATCTCGCCGCACAGGCCTTGGCGCAGGCCGGCCATCTCGCCGCAGTCCTTGGCGCAGGTCGGCCATCTCGCCACGCACAGCCCGTGGCCATCTCCCTGCGCAGCTCGGTGCCCAGACCGGCCATCTCGACGCGCCTCGGTGCGCAGGTCGGCCATCTCGACCCGCAGCTCGGTGCGGGTGAGCGCCCCGTCGGCGTCGACGTCGCGCTTGGTCGCGACGTCGGCCCAGCCGACCGGTGGCAGATGCTCCATCAGCGTCGTTGCCGCCTCCGCTCGAGCGCGCGCTCGAGCTGTGTGAACAGCTCGTGGCGCGAACGCTCATCGACCGTCATGGTGCACCTGTCCTCCCGGCACGGCAACGTGGCGACGGTATCGGCGGCGTGGCGGAACGACGCCGCCCTCGCGCCCGGGGTCTGTGGAAACCCCGGCGCCGGTAGCATCGGGGTCCCCGTTTCGAGGAGCGCCCCGTCATGCGGTACCGCCAGCTCGCCCCGGGCATCGAGGTCAGTGAGGTCGGCTTCGGCAACTGGACCGTCACCACCGGCTGGTGGGGCGACTACAGCGAGGCGGAGGCCGTCGCGCTGCACCGGGCGGCCTTCGACGCCGGCATCACCTTCTTCGACACCTCCAACGCCTACGGCGACGGCTACGGCGAACGGGTGCTCGGCACGGCGCTCGCCGACGTCCGCGACCAGGTCGTCATCGCGACGAAGTTCGGCTACGACCTCGACGCGACCGACGGTCGCCGCGGCCAGCAAGAGCGGCCGCACCGCACCGACGTGGCCTCGCTGCGGGCCGACCTGGACGCGAGCCTGCGCCGGCTGAACGTCGACACCATCGACCTGTGGCAGCTGCACAACCCGCGGATGGGCCACCTCGACGACGACGCGCTGTTCGCCTTCCTCGACGAGGCGCGCGCGGCGGGCAAGATCCGCGCGTACGGCGTCGCGCTGGGTCCCAAGATCGGCTGGCGCGACGAGGGCGTGCACGGCATGCGCCGGCGCGACCTCGCCGCGCTCCAGATGATCTACAACATCCTCGAACAGGACCCTGGGCGCGAGCTGCTCGACGTCGCGCGGGAAACCGGCACCGCGACGGTCGTGCGGGTGCCGCACTCGTCGGGAATGCTCGAGGGCAACCTCACCGCCGACCACGTCTTCCCGCCCAACGACCACCGCCGCCACCGCCCGCGCAGCTGGCTGGTCGAAGGCGTGCAAAAGGTCGCGACGCTGGACTTCCTCACGGCCGACATGACGTTGGGCCAGGCGGCGCTGCGCTGGATCCTCGCCGACGCCGGCGTCGCGACGACGCTGCCCAACGTCTACGGGCGCGAGCAGCTTGCCGAGTTCGCCGCCGCGAGCGACTGCCGCGACCTCACCGCCGACGAGCTCGACCGCGTCGCGCGGCTGTACGCCGAGAACTTCGGCGTCGCTGCGGAGGCCGACCGCACGACGAAGGTCAACGCGTGACCCGTGGCGGCGGCACCCGCGCCTCCGCCGAGCTGTTCGAGCGAGCGCGTGCCGTCATCCCCGGCGGAGTGAACTCGCCGGTGCGGGCCTTTGGGTCGGTCGGGGGCACCCCGCGCTTCATGGCCGCAGGCCGCGGCGCGCACCTGACCGACGTCGACGGCAACACCTACGTCGACTACGTGTGCAGCTGGGGACCGCTGATCCTCGGCCACGCGCACCCCGACGTCGTCGGCGCCGCGACCGCCGCGGTCGTGGCCGGTTCGTCGTTCGGGGCGCCGACCGCGGCCGAGGTCGAGCTCGCCGAGACGATCGCCGCCGCCGTGCCCGGCGTCGACCTCGTGCGGTGCGTGTCATCGGGCACCGAGGCGACCATGACCGCCATCCGCCTCGCCCGCGGCGCGACGGGGCGGAACACGGTGATCAAGTTCGCCGGCCACTACCACGGTCACGCCGACCCGCTGCTGGTCGCCGCCGGCAGCGGCGTGGCGACGCTGGGGCTGCCCGACAGCCCAGGCGTCACCGCCGGCGCCGCCCGCGACACCGTCGTCGTCGCCTGGAACGACCGCGCCGGGGTCGACGCCGCCCTCGCCGCCCAGCCCGGCGACGTCGCCGCGGTCATCTGCGAGCCCGTCGCGGCGAACATGGGCCTGGTCCCGCCTGCGCCCGGCTTCCTCGAGTTCCTGCGCGAGCGCACGCGCGCCGCCGGTGCGCTGCTCATCCTCGACGAGGTGATGACCGGGTTCCGGCTCGCGCGCGGCGGCGCGTCGGAGTACTACGGCGTCAGCGGCGACCTCGTGACGCTCGGCAAGGTCGTCGGCGGCGGCTTCCCGCTCGCCGCGTTCGGCGGGCGGGGCGACCTCATGCGCCTGCTCGCGCCGGAAGGACCGGTGTACCAGGCGGGGACACTGTCTGGGAACCCGGTCGCGGTCGCGGCCGGCCTCGCGACGCTACGCCGGGTCGACGACGAGGCGTACCGCGGGCTCACCGCGCGCGCGGACCGGCTCGCCACGGGGCTACGTGAGGCGTTCGCCGCGACCGGGGTCGCCGCGCAGGTGCCACAGGTCGGCAGCATGCTCGGCGTGTTCTTCTCCGACGCGCCGGTCGGCGACTACGCCGCGGCGCGCGCGGCTGACCATGACCGCTACGCCCGGTTCTTCGGGGGGATGCTCGCACGCGGCTGCTACCTGCCGCCGTCGGGCTACGAGGCCGTGTTCGTCAGCCTCGCCCACACCGAGGAGGACATCGATGGCACCGTCGCCGCCGCGAAGGACGTCGCGCAGGACCTTGCTGGCTAGCGCTGCGGGTCTGCTGCTCGCCGGCTGCGGCGCGGGCCTGTTCGAGCGGCGACCGCAGGCGGACGTGACCGCAACCCCGCCGCCCTCGCCGCTCGCGCTGACCCGGGGCCGGGTCGCCGTCGACGGGGCGCTGCAGGCGGCCACCGTCGTGGTCGCCGGCGGGCGCATCATCGCGGCGGCACCCGAGGCCGAGATCCCCGACGGGGCCCGCCAGATCGACTGCACCGGACAGACGCTGCTCCCAGGATTCATCGACTGCCACGTTCACGTTCAGTTCTCCACCGCCGCGGCGATTCTCGGCGGCGGCGTCACGACCGTGCGCGACCTCGGCAGCCCCCCGGACCAGGCGCTGGCGATGGCCGGCCAGACGCCGCTGCGCGTGCTGGCCGCCGGTCGGATCCTCACCGCGGTCGCCGGCTACCCGTCGCGGTCATGGGGCGCGGACGGCACCGCGCGCGAGGTCGGCGACGCCGCGGACGCCGCGGTCGCGGTACGCGAGCAGGCCGACGCCGGCGCCACCGTCATCAAGGTCGCGCTGGAGCCCGCCGCCGGCCCGGTGCTCGACGAGGACGCCCTGCGCGTCGCCGTGGACACTGCCCACGCGCTCGGCCTGCGCGTCACCGCCCACGTCGGCGCCCCGAAGGGGCTGGCGATGGCGCTGGACACCGGCGTCGACGAGCTCGCGCACCTGCCGCTGTACGACGTGACGCCGCCCGAGATGGTCCGCGCCGCGCAGGCCGGCATGGCGCTCGTGCCGACGCTCGAGATCCGCGGCGACGACCCCGGCGCGCAGCGTGCGGTCGCGGCGTTCCGCGAGGCCGGCGGGCGCGTCGTCTACGGCAGCGACCTCGGCAACGGCGGCACCGCCCCCGGCATCGAGGTGACGGAGATCCGCGCGCTGCTCGGCGCCGGCATGACGCCGGCCGAGGTGCTCACCGCCGCGACCGCGGGCGCCGCCGAGTACCTCGGGCTCGACGAGGTGGGGCGCATCGCCGCCGGCGCGGCGGCCGACCTCGTCGCCGTCGACGGCGATCCGTTCGCCGACCCCGCGGTCTACGACGACGTGCGGCTGGTGTTCGCCGGCGGCGTGCCGGTGGTCAACCGTCTCGACGGGTGAGGCCGTCGGATCCGTCGTCGAGCAGCGCCGCGAGGTCGGCGACGAACCCCTCGACCTCGCCGAGACGTCAGAGATAGCCACGACGCGGTACTCGGTGTGCCCCGTCGTCATGCTCCCACGCCGGAACCGCGGGCCAGGCGCCGCGCGTTACGGTGGGCAGATGACCGAAGACGAGGCGCCGCCGCCAGATCGCGGCCGCGCCGGCCGGCGCACCGTCGTGCTCGGCGCGGCGTTGGCCGTCGCGCTCATCGCGGGCATCGCGGCGGTGGCGCTGTCGTCGCGGCCGGAGACGGCGCCGCCGCTTGCGGTCGCGTCGGCGCCTGCGGTCGCCGGTGAGACGCTGCTCGACGACCGCCCGGCGCCCGACGAGACGTTCCCGCTGCCGGACCGCAGCCTTGATGGGTTCGCCGACGGCGCCCCGGTCGACCTCGGCGGCTTCCGCGGCAAGCCGCTGGTCGTGAACTTCTGGGCCACCTGGTGCGCGCCGTGCGTCAAGGAGATGCCCGACTTTCAGCAGGTGGCGGCCGAGACCGGCGACGCCGTCGCGTTCCTCGGCGTCAACGTCCAGGACTCCGCGGCGGTCGCCGAGCCGTTCGCCGAGGAGCTCGGCATCGACTACGCGCTGGCGGCCGACCCGCAGGGCGAGTTCTACAAGGAGGTTCGCAGCTTCGGGATGCCGACGACGCTGTTCGTCGACGCGGACGGTTCGGTGGTGTTTCGCCACACCGGGGCGCTCGACGCGGAGCAGCTGCGCGACCTGCTGGAGGGCCAGCTGGGGGTGACGACGGCCTCGTCGGGGTGACCGCGACGTTGGCGGTCGCGGCTGCCCACCGGTACAGTTGGCCGCCGCGGAAGGGGGATGTGACCAGCCTCGCCGACCGGCAGCACGCGACACGAAAGGGCGTACGTGGACTGGCTGGGTGAGTTCTTCGGAACGCTCCCCGAGGTCGGGCGGGCACTGTGGCAGTTCGCCCGCGGCTGGGCCGGCGTCGCGATCGTGATCGGCAGCATCGCGCTGACCGCAGCCTGTCTGTTCGCCGCGAAGCAGCTGCGCGACGACCACGGCTGGTTGTCGGCGATCTTCGGGATCATGGCCGCCACGATCGCGGCGTGGTGGGCGTTCGGGATTCTGCCGTCGGCGTGGATCTACTTCGCGGACGGGCAGCGCGACCTCATGGAGGACACCGTCATCCCCGGCACCCTCGGATTCGGCGGTAACGCCGTGATCGCCGAGAACTTCTATCAGGTCTTCCGCGACCTGGTCGTCATGGCCGAGACGACCATCGCCATGGTCGCCTTCGGCGTCGTTGCGCTGCTCGTGCAACGTCGCTACCCGCGCGCACTGGCGGAGGGCGAAGAAGCCCGTCCCCAGTCCGGCGGCTACAAGTAGCCGGGAGGCGACCGTGGGCAAGACCGACCAGGGGTTGCATCCGGAGATCTTCGACGACTACCGGATCGAGACCGTCGACGCGAGCTGGCTGCAGGAGCGCGTCAAGCCGAAGCGCCACATCGGGCTCACCCCCGAACTGTGCATCCTGTGCCGGGCGTGCGAGGACGTCTGCCCGTGGGAGTGCATCTTCATGATGTCGCCGAGCATCGTGACCGACGCCGAGAATGCGGAGGTCATGACGCTGGCGAACACCGCCGCCGCGGTGTTCGTCATCGACGACAACGAGTGCACCCGCTGCGCCATCTGCGTGGAGCGCTGCCCCTCCGACGCGCTGTGGCTCGGGCGCGTCGAATCGTAGGTCGAGGACACAGGAAGGAACGCCGCGTTGGCCCGCTTCCCGCAGCTGCACCGACCCTCGCCAGACGAGGTCAAGAAGAAGGTCCAGGACAACGTCGTCTGGAAGTCGGTCTTCCGCCCGGGGTCGATCTACCGCAAGGGCTATCGCGACACGTCGCGCGACCGCGCGCTCGCGGCGATGAACAACGTGCTGTACCACCTGCACCCGGTGAAGGTGAAGCGCCACGGGCTGAAGCTGACCTACACCTACTGCCTCGGTGGCCTGAGCTTCTTCCTGTTCATCCTGCTCACGGTGACGGGCATCTTCTTGATGTTCTTCTACCGTCCCGCCGCCGGCCCGGGCCAGGAGCTCGCCTACGCCGACATGCAGCGGCTCATCCGGGTCGTGACGTTCGGCGACCTCGTCCGCAACATGCACCGGTGGGCCGCACACTTGATGGTGCTGACGGTCTTTTTGCACATGGCGCGCGTCTTCTACCACGGGGCTTGGCCCCGCGGAGTTCAACTGGGTCGTCGGTGTCGTGCTGCTGCTGCTGACGCTGCTGCTCGCGTTCACCGGCTACCTGCTGCCGTGGGACCAGCTCGCCATCTGGGCGGTCGCGGTCGGCACGTCGATGGCCGGGTTCACGCCGGTGTTCGGCCAGCAGGTGCAGTTCGTCCTGCTCGGCGGCGTCGAGATCGGCCCCGAGACGCTGCTGCGCTGGTACACGCTGCACGTGCTCGCGCTGCCGTTCGTCACCACGATCTTTTTGGCCGTCCACTTCTGGCGCATCCGTAAGGACGGCGGCATCTCCGGTCCCCTGTAGCCTGTCTTCACGCCACGCCGAAGGACGCGAGTCATGGCCGAAAACGTCGAGATGGACCAGAAGGTCTACGACGAGCTGATCGCCGCCGGGAAGAGCGAGCGCATCGCCCGTGCGAAGGCCAAGTCCGCCGCGGTGCGCGCGAAGAAAGAGGCGGCCGGCGAGCAGCTCGGGCCGCGCGAGGCGTCGACCGCTGCGCCGGCGCCAGCGGCCGCAGCGACCGCCGCGGCCGGCGGCGGGGGTGGTGGCGCGACCGCGCGCCCAGCCGGTGGTGTGGCCACCGCCGAGCGCAGCCTGTCCCCCGGCGGGCTGACGCCGGAGGAGCGCCAGGCCCGCGTCGCGGCGGCGCTGGCGGCGAAGGGCAACGGCGGCGCCAAGCCGGCCGCCCCGACGCGGATGGCGGGGCAGGACCACACGCATCGCCTGCTCGCGATGGTCCCGCCCAACGGCATCCAGCAGATCCGCGCCAAGCAGGAGGACAAGGTCTACACCTGGCCGCACCTCATCAGCGCCGAGTTCGTCGCGCTGCTGGCGATGACCGCGTTCGTCACGCTGCTGTCGACGCTGCCGGCGTTCCCGCTGCGCGAGCTGGCCAACTCCAACATCACCCCGAACCCGTCGAAGGCGCCGTGGTACTTCCTGGGCCTGCAGGAGCTACTGCGCTACTTCCACCCCATGATCGCCGGCGTGACGATTCCCGGCATCGTCGGGCTGCTCGGCCTGATGGCGATTCCCTATCTGGACAAAAACCCGTCCGTGCGGCCGGAGAACCGCAAGACGGCGTTCACGCTCATGACCTTCTTCCTGCTCGGCTCCGGCATGATGACGCTCGTCGGCTCGTTTTTCCGTGGCCCCGGTTTCAACTGGGTGTGGCCGTGGGTCGACGGGCTGTTCTTCGAGCTGTAAGGCGCGGTGACGGCGATGACGACAACCCTGGCCCTGTTCGCCACGACGGTCGGCCTGCTTGCGGTGGCGTTCTGGTGGATCCGGCGCAACAACCTCGCGGTGTATCCGGCCGGACGCGCGCCGATCCAGCGCCGGCCGCTGCCGACCGGCTGCGACCTCGGTGCGCGGCTGATGGCGGCCACGGCGACGGAGGCGGCGGGCACCGGCGGCACGATGACGCGCGGTGACGGCACCAGCGCGCCGCCCAAGCCCATGGCGCCCAAGCGGCAGAAACGCCACGAGGGCCCGACGCGCCGCGACTTCTTCCGTCTGGGCTTGCTCGTCGCAGGTGGCGGGCTGTTCGCGAGCTTCGCCGGCGCGAGCCTCGGCTTCTTGTGGCCGAGCCTGCGCGGCGGCTTCGGCGCGCAGCTCGACATCGGCGGTGAGGGCGAGGTCGCCGACGCCATCGCGGCCGGCGGCGGTCGCTTCGAGTACCCGGCGGGTCGCGCCTACGTCGTCGCCTACGACCCGGCCCTCGACCCTCAGGGCATCTACGCCGACATCACCAACGGCGCGCCGTTCATGGCCCTGTACCAGCGCTGCGTCCACCTCGGCTGCCGGGTGCCGTGGTGTGAGTCCTCAGAGTGGTTCGAGTGCCCCTGCCACGGTTCTCGCTACAACCGCTGGGGCGAGTACGAGTTCGGCCCCGCGCCCCGCGGGCTGGACCGGTTCAAGATCAACGTCGTCGACGGCAAGGTCGTCGTCGACACCTCAACGATCGTGACGGGCCCGTCGCGGCAGGGCGGCACGCTGCAGCAACCGCCGGCAGGTCCGCACTGCAACGGCTCGTGACGCTGCCGTCGCGGCGTCCGGGGCAGACCCCATGAGCGTCACCGTCATCGTCATCGGCGTCCTCGCGCTCACCGCCGTGGCGGTGATCGTGTTGCTGCTGGCCAACGCCGCCCGCGGTCGCCGCGCGGTGCAAGACGTGCCGCCCGCGCTGCGCCCCGGGTACTCCGACGATGAGCTCGAGCGCCGGGTCATCGAGCGCTACATGGGCTGGGGCCTCGTCCTCACCATCTTCTTCGCGGTCTTCCTGCCGGCCTACTGGCTGCGCGAGCCGAGCCGCCTGACCGGCCAGACGCAGGCCGCGTTCGTCGCGAACTTCGAGCGCGGCGAGGAGCTGTTCGTCGAGAACTGTGCGATGTGCCATGGCGCGAACGCTGAAGGTGGCGGCGCCCCGTCGACCTACGACCCGGACGACTCGTGGCCGGCGCCGAACCTGACGACCATCGTGAAGCGCTACGAGGACAGCCCGGTCACCGACATCCGCGACTACCTCGAGACGACGATCGAGCGGGGGCGCCCCGGCACGCCGATGCCAGCGTGGGGCGCGCAGTACGGCGGGCCGATGACCGACCAGCAGATGAGCGACATCACCGACTGGATCCTGGCGAACCAGAAGGCCGAGGTCATCGAGGCCGACCCCGCCGCGAACAAGAGCGGGGAGGAGCTGTACCAGCAGAACTGCGTGCGCTGCCACGGGCGGGAGCTGGAGGGCTTCATCGGACCGTCGCTGGTCGGCGTGTTCGAGCGCCACAACGAACAGACGGTCCTCGGCATCCTGCGCAACGGCATCTTCCTCGCCAACGGCGTCTCCATGCCGCCGTGGCAGGAGGCGTACATGTACGAAGACGCCCGCTACACCGACGCCGCGCTCGAGCGCATCGTCGACTACCTGAAGTCCCAGCAGCCCGACACGCTGCCGGAGGACGCCGGCCAGTACCGGACTCCCTACGGCGACGGCGGTCCGGCCGGCGCCGGCGGCGGCACCGACCAGACCGCCCCCGAGGAGGATCCGGACGACCCCGGCGCCGCGGCGAGCGAGCCAGCGACCGACGCCTGACGCTCACGAAGGACGCGACGAATGCCCGTGCTCTCCGCGTTGTACGTCCTGGCCACCGAGGGCGGCATCCCCGGCTCGGACTGGCGCGCGAAGATCGCCGTCCCGCTCGGCCTGCTCGTCTTCGTCGGCACGGTGTACATGCTCGTCCGCGCGAACCTCGGCACGCGTCGTGGCTACCTCGTCATGGCGACGTCGCTGTGGGGCTTCATGGTCATCTACGCGCTGTTCTGGACCTTCGGCGCGCCCGGCACGCCGCCCGCGACCGGCCCCCAGAACCTGCCCGGCCAGGACCTCGACGCCTACGAGCCGGTGTGGCGCGCCTTCGCCGGCGACAGCCTGGTCGCCGGTCAGCCGGAGTACGCCGTCGCCAAGTCGTTCCCCGAGGGCTTCGCCACCGACCCGGTGGCGGCCGGCCTGCCGGCGGACTTCGCCGCGACCGCTGAGCTCGGCGTCGACGAGATCCTCAACTTCTTCTCGACGAAGGAAGGGCCGTTGCAGGACCCGCCGATCGGGTTGACGTGGGCCCCGGTGCCCGACTCGATCCGCTACGCGAAGGCGACCAACGGCCGGCCGATCATCGCGGTGACCTACCAGGAGACCTACCAGCCGGCCGACGTCGAGGTCGAGGAAGGCGAGTCGCCGCCGTTGACCGCCGGCGGCGCCGAACCGGCGGAAGACGGCGCCAACGTGGCTCCCGAGGGCGCGCAGATCGGCGACATCGCCGAAGGCGGCGAGACCTACACCGCCTTCGGCTTCTTCGACGCGGGGAACCCGCAGTTCCCCAGCTACCTCATGCTCGGGCTGATGCTGCTGCTGTTCGTCGTCCACGCGCTGCTGCTCGCGCGCGACGAGAACCGCGAACGCCGCGAGACCGCTCCGCCGCAACGCGCCGAGGAGCCGCAGCCGGTCACGACCGGCGTCTGAGCGGCGCACCGCTCGAGCACACGCGCAGCGGTCCGCGCCTGACCGGCCGGTCGCGGGCCGTCGGGCCCCGCCTACACTGGCTGGTGATGCGTCCCCTCGTGTGCGCCGCGTTGTTGGCTGTCGCGCTCACGGCGTGCTCGGCGCGGCAGGACGCCCTGGGGACCCAGCGCTTCGTCGCCGGTGACGGCACCACCGCGGTCGTCGCCGCCGACCAGCGCGAGGCCGCCCCGCCGGTCAGCGGCAAGACGCTCGACGGGCGCCGGCTCGACCTCGCCGACCTTCCCGGACCGGTCGTCGTCAACTTTTGGGCGTCGTGGTGCGGGCCGTGCGCGAAGGAGGCGCCCGCACTGCAGCGGGTCGCCGATGCCTACGCCGACGCCGGTGTGCGCTTCGTCGGCGTCAACGTCAAGGACCAGCCGGCGGCCGCGCGCAACTTCGAGCGCGACTTCGGTGTGCGCTACCCGTCCTGGTACGACGAGGCCGCGGCGATCGCCGCCTCGTTCGGCGGCATCGGGCCCGCCGCGCTGCCGTCGACGATCGTGCTGGACGAAGACCACCGTGTCGCGGCGCGCCTGTTCGGCGCGGTCGACGAGGCGACGCTGTCGCGGGCGCTCGACACGGTGCTCGACGAGCGCGGAGGCGCCTGATGCGCTGCACCAACACCGTCTGCGAGCTCATCACCAACGCCAACGTGCTCGTCGCCGCAGCGATCGCGTTCCTCGCCGGTGTCGTGTCGTTCGCGTCGCCGTGCGTCGTGCCGCTCGTGCCCGGCTACCTCGCGTACATGACCGGGCTGTCGGGGGCCGAGATCGCCGGAACGCGGACCGGCAAGCTGCGCGTGCTCGGCGGCGGTCTGTTGTTCACCGTCGGGTTCGCGGTGCCGTTCACCCTGCTCGGACTGCTGGGTGGCAGCGTCAGCGCGATGCTGAGCACGCGGCCGTGGCAGATCGGGTTGGGCGTGCTCGTCGCGCTGCTCGGGATCGCGATGACCGGCCTGCTGCCGTTCGACTTGCTGCGGCGCGAGGCGCGCATCACCGACGAGGCGATCGACAAGGGGGTCCTCGGCGCGCTGCCGCTCGGGTTCGTCTTCGGGGTCGGCTGGACGCCGTGCATCGGGCCGGCGTTGGCGGCCATCTTCACGCTGTCGGCGGCCTCCAGTGGCGGCAGCTCCCTGCGCGGCGGGGTGCTCGCGTTCGTCTACGCGCTGGGCCTCGGCCTGCCGTTCGTCCTGTTCGGGCTGCTCTACGGCTCGGCCGGGCGCGCGCTCGGCTTCTTGCGCCGCAACGCCAGGGGCATCCAGGTCGCTGGCGGGGTCATGCTCACGCTGGTCGGCGTGGCCATCGCGACGGGGCTGTACCAGGCGTTCGTGCTGTACCTGCGGCCGCTGATCAGCGGCTTCGAGCCGCCGATCTGACGTGGTGATCCCCGACCGGCGGTGTAGGCGGCCGTGACCGAGACCGCGAGTCCCCCGCAGGCGCCGGCCCCGGCGCCGCCGCGGCGTCCGCGCCTGCCGGTCATCCCCGGCCCGCTGGAGACCGCGGCGCTGGCGTGGCGCCGGCTGCGGCGCATGTCGACCGCCCTGCTGCTGCTGTTCGCCCTCGCCGCGGCCAGTGTCGTCGCCACCGTCATCCCGCAGGAGCCGGTGACCGCGCGCTCCGTGGCCGACTGGCGCAGCGGCGCCGCTGGTCCCGGCGCCCCGGTCGCCTCGGTGCTCGACGCGCTGTCGCTGTTCGACGTCTTCGGCTCGCCGTGGTTTCTCGCCCTCACGGTGCTGCTGTTCGTCAGCCTCACCGGCTGCCTGGTGCCGCGCTACCGGGCCTTCGCCAGGACGCTGCGCCGCCCCCCACCGGCCGGGCGCAACCTGTCGCGGCTGTCGCACCACGAGGTCCTCGCGACGACCCTGCCGCCCGGCGCGGCGCTGGACGCCGCCGACGCAGTGCTCGCCCGGCGGCGCTTCCGCCGCCGCCGCGTCGGCGCCGCCGGCGAGCAGCTCGCCGCCGAGCGGGGCGCCTGGCGCGAGGGCGGCAGCCTGGTGTTCCACACCGCGTTCTACCTGCTGCTGCTCGGCGCGGTCATCGGCAAGGCCTTCGGCTTCACCGGCCAGATCACGCTCGCGGAGGGCAGCGCGTTCGCCGAGACACGCATCGCCTACGACGCCGCCGAGCCCGGCCGCTACTGGGGGCTGGACGACCACCGCGGCTTCGTCGTCGCGCTGGACGACTTCGACGTCTCGTACTTTCCCAACTTCACGCCGCGCGACTTCGTGTCGACCGTGACGGTCAGCGAGCAGGGGCAGCAGGTACGCACCGAGCGCATCCGCGTGAACCACCCGCTGCGCCACGACGGGATGACGCTGTACCAGCTCGGCTTCGGCATGGCGCCGCACCTGATCGTCCGCGCCGGCGAGCAGGTGCTGCTCGACGAGCGCGTCCTGCTGACCCCGCAGGAGGGCACGCCCAACCTGTGGGCCGGCACCGCGAAGGTGAAGTTCGACGACCTCCGGCGCCAGCTCGCGCTTGACCTCGCGCTCGTGCCGAACGCGGCGCTCGGCGCAGACGGGCAGCCGGTCATCACCGCCGACCCGCGGCCCACCAACCCGGTGCTCGTCGGCAGCCTGTACTTCGGCGAGCTGGGCCTGCAGCGCCCGGTGCCCGCCGCCGAGTTCGACCGCGGCGACGGCCCCGTCGACACGGCCATGCTGCGCCCCGGCGCGACCGCCGAGCTGGCCAAGGGCAGCCTCACCGTCGAGTTCGCCGACCTGGGCTACTGGTCGGGCCTGCAGGTCAGCCACGCCCCGGGCCGGGAGCTGCTGCTGCTTGGCGGCGGGCTGGTCCTGGTCGGCTTGCTACCATCGCTGTACAGCTACCGGCGGCGCGTCTGGGTGCAGGCCCGCGCCGCGGACGGCGGGGCGGCGGTCACGGTGGCCGGTGTCGCGCTTCACCGCAAGGCCGCCTTCGACGACGAGTTCGCGGCGATCGTCGCCGCGCTGCGCGCGGCGTTGCCGAGCGCCACACCACCGACGCAGGAGCGATGATGGCCGACGAGTCGCTGGCGCAGACCTCGAACACGCTGTTCAACGTGGCGTTTCTGACCTACATCGCCGCGATGGTCGCCTACTTCTTCCGGCTCGCGTTCACCCGCGTGTCGGCCGACGGCGCGATCGCCGGCACCGCGGCCGGCCGGCGCATCGGGCTCGCCGGCACCGCGCTCGCCGTCGCCGGGCTCGCCGTCCACCTCGGCAGCGTCGTCGCGCGCGGGCTGGCCGCCGGCCGCGTGCCGTGGGCGAACATGTACGAGTACTCCTCGATGCTCGCGCTGGGCGCGGTCGCGGTCGGGCTGGTCGTCGTGCAGCGCCGCTTCGGCTACGGCCACCTCGTCGGGTTCATCCTCGCCGCGGCCGTGTTGTCGATGACGACGGGGCTGCTGCTGTTCACCGAGGCGGGGCCGGTCGTGCCGGCGCTCAACAGCTACTGGATCAAGATCCACACGTCCGCCGCGATGGGCTCCTCGTCCATCTTCATCGTCGGGTTCGCCGCCACGGCGCTGTACCTCGTCAAGGACACCGCCGAGCGCCGCGTCGCCGCGCGCAGCGGCGCGGCGTTCGCCGGATCGACCGTCGGGGCGGCGCAGACGACGCCGGTCGACGCACGCCCCGAGGGCTACGAGGCCGACGCCGCGCTCGACGACCGCGACGTCGTCGCGTCGCCGCTGGCGCAGCGCGAGGCGCTGTCGCCCGTGCTGTTCCCGCTGGTGCCCGGCGTCGTCGTGGCGCTGTTCACGCTGCTGGTGTGGCGCGCCCCGGGCGGCGCGATCGTCGCCGGCAGCGTCGCCGCCCTGCTCGGGACCGCCGCGTGGTACGCCGTGCCGTTCCTGCCGCCGGCGGCGCGGCTGGACAACCTCGCCTACCGCACCATCGCGTTCGCCTTCCCGCTGTGGACCTTCGCGATCATGGCCGGCGCGATCTGGGCCGAGGAGGCGTGGGGCCGCTACTGGGGCTGGGACCCCAAGGAGACGGGGTCGTTCTTCACCTGGGTCCTGTACGCCGCGTACCTGCACGCCCGCTCGACCCACGGCTGGCGCGGTCGCCGCGCCGCGTGGGTCGCGGTCGTCGCGTTCGGCGCCCTCATGGTCACCTACTACGCGGTGAACCTGTGGATCGTCGGCCTGCACAGCTACGCCGGCGACATCTGAGCCGGCGCGAGGCACGCTGACGTCGTGGCGACGCTGCTCGGCCTCGTCGCCGCGCTGACCTACGGCTCCGCCGACTTCGTCGGAGGGCTGGCGTCCAAGCGCAGCTCAGCCGGCAGCGTCGTCGTCGTCTCGCAACTCGCCGGCGGGGTCGTGCTCGCCGCCGCGCTGCTGCTGCTGCCGCCCGCGACCTTGAGCGCACGCGCGCTGTGGTTCGGCGCCGCCGCTGGCGTCACCGGCGGGGCGGGGGTGCTGCTGCTGTACCGGGCGCTCGCCGTCGGGCGGATGAGCGTGGTCGCGCCCGTCACCGCCGTCGAGGCGGCCACCGTCCCCGTCGCCGTCGGGCTGCTGCTCGGCGAGCGCCCCGCTGCCCTGGCCGTCGTCGGCGTCATCGTCGCGCTGGTGGCGATCGTGCTCGTCTCGTCGGTCCCGCAGGCCGCGGGCGACGCCGACCGCTCCGCCACCGCGCCGCCGGGCCGCCCCGGTCTCGTCGACGCGCTCGGTGCCGGCCTGGCCTTCGGCCTATTCTTCGTCGTCTTCGACCAGATCCCGGCCGCCGCGGGGCTGTGGCCCCTGGTGGTCGGCCGTGTCGTGTCGATGGCCCTGGTCGCCGCGCTGACCCTGCTCACCGGGCAGTCGCTGCGGCCACGCGTCGGCACCGTACGGCTCATCGTCGGCGCGGGCGTGCTCGACATGGTCGCCAACGTGCTCTACCTGCTCGCCACCCAGCGCGGACTGCTGTCGGTCGTGGCCGTGCTCGTGTCGCTGTACCCCGCCAGCACCGTCGTCCTCGCGCGCATCGTCCTGCGCGAGCGGCTCGCCCGCCCGCAGATCGCGGGCCTCGGGGCGGCCGCCGCCGGGGTGGCGCTCATCGCGGCGGCGTGAGATGACCTGCAACCCGCGCCACCGCGAGCAGCCGGCGGCGCTGCGCGCCTACGACCCCGCCGCGGCCGCACGCTTCCGCGACCTCGTCGCGACGCGCCGGACGATCCGAGACTTCTCGACCGAGCCGGTCGACCCGCAGATCGTGCGCGACGCGATCGCCGCGGCGAACACCGCGCCGTCGGGCGCCAACCGCCAACCGTGGCGGTTCGTCGTCGTCGCCGCCGACGACGCCAAGCAGCGCATCCGCGACGGCGCGGAGGCCGAGGAGCGGGCCTTCTACGACAGCCGCGCGTCGCAGGAGTGGCTCGAGGCACTCGCGCCCCTTGGCACCGACTGGCGCAAGCCCCACTTGACCGCCGCGCCGTTTCTCATCGTGGTGTTCGAGGTGCACCGGCCCAAGCCGTACTACGTCAAGGAGTCGGTGGGCATCGCGGTCGGGTTCCTGCTCGCCGCGCTGCACGCCGCGGGGCTGGCGACGCTGACCCACACGCCCAGCCCCATGCGCTTCCTCAACGCGATCCTGGACCGGCCCGCCGAGGAGCGCCCGCACCTGCTCGTCGCGGTCGGGCGTCCCGCCCGGGGCGCCACCGTCCCGGTGCTGGAACGCAAGTCACCCGACGACGTCACCGTGTGGGTGGAGTGACCCGCCACGAGGCCGCCGGCCCGGTTGCGACGTCGGGCGGCTACTCCGGCGGTGCGTCGTCGTCGTCGGCCAGCAGGTGCGCCGGCGGCGGCGGCATCGCCGGCGGCAGCGAGCGGACCGGTTGCGCCCCGTCGGTGGGGCAGGTGTCCTGCCACGGCAGCAGCGACCGGCGGCACTGCGGGCACCAGCGCTCGTCGAGGTCGACGTGCAGGCCGGACCCGCCCCCGCCCGGCTCCTCGACGTCGTTGCGCTTGCTGAACACGCCCACGGCCGCAGTGTAGGCGCTCCGATCATCCCACCGCCGGCTGCGATGCTGAGGCGACCAGGTCGGTCAGCCGGCGGCGGTCGAGCTTGCCGTTGGCCAGGCGTGGCAGCGCCGCGACGACGAGCAGCTCGCGCGGGGCGGCGTAGGCGGGGGCCTGTCGCCGCACGAGGTCGCGCAACTCCGGCAGCGTCGGCGCCGCGCCGGGCGCGACGACGACCGCGACGACGCGCTGCCCCCACTCCGGGTCGGCGCGGCCGACGACGGCGGCCTCGTGGACGTCGGGGTGGCCTTCCAGCAACGCGGCGACCGCGTCGGTGCTGACGTTGTGCCCGCCGGTCACCACGACGTCGTCGGCCCGGCCGAGCACCACCAGGCGCCCGTCGGCGTCGACACGACCGAGATCGCCGGTGCGAAACCACCCGTCGCCCAGCGCCGTCCCGTCGCCGCCGCGATAGCTGCGGAACAGCACTGGACCGCGCAGCCGGATGCGCCCGTCGTCGTCGACGTCGACGGCGACGCCGTCGAGCGGCACGCCGTCGTAGACACAGCCGCCGCACGTCTCGGTCATCCCGTAGGTGACGACGATGCGCGCGCCGGCGGCGCGGGCGCGGTCGAGCAGC
This sequence comes from Egibacteraceae bacterium, assembly GCA_030446745.1. GTDB lineage: Bacteria > Actinomycetota > Nitriliruptoria > Euzebyales > Egibacteraceae > JAUJMS01. The sequence goes on along the minus strand of JAUJMS010000004.1, from coordinate 81,510 downwards.
GCGGGCGGCGCGGCCGCCCCGCCGAGCAGGATCGTGCGGAAGCGGCGCAGGTCAGCACCCGCGTCGAGCAGCCGGCGCAGCATCGTCGGGACGAGCGACACATGCTCGACGTCGCGCTGCGCCGCGACGGTGGCGACGTCGAAGCCGGGATGCACCACCGGGGCGGTGCCCAGCAGCCGTGCGCGCAGGAGCACCTGCAGCCCCGCGATGTGGGCCACCGGCAGGCAGCACAGCCAGCGCTCACCGCGCCGAGCGCCGATGCGTCGCAGGCTCGCCGCCGCCGACGCCTGCAGCGCCGCGGCGGTCAGCTCGACGCCTTTCGGTTCGCCGGTCGAGCCGGACGTCGCGACGACGAGCGCGACGTCGGCGGCGACCGGGGCGCCCCCGGGGAGCGCCGTGATTCCGTCGGCGTCCGCGATCGCCGTGGGTCGCAGTGCGGCAAGCAGCCGCTGCACGGCCGGCGCCGGCAGGTCGGCCGGCAGCGGCAGCACCGCGTCGCCGGCGTCCCAGCGGCGCTCGAGCGCGGCGACGACGTCGGCGTCCGGCGGCAGGCCCAGCGCGACGAGGGGTCGGTCTGCTGGCCCGGACATCGGCTGCTACGGTAGCCGCGACCGTGCGAGCGACCGCTATCGGAGTTGCGGCGTGATCGACTGGACGGCCTCGGGCGACTACACCGACATCGTCTACGAGACGGCCGAGGGCATCGCGAAGCTGACGATCAACCGGCCCGAGGTGCGCAACGCGTTCCGGCCGACGACGCTGTTCGAGCTGTCGCACGCGCTCAACGTGGCGCGCGACGACCCCGACATCGGCGTCGTCGTGCTGACCGGCGCGGGCGACGAGGCGTTCTGCTCCGGCGGCGACCAGCGGATCCGCGGCGACGACGGCTACAAGGACCCGCACGGCGTCGGGCGGCTGAACGTGCTCGACCTGCAGATCCAGATCCGGCGCACCCCCAAGCCGGTCGTCGCGATGGTCGCCGGCTACGCGATCGGCGGCGGCCACGTCCTCCACGTCGTGTGCGACCTGACGATCGCCGCCGACAACGCGCGCTTCGGCCAGACCGGCCCCAAGGTCGGCTCGTTCGACGGCGGCTACGGCTCGGGGCTGCTCGCCCGCTCGGTCGGGCAGAAGAAGGCCCGCGAGATCTGGTTTCTGTGCGAGCAGTACGACGCCCAGGCGGCGCTCGACATGGGGCTGGTCAACACCGTCGTGCCGCTGGCTGAGCTGGAGGCGACGACGGTGGCGTGGTGCCGGCGGATGCTGCGCCACAGCCCGCTCGCGCTGCGGATGCTCAAGGCGTCGCTCAACGCCGCCGACGACGGGCTGGCCGGCATCCAGCAGCTCGCCGGCGACGCGACGCTGCTGTACTACCTCAGCGAGGAGGCGCAGGAGGGCCGCGACGCGTACGTCGCGAAGCGGCCGCCCGACTTCGGGAAGTTCCCGCGCCGGCCGTGAGCAGCGCCGCCGGGTGAACCCGTACGTCGAGGCCGCCCGCCCGCGCACGCTGCCCGCCGCCGTCGCGCCGGTCCTCGTGGGCACCGCCGCGGCGTCGACGTTCGTCGCCTGGCGCTTCGCCGCGGCCCTCGTCGTCGCGCTCGCGGTCCAGGTCGCGGTCAACTACGCCAACGACTACTTCGACGGCGTCCGTGGCGTGGACACGCCGGACCGGGTCGGCCCCCGCCGGGCGGTCGCGACCGGGACGGTGGCGCCGGCGGCGATGCGCACCGCCGTCGCCGCGGCGCTCGCGGTCGCGGCCGTCGCCGGCCTGGCTCTCGCCGCCGCCGCCGGCTGGCAGCTCGTCGCCGTCGGCGCGGTGTGCTTCGCCGCGGCGCTCGCCTACAGCGGCGGCCCGCGCCCCTACGCGTCGGCGGGTCTCGGCGAGGTCTTCGTGTTCGTCTTCTTCGGCCTGGTCGCCACGGTCGGGTCGCAGTACGTCCACGACGAGCGCGTCGCCGGCGTCGCCGTGGCCGCGGCCGTGCCCATCGGCCTGCTCGCCACCGCGATCCTCGTCGTGAACAACCTGCGCGACCTCGGCACCGATCGCGCCGCCGGGAAGGTGACCCTGGCGGTGCGGCTGGGCGACGCGCGGACGCGCGACCTCTACGGGGGGCTCGTCACCCTGCCCTTCCTGGTCGTCGCAGCGCTGTCGGTCGCCGCCCTCGACGGCTCGCCGTGGCCGTTGCTGGCGTGGCTGACCCTGCCGTTGGCGCTCCGCGCCGGCCGCACCGTGCGCCGGGGCGCGACCGGACCGGCGCTGGTCGCGGTCCTGGGGGCCACCGGTCGGCTGGAGCTGCTGTTCGGCGTCCTGCTCGCCGCCGGGCTGGTGCTCGCGTGACGCACGTATTCGGGATCCCGATGAGGACCCGCTTCCGCCGGGTCACCGCCCGCGAGGGTGTCCTGCTGCACGGCCCGTGCGGCTGGGGGGAGTTCTCGCCGTTCCCGGAGTACCCGCCTGCGGTTTGCGCCCGCTGGGCCGCGGCGGCGCGCGAGGCCGCCACCACGCCGTGGCCGCCGCCGCTGCGCGAACGCGTCCCCGTCAACGTCACCGTCCCGGCCGTCGACCCGCACAGCGCCGCCGCGATCGTCGCCGCGTCGGGCTGCACGACGGCGAAGGTCAAGGTTGCCGAGCCCGGCCAGACCGCCGCTGACGACGTCGCCCGCGTGGCCGCGGTGCGCGCGGCGCTCGGCCCCGCCGGCCGCATCCGCGTCGATGCGAACGGCGCGTGGACGGTGCCGGAGGCGGCCGTGCGCATCCGCCGCCTCGACGAGTTCGACCTCGAGTACGTCGAGCAGCCGGTGCCCACGCTGGACGACATGGCCGCGCTGCGCCGCCGCGTCGACGTACCGCTCGCCGCCGACGAAGTGGTGCGCCTGGCCGACGACCCGAGCCGCATCGCGGGGCTGCGCCACGCCGCCGACGTCGTGGTGCTCAAGGTCCAGCCGCTCGGCGGGGTGTGGCCGGCCCTGCGGGTGGCCGAGGCCGCCGGCCTGCCGGCGGTCGTCTCCTCGGCGCTGGAGACCTCCGTCGGCATCGCCGCGGGCCTGGCGCTGGCCGCGGCGCTGCCGGAGCTGCCGTACGCCTGTGGGCTGGCGACCGTGGCGCTGCTCACCACCGACGTCGTCAGCGACCCGCTCGTGCCGGTCGACGGCCACATTGCGGTGCGCCGGCCGCCGGTCGACGAGGCGCTGGTTGCGGCGAGCGAGCTGGCCGGGATCCGCCGCGACGCGTGGCTGGACCGCCTCGCCGCCGCCGAGGCCGCCGGGTGACGGCGAACCCGTCGACCGCCCTGGCGACGGTGGTCGTCGACGAGCTGGCCCGCCACGGCGTGACCGACGCCGTGATCGCGCCCGGCTCGCGTTCGGCGCCGTTCGCGCTTGCGCTGCACGCCGACGACCGGATCCGGCTGCACGTCCGGATCGACGAGCGGTCCGCGGCGTTCGTGGCCCTCGGCTGGGCCAAGGCCTCGCGCCGGCCGGTGCCGGTGGTGTGCACCTCCGGCACCGCCGCCGCGAACTTTTACCCGGCGGTGCTCGAAGCCGACGCGGCGCACGTCGCGCTGCTGGTGCTCACCGCCGACCGCCCGCCCGAGCTGCGCGGCACGGGCGCCAACCAGACCGTCGACCAGCTCAAGCTCTACGGCACGGCGGTGCGCTGGTTCTGCGAGGTCGGCGTGCCAGAGCCGGTCGCGGGCGCGAACGCCTACTGGCGCTCGCTGACGTCGCGGGCGGTCGGCGAGGCGCTCGGTGCGCTGGGCGGCCCGCCCGGCCCGGTGCACCTGAACTGCGCGCTGCGCGAGCCGCTGGTCCCCGAAGGCGCCGGCTTCCCGTTCGACCTCGACGGGCGCCCTGGCGGCCTGCCGTGGACCGCCGTGCCCGCGGCCGTCCGCCCACCGTCGCCGGCCGACGTGGAGGTCGCCGCCGAGCTGGTGCAGGGTGCGGAGCGTGGGCTGCTCGTCGTCGGCGACACGACGGCGGCACCAGAACCGCTCGTCGCACTGGCCGAGGCCGCCGGCTGGCCGCTGTTCGCGGAGCCGCTGTCCGGCGCGCGTGCCGGCCCCAACGCCGTCGCCGCGTACGACGCAATCGTGCGCGACGAGGCGTTCTGGGCCTCGCACTACCCCGACGTCGTCGTCGTCGTCGGTCGCGTCGGCTTGTCCAAGGCGCTGCTGTCGCGGCTGGACGCCGACGTGCCGCAAGTTCTGGTCGACGCCGCGGGGGCGTGGCGCGACCCCCGACGCGCGCTGAGCCGGGTCATCGCCGCCGACCCCGACACCCTGGCCGCCGCCGTGGTCGACGAGGTCGTCGAGCGGCGTGACTCGCCGTGGCTCGCGGCGTGGACCGCCGCCGACCGGCGCGTGCGCGCCGCCCAGGACGCGCTGCTCGACGCCGACGACACGCCGAGCGAGCCGCGCACCGCGCGCGACCTCGCCGCCCTCGCGCCACCGGGGTCGGTGCTCACCGTCGCGTCGAGCATGCCGGTGCGCGACCTCGACGCGTTCATGGCGCCCCGACGTCACCTGCGCGTCCTGGCCAACCGGGGGGCCAGCGGCATCGACGGGTTCTGCTCCACCGCCATCGGGGTCGCCGCGGCGTGGGACGGGCCGGCGCTGGCGCTCGCCGGCGACCTGTCGCTGCTCCACGACGTCGCCGGCCTGCTCCCGGCCGCCGGGGGGCTCCCCGACCTCGTCGTCGTCGTCGCGAACAACGACGGCGGCGGCATCTTCTCGTTCCTGCCGCCGGCGCGGCACCCCGCGTTCGAGCCGGTGTTCGCCACGCCCCACGGCGTCGACCTCGCCACGCTCGCCGCCGGCCTCGGCGTCGGCCACCGCCCCCTGGAGCGCGCCGGCGACCTCGCCGCCACCGTCGTGGCGGCCGGCGCCGCCGGTGGCGTGCAGCTCGTCGAGGTGCGCACGCAACGCGACGCCAACGTCGCGCTGCACCAGCGGCTGCGCGAGGTGGTCAGCGCGGCGGTCGCCGGGCGATGACTGAGTAGGTCAGCGCGCCGCGGTCAGCCCTCCAACGCCGACTGCATCGCGCGCAGCTTCAGGCGCGTCTCTTCCAGCTCCGCCTCCGGCAGCGACGCCCCGACGATGCCCGCGCCGGCGAACAGCCGCGCCCGCGTGCCGTCGACCTCGGCGCAGCGCAGGGCGATGCCCCACTCGCCGTCGCCGCGCGCGTCGACCCAGCCGACCGGTCCGGCGTAGCGCCCGCGGTCCATCCGCTCGAGCACGCGGATGCGCTCCAGCGCGACGGCGGTCGGGGTGCCGCACACCGCGGCGGTCGGATGCAGGGCCGCGGCGAGCTCCAGGGCGGTCGGCGTTCCGCTCAGCCGCCCGCGCACCGCGGTGGCGAGGTGCGCGACGTTCGCCAGGCGCAGCAGGTGCGGCTGCGGGTCCGTGGCCAGCTGCCCGCAGCGCGGCGCGAGGACGTCGCGCACCGACGCGACCGCCAGGTCGTGTTCGCGGCGGTCCTTGTGCGACGCGAGCAGCGCCGCGCCGCGCCGCGCGTCGTCGGCGGCGTCGCGACCGCGGGGCGCGGAGCCGGCCAGCACGAGCGACTCGACGTCGGTGCCGGTCCGGCGCACCAGCAGCTCCGGCGTCGCGCCGACCAACCCCTCGCACACGAACGTGAAGCAGTCGGGGAAGCGCTCGGCGAGGCGGCGTGCGAGCACGCGTGGGTCCAACGGGGCGTCGGACCACACGTGCAGGTCGCGCGCGAGCACCACCTTGTCGAGCTCGCCGGCGCGCACCGCACGCGCGGCGGTCGCGACGGCGTCGAGCCAGGCAAGCTCGGGCAGCGACGCGCCGGCGTAGCGCACCCGCCCCGGCGCCGGCAACGCCTGCGGCCCGGGCGGCACGCCGCCGTCCCTCGGCGTGTCGCCGGTGACCGTCAGCCAGGCACGGCCGTCGCGCCGCCCGAGCACCACCGCCGGCACGACGAGCACCGAGCCAGCCGACCGCGGGTCGAACGTGATGCTGCCGAAGGCGACGGGTCCGGTGCCCGGCACGCCGACCTCGTCGTCGACGACGGCGCGGTCGAACAGCGCCGCCAGCGCGGCGGTCGCGCGCGCGAAACGGTCCGCCCCTGCGCCGACGTCGATACGCGCCGCGCGGCCCCAGCCGACCAGGCCGTCCCCGCGGCGGATCCACGCGACGCTCGCGGGGTCGGCGAGCAGGGCGAGCAGGTCGTCGGGCGCGTCGACCTCGACGGTGCGAACGGTCAGCGTCGCCGTGCTCGCGGATGCCGTGGTCATCCCGTCTCCGCCTCGGCGGCGGTGGGGTCGTCGGTCAGCCGCGCCCGCGCCGCCGCGAGCAGCCGGCGGCGGAAATGGTGGACGACGACCGCACCGACGGCTGGCAGCATCGCGTGCAGCGCCGCCACCATCTGCTCGGCGGCCTGCTCCTCGGACGTGGCGGTGTCGCGGATCGGGTCGCGGACGTAGCGGGCGAACAGGTCGACGGCGCGTTCGGCGACCGCGCGGGTGGCGGCGTCGTGCTCGCGAGCCAGCGCGAGCAGCTCGGACAGCGGCACGCCCGCCTCCAGCAGCGCGAGCCCCGCGCGCAGTGCCTCGGCGTCGGCGGCGGTGTACGGGGCGTCGCTGTCGTCGACCCGCGTGACGAGCAACCCCTCGCGCGTCAACGCCTCGAGCAGGGTCGTCGACGTGCCGGTCCGCCGCGCGAGGTCGTCCAGGGTGAGCCGCTCGGCCGGCGCCTCACCCGGCAGCGGCCCCGCGAGCGCGCTTGCCAGCGCCTCCTCGGTCGCGTCGAGCTGGCCCGCCAGCGCCCGGCCGATCATCGCCAGGCTGAAGCCCTTGGTCTGCAGCTCGCGGATCCGCCCGAGGCGCTCGACGTGGTCGTCGCCGTACCAGGCGACCCGTCCCTCACGAACCGGGCGCGGCAACAACCCCTTCGCCTGGTAGTAGCGCACGGTGTCGACCGTCACGCCGCAGTGGGCAGCCAGCGCATCGACTCGGTACCGCACGAGCACCCACTGTACGAGTCGCCGCTCGCATCCGTGGGCCGTCGCCCGCGGCGCTGTCCGTTACAGGGGGAGTGCGGCGAGCGACAGGGCGACGGCGCCCATCACGGCCAGCGCCCCGCCGAGCACGCCGGCGGCGCGGCGCCGCGCCCGGGCGGCGTCCTCACGGTCGTCGTCGGGCTCGCTGAGCTCGTGGATCGCGGCCCGGTCAGACGCCGGCGTCGTCGCCCCGGGCAGCGTCGCGGCGTCGACGTCGAGCGCCGAACCCGTCGTGTCGACCTCGTCCCAGTTCAACAGCTCGAACGCGTCGACCGTCGACGCCGCCGGTGGGGGGGTCGCTGACGGCGGAACCGCAGGCGGCGTCCGCAACGGCACGACCGGAGCCGGCGGGGCGTCGGGCGCCGGCGCGTCCCAGGCGAGCACCTCGTCGTAGGGATGGGCGAACGGGTCTTCGGCGACGGGCTGGGGCGCAGGGGTCGGCGCGACCGGGGCGACGGAGACCGGCTCCGCGGCTGCCGCCGGGGCGACGGGTGCGGGGCGCGAGGCGGGGGCGGCCTCAACCACCGGCGGAGGGGTCGACGCGACCGGGACGGCGACGACGTGGCCGAGCGGGCAGCGGCCGCTGTCGTCGACGGGGACGGCGGCTCCACACATCGCGCAGCGGGCCCGTCCGTCGGCTGCGCCGGCGTCGGCCGGCGGCTTCTCTTCAACCCCATGACGCACCTCGTGTCGGTCGGTTCCCGGTTGCCATCGGCACCGTGACGCGCCGCCTTGAGACGGCCGGGAGCCGCCGAGGCCCCCTACACTCGCCGGATGCCCGCCGTGCTGTACGCCGCCGACGTGGTCTGCCCGCTGGTCGGTCCGCCGCTGGCCGACGGCGCGGTCCTCGTCGACGGTGGCACGATCGTGGCGGTGGGCGCCGCGGAGGCGTTGGCGCCCGCCGCGCAGCGCACGTACCGCGTCGACGGCGTTCTGTTGCCCGGACTCGTCGCGGGACGCACCCACGTCGAGTCGACCGACGCCGCCGCGAGCGTGCCGCCGGCGCCCCTGCACCGCTGGGCTGCGGCGCTGCGTGCGACGACGGCGGCGTGGCCCGAGCAACGTTGGGGCCGCTCGGCGCACCGCGGCGTCCTCGCGCTGCTGCGCGCCGGCGTGACCGCCGCCGGCGACGTCGTCACGCGTGGGGCGGGGGTGCCCGCGGCGTGTCGCGCCGGCCTGGCGGGCGACTCCTTGGTCGATGTCGGCGGCGTCGACGTCGAGACCGCCGACGAGGTCCTCACCGCCGTCGAGCACGCGCTGACCCTCCCGGCGGACGGCCGCCGCGTCGGCATCGCACCTCGCAGCACGACCTCGCTGGGCGCCGGCGTGCTCCAGGCGCTGGCGGCGCTCGCCAAGCGCAGCGACGCGCCGCTGCAGCTGTGCGCGGCGACGACTCCCGCCGAGGCGGCGGCGCTGCGCGACGGCAGCGGACCGCTCGCCGAGCGCGCACGGGCGCGCGGCTACGGCTTCGAGTGGCTCGACGGGGGCGCCGGGACGACGCCGGTGCGCTACCTCGACGACCTTGGGGCGCTGCTGCCCGGGGCGACGCTCGCCGGCGGTGTGCGCATCGACGACGGTGAGGCGCGGCTGCTCGCCGCGCGCGGTGTCACCGTCGTGTGCACGCCGCGCGCCGACGCCGCCCTGCACGTCGGCGACGCGCCGCTCGAGCGGTACGCGGCCGCGGGCACACCGCTCGCGCTCGGCCTCGGCAGCGCGGCCGCGGTCCCGTCGCTCGACGTCCTGGCCGAGGCGGCCGCGTGGGCGCGGTTGGCCGCCCAGCGCGGCCTGTCCGCGTGGCCGTCGAACACCGGTCCCGCGCCGCTCGCCGAGGCGGCGGTCCGTCTGGCGACCGGCGACGGCGCCGCCGCGCTCGGGTGGGGGCAGCACTGCGGTGTCCTGGCGCCCGGCCGGCCGGCCGACCTCGTCGTCGTCGCGCTGGACACCTCGCCCGCGACGGTCTACCGCGACCTCGTCGAGCGCGGCGCCGGACGCCAGGTGCTCACCGTGCTCGCCGGCGTGCGCAAGGCGCGGCGCGCCTCGCCCGACGAGCCGTGGCCACCGCTGGACGACGACGCCGAGCGGACGTGACCGCCGTCCCCGACCCGCGCCCGACCGCGAGCAAGGACGCGGCGCTGGTGCAGGCGATGTTCGACCGCGTCGCGCCGCGCTACGACCTCGCCAACACCATCTTCTCGCTGGGCCTCGACCGGTCCTGGCGGCGCGTGGCGGCGGCTGCTGCCGCCCCGGCGCCGGGCGCGACCGTCGTCGACGTCGCCGCCGGCACCGGCGCTCTCGCCTTCGAGCTGCGCGCGAGCGGCGCCCGCGTCGTCGCCCTCGACTTCAGCCAGGCGATGACCGTCACCGGCGCCCGGCGCGATCGGGCAGCCTTCGGCGGCCCGGCGCTGCTGTGGTGCAACGGGGACGCGTTGCGGCTGCCGTTCGCCGACGCGAGCGTCGACGCGGTCACGATCGCGTTCGGCCTGCGCAACCTGCCCGACCCGCACGCCGGACTCGCCGAGTTCGCCCGCGTCGTGCGTCCCGGCGGGCGGCTCGTCGTGCTCGAGTTCAGCCGGCCGACGTGGCCGCCGCTGCGCGCGCTCTACCTGCGCTACCTCGTCGGGGCGATGCCGGCGCTGGCACGCCTGCTGACCTCCGACCCGGGGGCGTACCGCTACCTCGCCGCGAGCATCCAGGCGTGGCCCGACCAGTCCGCGCTCGCGACGATGATCGCTGGCGCGGGCTGGTCACGGGTGCGTTGGCGCAGCCTGACCGGCGGCATCGTCGCCGTTCACGCCGCCGTCCGGCGCTGATCCGGGCATCGGCGGGCGCCCCCGCGGACGGCGTCAGCCGTCGCCGCCTTCATCGTTGTCCACGTCGACGTCGATGTCCTCGGCGTCGTCGCGGATGCCCTGCGCGGTGTCGTCGCAGCCGCCGGCGAGCACTGCCACGAGCGCGAGGGCGGGCACCGCGCGGTGGACCCTCATCGTCCCTGCCCCTCGTCGGCCTCGTCGTCGAGCGGCTGCGTCCCGAGCGGGTTGGCCGTCGCCTCGCCGGCGCTCGCACCCGTGCCGCCCGCCAGCCCGCTGTCGGCCGAGGTCGTGTCGTCGCTGTCGGCCAGCGGGCCGGGCCCGCCGGTCTCCTCGCGCGGACCGCGGGCCTCGCCTTGCGGATCGCCTCCCATGTCGCCTCCCTGGTCGTCGTTCGGGCCGGACCTACCCCGAACGGCCCCCGGCGTGAACGTCCGCCGGGCGACCGGTGTGCGGCCGACGGTGGAGAGAACCCCGCGGGCCGTCGCGGCGGGGCGGTCCCGGCGGTATCTTGTGAAGTGATTCACAAGAGCGCCGAAGGAGCAGACCATGCCACGAGCGGCGGGCAGCGTGCGCGATGACGCCGCCGACGCGATCGTGGTGGGGGCCGGCCCGGCGGGGGCGGCGGCGGCGACGTGGCTCGCGCGTGCCGGCCGCGACGTCGTCCTCGTCGAGCGCGAGCGCTTTCCGCGCGACAAGGTCTGTGGCGACGGGCTGACCCCTCGTGCCGTCAAGGCGCTGCGGGGCCTCGGCCTGACCGCCGAGGCGGAGGGCACCCTGCCGGGGTGGCGCCGCCAGGACGGGCTGCGGATGTACGGGGGCGGGGTGGTGCTCGACCTGCCGTGGCCGCAGCTCGACGACTTCCCCTCGCATTCGGTCACGGCGACGCGGTCGCTGTTCGACGAGACGCTGGCCCGGAACGCGGTCGCCGCCGGGGCGCGCCTGGCGGAGGGCACCGAGGTGACTGCGCCGCTGTTCGCGTCGACGTCGCAGCGGCGCGTCGCCGGCGTGGCGTACCGGCGCACCGACCCCGACGGCGCCGAGCACACCGGCACGGTGCGCGCGCCGGTCGTCGTCGTGGCCGACGGCGGCTCGTCGCGCTTCGCGGTCCAGCTCGGCCTGCACCGCCTGGAGCGCCGGCCGATGGGGGTCGCGATCCGCGCGTACTACCGCAGCCCGCGCAGCGACACCGGGATGATGGAGGGCTTCCTGGAGCTCACCCGCGCCACCGACGCGACCGGCGCCGCCGGTTCCCGTCGCGACCGCGAGTTGCTGCCGGGCTACGGCTGGATTTTCCCGCTCGCCGACGGCGTGGTGAACGTCGGCTGGGGCCTGATCAACACCTCGAAGCACTTCCGCTCGACGAACTACCGCGCGACGCTGGAGCAGTGGGTTGCCGGCTTCCCGCCGGCGTGGGGCATGGGACCGGACACGCTCGTCGGACGGCCGCGCAGCGCCGGCCTGCCGATGGGGCACAACCGCAAGCCGCCGGTGCACAAGGGCGCCCTGCTCGTCGGCGACGCCGCCGGCATGGTCAACCCATTCAACGGCGAGGGCATCAGCTACGCGATCGAGGCCGGGGCGTTCGCCGCCGAGGCCGTCGACGCCGCGCTGAACAGTCGCCGGGACGCCGACCTGGCGACCTACCAGCGCACCGTCGAGCACGCCTGGGGCGGCTACTACACCCTCGGGGGGCTGTTCCTGCGGATCATGGGCCACCCGACCGTGATGCGGCTGTGCACCGAGCTCGGCATGCCGCGGCGCACGCTGATGGAGTTCGTCTTCCGCGTCATGGCGCACCTGACGGACCGGCGCAGCAAGGACGCGACCGACCTCGTCGTCAACGCGCTGTCGCGGGTCGTGCCGGCGGCATGACCGCGCCCGTAGCCGCCGCCGTCGGGGCGTTGCGAGGACGCCCGCAACTACCGCTTCGCGGCCGGCGTCCCCTAGGCTTGGCGCCTCGCAACGCCGACAGCCGACGGCGTGCCCGCCGCGACACCGCCGAGGAGGGAGCCCGTGCTCGCTGAGTACCTGCCCCTGCTGGTGTTGTTCGTGCTCGCGGCGGGGTTCGTGGGGGCGTCGATGCTGCTGTCGGCGCGACTCGGGCCGAGCGCCCCCAACCCGGCGAAGCAAGCCGCCTACGAGTCGGGGATCATCCCGGAGCCCGAAGCCGACGTTCGCGGCAGTCGCTTTCCGGTCAAGTTCTACCTCGTCGCGATGTTGTTCATCATCTTCGACGTCGAGGCCGTGTTCATCTATCCGTGGGCGGTCACGCTGCGGTCGCTGGGGTGGTACGGGCTGGCGGTCATGGGCGTGTTCGTGGCCCTGCTGTTCGAGACGTACTACTACATCCTGCGCCGGGGGGGCCTGGAGTGGGACTAGAGACCCGGCTGCCCGACGGCATCCTGCTCACCAGCGTCGAGCGCTTCGTCGGGTGGTCGCGCGCCGGCTCGCTGTGGCCGGCGACGTTCGGGCTTGCCTGCTGCGCCATCGAGATGATGGCGACCGGCGCGGCGCACTACGACATCGCGCGCTTCGGCATGGAGGTCTTCCGCGCGTCGCCGCGCCAGGCCGACCTGATGATCGTCGCGGGGCGGGTCAGCCAGAAGATGGCGCCGATCGTGCGCAACCTCTACGACCAGATGGCCGACCCGAAGTGGGTCATCGCCATGGGCGTGTGCGCGTCGTCGGGTGGGATGTTCAACAACTACGCCATCGTCCAAGGTGTCGACCACGTCGTCCCTGTCGACATGTACGTCCCGGGCTGCCCGCCGCGCCCCGAGATGCTGCTCGACGGGATCCTCAAGCTGCACGAGAAGATCAAGTCCGAGCAGTTCGTCGAACGACCGCGACGCGGCGAGTCGATGCGGGACTTCCGCCAGCGCACCGGCTGGATCGACCCGGACCCCGCGACGCCCGGCGTCGCGCTCGCCGGCACGCGGGCGACCCTGCCCCAGGCGCGGCGCTGACATGATCGACGAGACGACCGCCGGCGCGGAGGGCCGGCCGCACGCCGTGCGCGGCACGCAGGACAGCGAGGCGACGCGCCCGACCGGCGCCGGACCGAACCGCTCGACCGAGGACATGCACAGCGGCGAGGGCGCGGCGATGCGCAACCTCGACATCGAGGCCGCGACGCAGCTGTCACCCGGCCTCGCGGCCGTGCGCGACCGTGTCGTCGCCGCCGTCGACGGTCTGGAGACGCTGGTCTTCCGCGGTGAACTGACGCTGCTCACGCCGCCCGAGCGGCTGGTCGAGGTGCTGCGGTTCTGCCGCGACCAGGTCGGCTGCGAGGTCCTCATGGACCTGTCGGCCGTCCACTGGCCGGGCGGGCTGCGGCGTGAGAGCGCGCAAGAGACCACCGGCTGGCCGACCTACGAGTTCGGCACGGAACAGGGCCACGTCCAGATCGACTACCTCGTGGCGTCCCTGCGCGACGCGCTCCGCGTCCGACTGCGCGTGACCGTGCCCGACACCGAGCCTGCGTTGCCGACCGCCACCGGTCTGTACAGCTCCGCGAACGTCATGGAGCGCGAGGTCTACGACTTCTTCGGGGTGCGTTTCGAGGGCCATCCCAACCTCACGCGCATCCTCATGCCCGACACCTGGGACGGTCACCCGCTGCGCAAGGACTATCCGCTCGGCGGCGTGGACGTCCGCTACCACGGCGCGACGATCCCGCCGCCCGACGAGCGGCACTACTAGCGATGAGCGAGACACGCGTGCCGGAGTACACCGTCAGCGGCGGCGAGTGGCAGGAGCTGCCCGACGCCGTCGAGGACAACCTCATGGTCATCAACATGGGGCCGCAGCACCCGTCGACCCATGGCGTCCTGCGGATGCTGCTCACCCTCGACGGCGAGACCGTGGTCGACAACCAGCCGGTCATCGGCTACCTGCACACCGGCATCGAGAAGAACCTCGAGTACCGGCCGTGGGTCGCGGGCGTGACGTTCGTCACGCGGATGGACTACCTGTCGCCGCTGTTCAACGAGCTGGCGTACTGCCTGGCGGTCGAGAAGCTGCTCGGCATCACCGACGACGTGCCGGCACGCGCGAGCGCCATCCGCGTGATCATGACCGAGCTCAACCGCGTCGCGAGCCACCTCGTGTGGCTCGCCACCGGGGGTCTGGAGCTCGGCGCGCTCAGCGCCATGCTCTACGGGTTCCGCGAGCGCGAGGGGATCCTCGACGTCTTTGAGCACGTCACCGGCCTGCGGATGAACCACGCCTACATCCGACCCGGCGGGGTCAGCGTGGACGTCCCCGACGACTTCACGGCGCGGGTCCGCACGCTGCTGACCGAGATGCCCAAGCGCATCGACGAGTTCGAGGACCTGCTTTCGGGCAATCCGATCTGGCTGGAGCGCAACACCGGTGTCGGGGTGCTGTCGGCGCAGCAGTGCCTCGACCTCGGCGTCACCGGCCCGATCCTGCGCAGCGCCGGCGTCGCCTACGACGTGCGCAAGGCGTACCCGTACTGCGGCATCGAGCAGTACGACTTCGACGTCGTGACCACCGACACGTGCGACGCCTTCGGCCGCTACACGGTGCGCCTCGCCGAGATGCGCCAGTCGCTGCGGATCGTCGAGCAGGCGCTCGACGCGCTGCCCGGAGGCCCCGTCATGGTGGCCGACCGCAAGATCGCCTGGCCGGCCCAGCTCGCTCTGGGCCCCGACGGCCTCGGCAACGCCAAGGGCTACGTCGACAAGATCATGGGCGAGTCGATGGAGTCGCTGATCCACCACTTCAAGCTCGTCACCGAGGGCTTCACCGTTCCCGCGGGCCAGGTGTACGTCGCGGTCGAGCAGCCGCGCGGCGAGCTCGGCTACCACGTCACCTCGTCCGGGACGAACAAGCCCTACCGGGTGCGGGTGCGCGACCCATCGTTCATCCACATCGGCACGATCCCCGCCATGACGAAGGGGCTGCTGATCGCCGACGTCATCGCGGCGGTCGCCAGCATCGACCCGGTCATGGGCGGGGTCGACCGCTAGGGCGAGAAAGGCCACGCGTCGGTGTTCAGCACGGAACTCAGAGCGAAGGCGGAGTCGCTGGTCGACCGCTACCCGGTCGGCCGCTCCGCGCTGCTGCCGCTGCTGCACCTCGTCCAGGCGCAGGACGGGTACGTCTCCGACGACGGTGTCGCCGAGTGTGCCGCGCTGCTGGGGCTGACCAAGGCCGAGGTCAACGCCGTCGCGACCTTCTACACGATGTACAAGCGCGCCCCGATGGGGCGCCACCTCGTCAGCGTGTGCACGAACTTCTCGTGCAAGGTTCGCGGCGCCGAGCAGGTCTACGACCGCCTCGTCGAGCGGCTCGGCGTCGGGCACAACGAGACGACGCCCGACGGCGCGATCACGCTCGAGCACGCCGAGTGCCTCGGCAACTGCGAAGGCGCCCCGGTCGTCACCGTCGACTACTACAACCATGAGGGCGTCGACCCCGACGCGGCGGTCGCGCTGGTCGAGCGCCTGCTCGCGGGTGAGGTCCCTCCGCCGACGCGGGGGCTGGTGTCCAGCGGGATCCGCGACGTCGAGTACCGCCTCGCCGGCCTGGGACCGCGCGACGTGTCGGCGCCGGGCGCGGCCCCCGACCAGGCGACCGCACGCGACGGGGCGCCGCCCCAGCCCGCCAGTGGGCGGGACGCTGACGCGCACAGCGCCGGCACCGGCGGTCGCCCCGAGGAGGGCGCCACCCGCGGCGGCGGCGCGGAGCAGCGTGGTCCCGGCGGCCTCGGACCCGCGTCGGGCAGCGGGGCGCACGACTACGCCGCGGCCAGCGCGTCGCGCGACGAGCCGACCGAGGAGCGTCGCGATGCCTGAGCTGCAGATCCTCACGCGTCGTTGGACCCTCGACAACGGCCACACGCTGCGCGGCTACCTCGACAGCGGCGGCTTCGCGGGCCTGCGCGCCGCGTTCGACCTGCCGCCCGCCGAGATCCTCGCGCGGGTCAAGGAGTCGGGGCTGCGCGGGCGCGGCGGCGCCGGCTTTCCGACCGGCGTGAAGTGGGGCTTCGTCCCCCAGAATCTCGGCAAGCCGGTCTACCTCGTCATCAACGCCGACGAGGGAGAGCCGGGCACCTTCAAGGACCGCGAGCTGATGGAGCGTGACCCGTTCCTGCTGCTCGAAGGGATGATCATCGCCGCCCGCGCGCTGAACTGCCGGCGCGCGTTCATCTTCCTGCGCGGCGAGTACCTGTGGCCCGGCATCCGCCTCGAGGAGGCGATCGCCGAGGCCTACGGCGCCGGCTGGCTCGGCAAGGACATCCAAGGGTCCGGCGTCGACTTCGACGTCACGCTGCACTACGCCGCCGGGGCGTACATCTGCGGCGAGGAGACCGCGCTGCTCGACGCGTTGGAGGGCCGGCGCGGCCAACCGCGGCTGCGCCCCCCGTTCCCGGCCGTCGCCGGGTTGTACGCCTGCCCGACCGTCGTGAACAACGTCGAGACGATCGCGACGGTCCCGTGCATCCTCGAGCGCGGCGTCGACTGGTTCCGCTCGCTGGGCACCGACAAGTCGCCGGGGCCGAAGCTGTACTGCGTCTCGGGCGAGGTCGTGCGCCCCGGCAACTACGAGTGGCCGATGGGCACGACCGCTCGCACGATCGTCGAGGAGTCCTGCGGCGGGATGCTGCCGGGCGGTCGCTGAAGTTCTGGGCGCCCGGTGGCTCGTCGACACCGCTGCTGACCGACGAGCACTTCGACGTGCCGATGGACTTCGACGCGGTGGCCGCGGCCGGCTCACTGCTCGGCACCGCAGCGATGATGATGTTCAGCGACCGCACGAGCGTCGTCGACGCGGTGCACAACTGGACCGCTTCTACGAGCACGAGTCGTGCGGCAAGTGCACCCCGTGCCGCGAGGGCACCTTCTGGTTGGCGCAGATCCTGCGCCGCATCCTCGACGGCGGCGGGCGCGAGGCGGACCTGCAGGTCCTCGACGACGTCTGCGACAACATCTTCGGCCGCTCGTTCTGCGCGCTCGGCGACGGCGCGACCAGTCCGATCAAGTCGAGCCTGAAGTACTTCCGCGACGAGTACCTGCACTACATCGAGCACGGCGGCCGCCGCCCGGCATCGAGCCCCACGCGGGTGCGGTCACCGAGAACGCCGGCTCGCGGCGACCGCCGCAGCTCGCCGGAGCGGCCCGATGACCGACACCCGCACCGACCTCGTCTCGGTCACCATCGACGGGCAGCCGCTCGAGGTGGCGAAGGGGACGCTGGTCATCCGTGCCGCGGAGCGCCTCGGCATCACGATCCCGCGCTTCTGCGACCACCCGCTGCTCGACCCCGGCGCGTGCCGTCAGTGCATGGTGGAGGTCGAAGGCCAGCGCAAGCCGTTCACGGCCTGCACGACGACCTGCACCGACGGCATGGTCGTGCGCACCCACCGCACCAGCGCGGTCGCGCGCGACGCGCAGGAGGGCGTGCTCGAGCTGCTGCTCGTCAACCACCCGCTGGACTGCCCGCAGTGCGACAAGGGCGGCGAGTGCCCGCTGCAGGACCAGGCGCTGGCCCACGGTCCCGGCGACAGCCGGATGATCGACGACAAGCGCCGCTTCCAGAAGCCGATTCCCATCTCGGCGCAGGTGGCGCTCGACCGCGAACGCTGCGTGCTGTGCGCGCGCTGCACCCGCTTCTCGTCGGAGGTCTCGGGCGACCCGTTCATCGAGCTGTTCGAGCGCGGCGCGCTCGAGCAGGTCGCGATCTACGCCGACGAGCCGTACGCCAGCTACTTCTCGGGCAACGTCGTCCAGATCTGCCCGGTCGGGGCGCTGACCGCCGCCAGCTACCGCTTCAAGGCGCGGCCGTTCGACCTCGTCAGCGCGGCGAGCGTGTGCAACCAGTGCGCGGCGGGGTGCAACCTGCGCGTCGACGTGCGCCGCGGCGAGATCCAGCGCCAGCTCGCTCGCGAGAACATGGCCGTCAACGAGATGTGGAACTGCGACAAGGGCCGCTTCGCCTACGAGTACGTCGCCGCCGACGAGCGCCTGCGCGAGCCGCTGGTGCGCAACGACTTCGGGTCGCTGGAGCCGGCGTCGTGGGCGGCGGCGATGCGCGCCGCGGCCGACGGCCTGCGCGCCGCACTCGACGCCGGCGGCCCCGCGGCGGTGGGGGTCCTGACCGGCGGGCGGCTGACCGACGAGGACGCGTACGCGGTGTCGCGCTTCGCGCGCGACGTGCTGGGCACCGACAACGTCGACTTTCGCCTGCGCCCGCGCACCGACGAGGAGCGCGACGTGCTGGCCGCCGTTGCCGGCACCGTCGGTCCTACCTACGACGACGTCGAGGCCGCCGCCGTGGTCATTGTCGCGGGGCTGGACCCGGAGGAAGAGGTGCCGATCCTGCACCTGCGGTTGCGCAAGGCCTGGCGCCGCGCCGGCCAGCGCATCGTCGTCGTCGGGCCTGTGCTCGGCAGCCTCGCCGAGATCGCTTGGCAGTGGCTGCCCACCGACGCCGGCGGCGAGGCTCCGGTGCTCGCCGCGCTCGCCGGTGACGGTGGGGACGGCGACGACGCGACGGTCGCCGCCGTGCGCGACACCGTCGCGGCGGCCGGCGACCGCGTCGTCGTGCTTGCCGGCGAGCGGCTCGCCGCGTCGCCTGGCGCGCTGCGCGCGGCCGCGGCGCTGGCCACCGCGCGCGGTGCAGGCTTCGCATGGGTGCCCCGGCGCAACGGCGCGCGCGGCGCGGTCGACGCCGGCCTGGTCCCCGGGCTGCTGCCGGGCGGCCGCACGATCGCCGATCCCGGACCGGTCGCCGACGCGTGGAACCGTGTGCCCGACACGTCCGGCATGGACACCGCCGGGATGCTGCGCGCCGCCGCCGACGGCGCGCTGACCGCGCTCGTGCTCGTCGGCGTAGACCCCGCACGCGACTTCGAGGACCCCGCGCTGGCCGTGGCGGCTCTGCAGGCCGTCGACACCCTGGTCGTCAGCGACCTGCTGCCCACGGACTCCACGCGTCACGCCGACGTGGTGCTCCCCGCGGTGTCGTCGCAGGAACGCGTCGGCTCGTTCACGACCTGGGAGGGCCGGCGCCAACCGTTTCCCGCCGCGCTCGAGCCACAGGGGCTCGCGCAGCAGGACTGGGACATCGTCCGCCAGCTCGCCGCGGCGCTGGGCTCCGACATCGGGTGGGAGTCCGCCGCGGACGTCCGCCGCGAGGCGGCACCGCTCATGGCGCCCGCAGGCGGCGCGCGCGACCGGCTCGCCGCCGTCGGCGGCGCCCGCCCGGCTGCCGCCGCCGAACACGCCCCCCGGGGTGGCGACGAGTTCGACGTCGTCGTCGTCGACCGCCTGCTCGGCGACGGCACGATGCTGCTCGGCGCGAAGGCGCTGCGCGACACCGCCCGTGCGGTCACCGGGGCGGTCAACGACGGCGACGCCCGTCGGCTCGGCCTGGCGGACGGCGCCGCGGTGACGCTGACCGGACCCGCCGGGAGCGTCGCCCTGCGGACCGGTGTCACGGCCGGCGTGGTGCCCGGTTGCGTCGTCGTCCCCGGGCCGTCCAGCGGCGTGGCGGCGGCCACGCTGGGGCCGGCGGGCACGCCCCTACGGGTGCGACTCGACGTCGTCGAGCCTGCACGTGACGGTGCCGGAAGGAGCCTGTGATGGACGCTGTGGACGTCGCGATCATCGTCGGCAAGGTCCTCGCGGCCTTCGCGCTGTGGCTGGTCGGCACGGCGATGCTGATCTGGGGCGAACGGCGCTTGGTCGCCAAGATGCAGTCACGCGTCGGGCCGAACCGGCTCGGTCCCGCCGGGCTGTTCCAGACGCTGGCCGACGGGGCGAAGCTGTTCTTCAAAGAGGACATCACGCCGCGCAACGTCGACCGTGTGGTCTACGTGGCCGCCCCGTTCATCTCGGCCGTCGTGGCGATCCTGACCTTCGCGGTGATCCCGTTCGGGGGGACCTTCTCCATCGGCGAGCGGGTCGTCACGCTGCAGGTCTGGGACCCCAACGTCGGGCTGCTGTGGGTGCTCGCGATGAGTTCGGTCGGCGTCTACGGGATCGTGCTCGCCGGCTGGTCGTCCGGCTCGAAGTACCCGCTGCTCGGGGGCGTGCGTTCCACCGCGCAGCTCATCAGCTACGAGCTGTCCCTGGGCCTGTCGCTCGCGGCGGTGTTCGTCTTCAACGGCACGCTGCGCTCCTCCGAGATCGTCGCGGCGCAGTCGGGCAGGCTGTTCGGCGTCGTGCCGGCGTGGAACGTGTTCCCGATGGTCGTGGCGTTCGTCATCGCGTTCGTCGCGGTCGTCGCCGAGACGCAGCGACCGCCGTTCGACCTGCCGGAAGCCGAGGGTGAGCTCGTCGCCGGCTTCCACACCGAGTACTCCGGTGCGAAGTTCGCGATGTTCTTCCTCGCCGAGTTCATGAACGTCATCACCGTCTCCGCCGTGCTGGTCACGGCCTTCCTCGGTGGACCCGACGGCCCGCTGTTCGGGCTGGACGGCACGCTGGCGGGCGCGCTGCTCGGCGTCGTCTACTTCGTGCTGAAGGTCCTGGCGTTCATCTTCGTGTTCATCTGGCTGCGCGCGACGTTGCCGCGGGCGCGGTACGACCGGCTGATGAGCCTCGGCTGGAAGGTGATGCTGCCGCTGTCGCTCGCGTGGGTCATGGCGGCCGGCTTCGCCGTGGTGTTCCGTCAGGAGTACCAGAACATCGCCTCGCTGCGCGGACCGCTGCTCATCCTCGCGGGCCTGTCGGTGCTGTGGCTCATCGCGCCGGTCTTCAGCCGGCGCGACGGCGGCGACCGCCCTCCCGACGACACGCCGGACCGCGCCCCCGCCGACGACGACCGCGTGGGGGTGTAGCGGTGTTCACCGCCCTGCGCAAGGGCTTCGGCCTGACGTTCAAGACGATGTTCCGCCCGACGGTGACGACGGGCTATCCGGAGATCAAGCGCGAGCCGCAGCCGCGCTACCACGGCCGCCACATGCTCAACCGCCACCCCGACGGGCTGGAGAAGTGCGTCGGGTGCGAGCTGTGCGCGTGGGCGTGCCCCGCCGACGCGATCTACGTCGAGGGCGCCGACAACACGCCGACCGAGCGGTTTTCGCCCGGCGAGCGGTACGGCCGCGTCTACCAGATCAACTACCTGCGCTGCATCCTGTGCGGGCTGTGCATCGAGGCGTGCCCGACCCGGGCGCTGACCATGACCCACGAGTACGAGTTGTCCGCCGACAACCGCGACGGACTGATCTACGACAAGGACCGGCTGCTCGCGCCGCTGCCCGAGGGGACCGAGCCGGCGCCGCACAGCGACGCCGAGGTCGCGGCGCGCGGGTTGGCGTACTACGGCGACGGCAAGGCGTCGCAGGCGTCGCTGCGGTCGTATCCGCCGGCGGCGGGCATCCCCAGCCTGGACCACAGCCCGAGGAGCACGGCGACCCGGCGACCACCGCCGTCGCCGGCGGCGGCACGCAGCCCGCAGCGCGCGACGCAGGGCGAGCGGTGATCCCGCTGCTGGCGCAGGCGCCGGCTCCCGTGCCGACCGCGACGGCGAGCCGCGCCGAGCTCGTCGTGTTCCTGATCGTCGGTGCGGTCGCCTCGGCTCGGCGGTGTCGGTCGTCGTGCTGCGCAACGCCGTCCACGGCGCGCTGATGCTCGTCGTGAACTTCTTCACCATCGCCGTGCTCTACGCGGTGCTCGAGGCGCAGTTCCTGGCCACGGTGCAGATCATCGTGTACGCCGGCGCCATCATGGTGCTGTTCCTGTTCGTGATCATGCTGCTCGGCGTCGACCGGGAGGACGACGTCCGCGAGCCCGCCCGCGTCCGGGGACAGAAACCGGCGGCGGTGCTGCTCGGCGTGCTGCTGTTCGCGGCGCTGGCGACCGGCATCGCGGCGCCGTATTTGTCCGCGCGCTCGGCGTGCCCGTCACCCGCGCCAGCGGCCGGCGCGCCGGCGGACACGGCGCTGCCCTGCGCGGGCTCGCCGAGGCGAACACCGTCGGCAACGCGCAGGGCGTCGGTGCGCTGATCTTCGGCCGCTACGTGTGGCCGTTCGAGGTCACCAGCGTCCTGCTCGTCATCGCCGCGCTCGGCGCGATGATCCTCGGGCGCCGCCGAGAAGATCCCCGCGAGCTGGTCGACCGGCCGCCGGCCGAGCCGGCCGTCGCCCCGGCCGACGCCGAGTCCAGCCGCCGGCGGGCGACGTCGCCGTCGAGCAGGAGGTGCCCTAGTGGTCGTGCCCGCCGGCTACTACCTGGTCCTCGCCGCCGCGCTGTTCACCATCGGCGTCGTCGGAGTGCTCGTGCGCCGCAACATCATCGTGATGTTCATGTGCATCGAGCTGATGCTCAACAGCGTCAACCTCACGTTGGTCACCTTCGCGCGCATCAACGGCAACCTCGAAGGCCAGGTGCTGTCCTTCTTCGTCATGGTCGTCGCCGCCGCCGAGGTGACCGTCGGCCTGGCGCTCATCGTCAACCTGTTCCGCCTGAAGGCGTCGACCGACGCTGACGACGTCGACGCGCTGCGGCTGTAGCGGACAAGGGGCCTTCAGGTGTTCGCCGCAAGCGAGGGGGTCGCACCCCTGACCGAGGTCGTGACGACCGGCCTCGAGCCTGCCCTCACGCTTGCTTGGCTCATCCCGGTGGTGCCCGCGCTGTCCGCCGGCCTGCTGCTGGTGTTCGGCAAGCGACTGGGACGCCTCGCCGCCCCGGTCGCGATCACCGCGATGGGCTTCGCCGCCACCGCCTCCACGCTGGTGTTCGCCACGCTGCTCGCCCGGCCGGAGGCGCGCGTCGTCGTCTCCACGGTCGCCCCGTGGATCGAAGCCGGGCCGCTGCGGGTCGACTGGGCGATGCTGCTCGACCCGTTGTCCTCGGTCATGCTGCTGCTCGTGACCTGGGTCGGCCTGCTGATCCACGTCTACTCGGTCGGCTACATGCACGGCGACGAGCGCTACCCGCGCTTCTTCGCGTACCTCAACCTGTTCGCCGCCTCGATGCTCGTGCTGGTCACCGGCTCGTCGCTGCTCACGCTGTTCGTCGGCTGGGAGCTCGTCGGGTTGTGCAGCTACCTGCTCGTCGGCTTCTGGTTCGAGCGCCGCGCCTACGCCACCGCGGCGAAGAAGGCCTTCGTCGTCAACCGCATCGGTGACGTCGGCTTCATGATCGCGATGTTCGTCGCGTTCGGGGCGTTCGGCGCCCTGGACTTCGCGACCATCCTGCCCGCGGCGGGGACCGTCGCCAGCGCGACGCTCGTCGCGATCGTGCTGCTGCTGTTCGTCGCCGCGACCGGCAAGAGCGCGCAGATCCCGCTGTACGTCTGGCTGCCCGACGCGATGGCCGGACCGACGCCCGTGTCGGCACTGATCCACGCCGCGACGATGGTCACCGCGGGGGTGTACCTCGTCGCGCGGACCTCGCCGCTGTGGGCGCAGGTGCCTGAGTGGGGGCTGCTCGTCGCCGGCGTCGGCGTCGCCACGGCACTCGTCGCGGCGATCATCGCCTGCGCGCAGAACGACCTGAAGAAGATCCTCGCGTACTCGACGGTGAGCCAGCTCGGCTACATGTTCGTCGGCGTCGGCGTCGGCGACCAGGTCGCCGGCGTCTTCCACCTGCTCACCCACGGCTTCTTCAAGGCGCTGCTGTTCCTGGCCGCGGGCTCGGTCATGCACGCGATGGCCAACAACACCGACGTGTGGAAGATGGGCGGGCTGGCGCGGGCGATGCCGGTGACGTTCGTCACGTCGCCGTCGCCGTCCTGGCGATCTCCGGCTTCCCGTTCACCTCGGGCTTCTACTCGAAGGAGGAGGTGCTCGCTGCGCCGCCGCCACCCCCGGAGCCGAGGTGATCTGGGTCATCGGCACGGTCGTCGCCGGGCTGACCGCCTTCTACATGACCCGCTGGCTCGTGCTGATGTTCCTGGGGCGGCCGCGCTGGACGTTGACGACCACCGCGGGGACGCCCCAGGAGATGGTCCACGTCACGCCCCACGAGTCGCCGCTGTCGATGACGCTGCCGCTCGTCGTGCTCGCCGTCGCCTCCACCGTCGGAGGCGTCATCAACCTCGACCCCGAGGACGGCTTCCTGCACGGCTGGCTCGAGCCGAGCGTCCAGATCTTCGCCGGCGAGACGCCGTTCGTCGCGGAGGGGCTCGCCGCCGCTTCGTCACCGTTGCCGGTCTGCTCGGTATCGCCTTGGCGCGCTGCCTGTACGCGCGCCGCTGGACGCGCCCGGCGCCGACGACAGGGCTCTCCGGCGCGGCGCAGCGCGCGTTTGACGTCGACACCTTCTACGAGGCGACGGTCATGCGTCCCGGGCGGCTGCTCGCGAACTTCTTCGCCGCGTTCGACCGGACCGTCGTCGACGGCGCCGTGAACGGGTCGCCCGGGGGACGTCAGGCGTCGCGGCGGTCACGCGGCGACTGCAGACCGGCGTCGTGCGCAGCTACGCGCTCGCCGTGCTGGCGGGGGCCGTCGTCGTCGGCGGTGCTGTTCGGCACCGTGCCGGTCGTGGGATGTCGATGACGGACTTTCCGCTGCTGACGCTGATCGTCGCCCTCCCCGCATCGGCGGCACTCGTCGTCATGTCGCTGCCGGATGACAGCGCGAGAGCATTCGCGCCACCGCGCTGGGCGACGACCGTCCTGACCCTCGCGCGGCGCTCGTCGCTGCTGCTGCAGTTCTCGCCCGCCGATCCCGAGGCGTTCTCGTTCCAGGAGTCGGCCGCCTGGATCGGCGGAGTGGGGCGTGCGCTACGAACTCGGCGTCGACGGCGTCAGTCTGCCGCTGGTCGTGCTGACGGCGTTCGTGCTGCCCCTGGTGATGGTCGCCGCGTGGGAGCAGGACGACCGCGCCAAGGGGTTCTTCGCCTCGCTGCTGGCGCTGGAGGCGACACTGCTGGGCGTCTTCCTCGCCCTGGATCTCGTGCTGTTCTACGTCTTCTTCGAGATCATGCTCGTGCCGATGTACGCGCTGATCGGCATCTGGGGTGGCGCGAACCGCCGGTACGCGGCGATCAAGTTCTTCCTGTACACGCTCGTCGGCGGCCTGCTGATGCTCGTCGGCATCCTCTACCTGTACTTCTCCGGCGGCGCCAGTCGTTTGGTTACGAGGCGCTGGTCGCGGTGGCGCAAGGACTGTCACGAACCGAGCAGATGCTGCTGTTCGGGTGCTTCTTCGTCGCGTTCGCGATCAAGGTGCCGCTCTTCCCATTCCACACATGGCTGCCCGACGCGCACACCGAGGCGCCGACTGCCGGCTCGGTCATACTCGCCGCGGTCACGCTGAAGATCGGTGGCTACGGCTTCCTGCGCTTCTCACTGCCGATGTTCCCGATCGCATCTCTGCGCCTCGCACCCGCGATCCTGGTCCTGGGTGTCATCGGCGTGCTCTACGGCGCGCTGATCGCCACCGTGCAGCGCGACATCAAGAAGCTGGTCGCGTACTCGTCGGTAGCGCACCTGGGGTTCGTGGTCATCGGCGTCTTCGCCCTGCACCCGACGGCGGCGTCCGGGTCGGTGGTGCAGATGATCAACCACGGCATCACGACCGGGGGGCTCTTCCTGCTCATCGGCTTCCTCTACGACCGCACCCACAACCGCGCGATTGCCGAGCACCCGGGCTGCTCAAGGCCGCCCCGGTGTTCGGCGGGCTGTTCCTCGTCACCGTCATGAGCTCGCTGGCGCTGCCGGGGCTCAACAGCTTCGTCGGTGAGTTCCCGATCCTGCTGGGCACCTACCAGACGCGGCCGTGGGCGGCGGTCGCCGCGGCCTTCGGCGTCATCCTCGCGGCGCTCTACCTGTTGTGGGCGTACCAGCGGATGTTCCACGGCCCGGTCGAGGGGCGCTCGTCGGCATCACCGACCTGACCAGGCGTGAAATCGGCGTCATGGTGCCGCTGGTCGTGTTGATGATCGGCATCGGGCTGTATCCGAAACCGATCTACGACGTGGTGAACCCGTCGGTGAAGAGCATCATTGCCGAGGTCCGCGAGCCGCGGCGGATCTTCCCGCCAGTCGCGATCGAGGAGACTGATCACTCGCGCTGCTCGCACAGGTCGCACAGGGCGCGGGGCTGCAGGTCGACCGGATTTCGCCTGGGCGGCGATCAGCCCGGAACTGGTCCTGTTCGGCGTCGGCATCCTCGCCCTGCTGCTCGAGACCGCCGGCGAGCAGCGCCTCCAGGCGTCGGCGGCGTCCTCGTCGCTGCTGGCGGCCGGCGCGGCGTTCGCCGGCTGGAAGACCGGCAACGCGCATCCTGCCGGCGATGGTGATCCTCGGCGCCGTCGCCCAGTTTGCGCTCACGATGATCTGGCGCAACCGACCACGCATGCTGTCCGCCATCCTCACCGCGCCTGGGCTTCGCCGGGGCGCTGGGCGTCACCGCGTGGCAGTGGGCCGAGTACGCCGGCACGGCCAGGGCTGCAGATCGGCGACGACACGGTCTCGCTGGTCGGCACCGAGAGCGGTCATCGGCGACATGGTCGCCATCGATGGGATCGCGCTGTTCACGCGCATCACGGTCTGCATCGCCGGTCTGCTCACGATCCCGCTGGGATACAGCTACGCCAACGACCGGCGCATGCACCGCGGCGAGTACTACCCGCTGCTGCTGTTCGCCGCCACGGGCATGACCCTGCTCGCGTCGAGCGCCGACCTCATCATGGTCTTCATCTCCGTCGAGATCCTGTCGCTGTCGCTGTACATCCTCACGGCCTTCGCCAGACGCGACCTCAACAGCCAAGAAGCGGCGTTCAAGTACTTCATCCTGGGGGCGTTCTCGTCGGCGTTGTTGCTCTACGGCATCGCGCTGGTCTACGGGGTCACGGGCTCGACGAACATCGCCGCCGCGGCGGGGCGGGCGTTCCAGGCCATCGGCGCACCGGAGTCGCTGGTCCTCGCGGCCATGGCGCTGCTGCTGGTCGGCTTCGCCTTCAAGACCGCCGTCGTGCCGTTCCACATGTGGACCCCCGACGTGTACCAGGGCGCCCCGACGCCCGTCACCGGCTTCATGGCAGCAGCGACGAAGGCCGCGGCGTTCGCCGCCTTCCTCCGGGTGTTCGTCGGCGGGCTTGGCGCGCTGCAGTGGACGTGGACGCCGGCCATCTGGGTCCTCGCCGTGCTGACGATGCTGGGGGGCGCGGTGCTCGCGGTGGTGCAGCGCGACCTCAAGCGCATGCTCGGCTACTCGGCTATCGCCCACGCCGGATACGTCTTGCTCGGACTCGTCGCGGTCACGCGCGAGGGCATCAGCGGGCTGCTGCTGTACCTGCTGATCTACACCTTCATGTCGCTGGGCGCTTTCGGCGTCCTGTCGCTACTTCGAGCGCCGCAGCCGCAAGGCGATGTCGCTGGACGACCTGCGCGGGCTGGGCCGGCGGTATCCGGTGCCCGCGGGCATGCTCGGCCTGTTCCTGTTGTCGATGGCCGGCATCCCCGGCACCGCCGGATTCATCGCCAAGCTCGGCGTCTTCCGCGCGGCCATGGAGGCCGGGCAGACGGTCCTGGTCGTCGTGGCCGTCATCTCCAGCGTCATCGCGGCGTTCTTCTACATCCGCGTGATCGTGACCATGTTCATGGAGGACGAGGCGCCCGATGCCGTCGAGCGACGGAACTGGTGACGACGGCCGGCTTGTCCGTCGGGTTGTCGCTCGCCGCCGCGGCGGTCGTCGTGCTCGGGATCATCCCGGGTGTCGTGATCGACTTCGCCCAGCAGGCGGCTTCGATCGCGGGATGACGGCATACGGACTGAGAGGCCACGTGGCGCTGTCACAGGAGGCCATCGACGACCTGACGCGCAAGGGGCGGAGCGGGGCGTCGACCTCCGGCCTGGTCTGGCGCTGGTCGAGGAGCGTTTGCAGACGACGGTCGCCTCGGACCTGCCCTTCCTCAACGAGGCCTCGCTGTACCTGATCGACGCCGGCGGCAAGCGGTTCCGCCCGATGCTCGTCCTGCTCACGGGCATGCTCGCGGGACGGGAGGCGTCCGACACCGCCCTCGTCGACGCCGGCGTCATCGTCGAGCTGGTGCACCTGTCGACGCTGTATCACGACGACGTGATCGACGCCGCGGAAGTGCGCCGAGGCGCCGAACCGCCCACGTCAAGTGGTCCAACACCGTCGCGATCCTCACGGGCGACTTCCTGCTGGCGCGCGCGTCGGAGCTGTCGGCCGCGCTCGGGGTGACCGTGACGAAGGTCATGGCCAGGACGATCGCCGACCTGTGCCAGGGCCAGATCCGGGAGGTGCAGGGCTCGGCCGCAGGGTGCACCACGTTCCACAGGTGGAGCCCGACCGCGAGCACTACCTGCGCGTGATCGGCGAGAAGACCGCGTCGCTCATCGCGTCCTCGTGCCGCCTCGGATCGATCCTGTCCGATCAGGACGATCAGGCCATCCAGACGATGACGACGTTCGGCTGGCACCTGGGCATGAGCTTCAGCTCGCCGACGACGTCGTCGACATCGTCAGCTCCAGCGGCGAGTCGGGAAAGACTCCCGGAACCGACCTGCGCGAAGGCGTCCGCTCGCTGCCGGTCCTGCTCGTCCTCGACGCCGAGGGGCCGACCTCACGGTTCGCGCAGCTCCTGGCCGACCCGAACGAGGCGAACGTCGCCGAGGCGCTGGATTTCCTGCGCGGCCACGAGGCGCTGGAGCTCGCCCGCGACGCGGCCAGGCTGGAGGCCGCCAAGGCCAAGAGCGCGCTCGTCGAATTGCCGGAGCACCTGCGGCAGGCGCCGTCCGTCGAGGGCCTGCGGTACCTGGCTGACTACGCCGCCGACCGCGTCGGCTAACGCCCCGTTTGCCACGGAAACGCCGCAGCCGCGGGCCTTTTGCCGCTGCTATTCTGTCGTCCGCGGCGGCCCAGCCGACCGCTCAATGGAGCAGACTGCGTGTCCGAGCAAACCCCGGATGAGTACACCCCCCGCCTGACGGAGGCACTCGTTTCCTTCGCGCGGCTGCTGGTGTCCGACTACGACGTCGGCGACGTGCTCTACCAGCTGTGCGACGTCGCCGTGGATGTGACGGATGCCACCGGCGCCGGGATTCTGCTCGAGGACATCGACGGGGGTCTGCGCTACGCCGTGGCTTCCGACGCGCTGACCGCGGATCTCGAGGCGATTCAGCTCGAGTTGGGCGAAGGTCCGTGCATGCTCGCCCACGCCACCCGCTCGCCCGTGCTGATCCCGGATCTGGGTTCGGAGCAACGGTTCCCGTCGATGGTGCCGCGCACGCTCGACCGGGGGATGCGCGCGGTCTTCACCCTGCCGCTGCTGCACAACGGCGAGAGCATCGGAATCCTGGATCTGTACCGCGACACCCCGGGCGAGCTGTCCCGACGGCAGGCCGATGCGGGCTCGTTGCTGGCGGACATGGCCACGACCGCGGTGCTCAACCGCCGTCGCTACGACGACGCCACCGAAATGACGCAGCGCCTGCAGCGTGCGCTGGACTCGCGCATCGTTCTGGAGCAGGCCAAGGGCCGTGTAGGCGCGCAGCTCGGCGTCGAGATGCACGCCGCGGAGCAGTTGATCCACGAATTCGCCCGCGCGCTGGGCCGCCCTGTTGGGGAGGTGGTGCCCGACATCGCCGCGGGAACGCTGGCGGTGCCGCGCGACGCCGCGCCGCCGATGCGGTCGACAGGGTCGTGACCGCACCACCGCTCGACGCGACGTACATCCTTCCGCTGCGTTCCGACGCGCCCATGGACGACGAGTTCGCCGTCTACCTGCAGTGGCTGGCCGAGCGCCTGGACGAGGTGGTCGTCGTCGACGGTTCGGACGCCGACGTCTTCGCGGCACATGGCGCTGCCTGGCCGCGCGCAATTCGCCACGTGGCGCCCGAGCCGGCGCTGGCATGCGCGAACGGCAAGGTCCACGGCGTCCTGACCGGCTTCGGCCTGGCGTCGCACGATCGTTGCATCGTCGCCGACGACGACGTCCGCTACGACGCGGAGTCCCTGCAACGGATCCTGGACCTGCTGGTGGACTACGACCTGGTCCGGCCCCAGAACTACTTCGAGCCGGTGCCATGGCACGCCGCCTGGGACACCGGCCGCAGCCTGCTCAATCGTGCGTTCGCCGCCGACTATCCCGGGACGCTGGGTGTGCGTCGCGCGGTGATGCGGCGCACGGGTGGCTACGACGGCAACGTGTTGTTCGAGAACCTCGAGCTTCTGCGGACCGTCGACGTCGCGGGCGGCACGAGCGCCGCGCCGCTCGACCTCTACGTGCGCCGGCTGCCGCCGACGGCAGACCACTTCTGGGGTCAGCGCGTACGGCAGGCGTACGACGAGATCGCTCGCCCCGGCCGCATGGCGATGGAGCTGTCGGTCGTGCCACTGGTGGCGAGCGCGGTGCTCACCCGCCGCTGGGGACGCCTCGCCGCGGGAGTGGCCGGCGTGGTCGCCGTCGCCGAAGTCGGTCGCCGCCGCGGCCGTGGGACCGCCGTGTTCGCGCCGCGGGCGTCACTGTTCGCGCCGCTGTGGGTGAGCGAACGGGGGGTCTGCTCGTGGCTTGCGTTGCTGGCGCGCGTGCGCCGCGGCGGGGTGCCGTACGCCGGCGGGATCCTCGGCCGCGCCGCGACGCCGCGCCGGAAGCTGCGCCGGCGCCTGCAGGCGCGTTCTCAGGACGGCGTGGCCGTGGCGGCTGCGTCCGCACCGGCAAGCACCGCCGGCATTGGCGTCCCGACGCACTGAACGAGCCAGTAGAAGCGCCCCAGGCCCGCCGGGTCGATCAACTCCGCCTGCTGACCGGCTGCCTGCAGTGCCCGCAGATAGGCCGTCGGATCGCTCGTCGCCAACTCCAGCGGCGGTCGCGCCCCGCGCACCCCCAGCGCCCGCAAGGCGCTGCGCTGGGTGGTGACCAGCGTTGCCGTGGCGCCCGCCTCGCGGCCCGCGGCCTCACAGGCGTCGACGGCGACGTGGATGCTGATGTCACAACTGCCGTCCGGCACGGCACGCACCATGCGCCCCTCCCGGTAACCGACCACGGTGTCAAGCGACGGCCGGGCCTGCCGCTGGTGGCCGTAGTCCACCGCCACGGCCACACCGCGGCGCAACGACGCGACCGCCGTGGCCCACGCCTCGTCGCGTGGCCGGCCAACCTCGGCGCGGTCGCCGGGCGCAGCGTCAGCCAGCGGCCACCAGCGTTCGAGCCAGGCCGCATCGTCGGGGGTGGGCGGCTGCCCGAGCCGTTCCTCCCCCGTGGCGGTGTCCACCTCGACCAGCCTCGGGCCGCCCGCGGTCTGTTCGACGACATCGGCCGGGATCGCGTCGAGCCACTCGTTGGCCAACAGCAGCGCCCCGTCGTGGTCCTCGACCGCGCTCGACCACCCGATCGCGCACGGGAGGTCCGCAGGGCGATCGGCCACGTCGACGCCGTGCAGCGTCAGATCCGGATCGATGCGGTGCAGTGCGCGCAACAGCTCACCGCGCCCCGAACCGACGTCGACGACGGTGTCGAGCCCCGCGTCGCGCGCCAGTGCGGCCACGGCGGCCGCGAAGAATGGCGAGGCGTGCACCGACGTGCGGAAGTGCCCGGCAGGGCCCTCCGGGCGACGATAGAACCCGGCGGGTCCGTACAAAGCCTCCGCCATTGCCGCACGCCACGGTAGCCACGCCATTTGGGCAGCGTAGCGGCGGGTCGACCCGCCCGATTTGCCCGCCGCCGACGATTGGGGGAGCGGCCGCAACCGCACGTACACTGACGGGGCGCCACTGCTGATCGGCACCTGCTCGGCGCCCACTTTTCGACCATCAGGTGTGTTTCTGCGCTCCAAGCGCGAGGGAGCATCAATGGATCTGCACGACTACTACATGCAGTACGGGACCGTCCTGGCGCTGGTCATCGCCGGCATCGTTCTCGTGGCTGCCGCCTTCGGGCTGAACCGGCTGTTTCGGCCGGACATGAAGTACGGCGCGAAGCTCTCCACCTACGAGTGCGGGCTCGACCCGGTTGGTTCCGGTTGGTCGCAGACCCACATCCGGTACTACCTCTTCGCCTTCATGTTCGTCGTGTTCGACGTGGAGACGCTGTTCGTCTTCCCGTGGGCGGTCTACCTGGGCAACCCCAACAACGCGGCCCCGCGGTTCATGCTCGGCACGATGCTCGTGTTCCTCTTCTTCGTCAGCATCACGCTTCCCTACGAGTGGAAGAAGGGAGTTCTGAAGTGGGTCTAGTCGACCAGGTCGAGCTCCCGCGGCCCATGAAGTTCGTCCTCAACTGGGGGCGCCGCTACAGCCTCTGGGTCATGAACTTCGGACTCGCCTGCTGCGCCATCGAGTTCATCGCCACGTCGGCGGCACGCCACGACTTCATGCGCCTGGGCGTCATCCCGTTCGCGCACGGCCCTCGCCAGGCGGACCTGATGGTCGTCGCGGGCACGCTGACCGACAAGATGGCCCCCGCGCTCAAGCGCCTCTACGACCAGATGCCCGAGCCCAAGTACGTCATCAGCTTCGGGTCGTGCTCGAACTGCGGCGGCCCCTTCTGGGACAGCTACTCGGTGACCAAGGGCGTCGACCAGATCGTGCCGGTGGACGTGTACGTGCCGGGCTGCCCGCCACGCCCCGAGGCGCTGCTCGAGGGAATCATCAAGCTGCAGGAGCTGATTCGCGACGAATCGCTCAAGGAGCGCTACGCAGAACGCGAGGCACGACGCCCCATCGTGGTGGGCGGCGGCGACCCGCACCAGCCGGCCGCATTGACCTCCTAGGGCGCCTCGACGATGACTGAGACATCTGCCACCGGCACCGGCGTCAGCGTCGGCGGCACGGCCACGACCCGCCCCGCGGGCTTCCTCGCCCCCGAGGCGATGTTGTCGTTTCTCAGCGAGCGCCTCGGGCGCGACTGATCGACTCGGTGATCGCGTACGGACAGTTGACGGCGGTCGTCGAGCCCGAGGCGTGGGTTGACGCCGTGCGGCTGTGTGCAAGGAAGACCCCGCCCTGGCATGTCGCTTCTGGGAGTTCCTCGACGCAGTCGACCGCGGCGAGGAGGGCTTTGACTGCGTGGTCCACATCTACTCGGTGGAGCACCGTCGACATCACACTTCGCACGCGCGTGCCCGGCGGCCGCGAGAAGCCGACCTTGCCATCGCTGACGTCGGTTTTCCGTGGGGCGAACTGGAGCGAGCGCGAGACGTTCGACATGTTCGGCATCGACTTCGAGGGCCACCCCGGTGTCCGACCGCGCATCCTGACCGTCGAGAACTTCGAGGGTTGGCCGCTGCGCAAGGACTTCCAGCTGACGTCGCGCAACGCGAAGCCGTGGCCGGGCGCGAAGGAGCCGGAGGAGCAGAAGCCCGCCGGTGGCGCCGCCGACGCGACCGCCTCGGCAGGCGACGCGCCGGCGGAACCGCAGGACAAGGCCCAGGCCGCCAAAGCCAAGGCCGAGCGGGCGAAGGCCAAGGCCGCGGCCATGCGGGCGAAGAAGGCCGCCGAACGTGCCGAGGCGCAGACGGCTGCCGCGGATGGAGCGCCGAGCGGTGGCGCGATCGCCGATTCGGTCGACCAGTTTGGTGGCGGTGACACCGACGACGAGGCCGCGGCTGCGGCCGCGACGGCCGGCGGCGACCCCACCGCATCCACGCCCGAGGGCGCCGCCGAGGTCGCCGGCTCCGACATCGCCAAGGACGCCGCGGCCGGTGCCGCGCAGGGCGACATGGACGAGCGCGCGGCGCAGGACGCCGCCAACGAAGACGAGCCGGTGGTGAGTCCGGACGCTGAAGCAGAGGCCGCGCAGGGGGCGCCACCGCTGCCGAGCACCTCACCGGGCACGGAAGCCGAGGGCCGCCGCGGCGGCGCCGAGATCCAGTCCGGCGCCCGCGACGCCGCCGACACGCCCGGGATGACGTCCGACACGCAGGGGTTGGGAGCCGCCAGGACCGCCGACGAGGTGCCCGCTCCGGGGCCTGAGAGCGACCGCCCGCTCGAGCCGCAGTCGGGGGAGTCGTCGACGCCCGACGGCGGTGCGCCGCTTCCCGCCGAGGACGATGTGCCCGTGGTGCCGGCGCAGGGCTCCGCTGCCGCACCGCTGGCCAGTGACGCCGCACCGGAGGAAGCCGAGGACGAGCGCCACGGCCTCGAACGCGAGACGCTGGGCGTGGAGGGAGACGGCGGCAGCGGCCAAGACTCCGCTCAAGCAGCCGAAGGCGATAGCGGCAGCGATCAGAACGTGACGCAGGAGCGGGTCGCCCAAGGGCCGTCGCCGCATCCCAGCCCCTCGGAGCAGACCGACACGGCCGACCGCGCGGATCCGAACCGGGACCTGGCCTCGGACGCCACCGTCGAGGACGAAGATGAAGGTGATCGCCGATGACTGACACGCTGAGCGAGCGCGACACCGGCGTCCTGCCCGGCGGGCCGGGCGAGGGTGTGATCGTCAACGTCCGTGACGGTGGCGACATCGTCACGCAGGACATGAACCTCAACATCGGCCCGCAGCACCCCGCGACGCACGGTGTGCTGCGCGTGGTGATCGACCTCGACGGCGAGAAGATCAGCCGTGCGACACCGGTGATCGGGTACATGCACCGCGGCTTCGAGAAGCTGGCCGAGGCCCGCGACTACCGCCAGATCATCGCGCTGGTCAACCGCCACGACTGGCTGTCGGCGTTCAACAACGAACTCGGCGTGTGCATGAGCGTCGAGACGATGATGGAGATGGAGGTGCCCGACCGCGCGCAGTGGATCCGCGTGATCATGTGCGAGTGGAACCGCATCCTCAACCACCTCATGTTCGTCGGGTCGTTCGGCCTGGAGCTGGGGGCCATCACGCCGCTGTTCTTCGCCTTCCGTGAGCGCGAGGACGTGCAGCACCTGATGGAGAGCGCCACCGGCGGGCGCCTGCACTTCGCCTACAACCGCGTCGGCGGCGTGAAGGAGGACCTGCCTGCCGGGTTCCTCCAGGCGAGCACCAAGATGATCAAGGTCATCCGGCAGGGGACCACGCAGTACCGCGATCTGCTGTTCGGCAACGAGATCTTCATGGCACGCACCAAGGGCGTCGGCGTGCTGCCGCCGGACGTCGCCATGGAATTCGGCGTGACCGGACCGACGCTGCAGGCCACCGGCGTGGCAGAGGACTCCCGGGTGTCGCAGCCGTACGCCAAGTACGGCGAGCTCGACGTCCCGGTCCCCGTCGGCACGAACGGCGACAGCTACGACCGCTTCGTGATGCTGCTGGAGCGCATCGACGCGAGCACCTACATCATCGACCAGGCGCTCGAGGGCATCACAGCCGGCGCGTGCAACGTCAAGCTGCCCAAGATCGTCAAGGCGCCCGAGGGTGAGATCTACACCCGCACCGAGGCGCCGCTGGGCCAGCTCGGCTACTACCTGGTCAGCGACGGCAAGAAGAACCCGTGGCGGCTGAAGATGCGGACCCCGTCGTTCTACAACGTCTCGATGATGTCCTACCTGCTCCAGGACGCACTGCTGTCGGACATGATCGCGATCCTCGGCAGCGTCTTCTTTGTCGTCGGTGACGTGGACCGTTAGGAACGACTGACGTGGAACCAGGACTTCTCGACCTCGCCAGCGTTGGCTGGTCCATCGCCCTCAAGCTCGGGCTGCTGGTGGGCTTCTTCCTCACCGCGCCGCTGGTCGCCGGCTATATGGAGCACAAGGTGCTCGCCCACCAGCAGGACCGCCTCGGCCCGATGGAAGCGGGCATCGGCCCGATCAAGCACGGCGTCGGCCAGCTGGTCGCCGACGGCGCGAAGTTCATCCAGAAGGAAGACATCGTCCCGGCGGCCGCCGACAAGTGGGTCTTCTCGCTCGCACCCGGGGTCGCGCTGGTCCCGGGGCTGGTGGTCATGCTCGTGCTGCCGCTGGGGCCGGGCCTGTTCGGCGAGAACCTCAACGCGGGTGTGTTCTTCGCGCTGGCGGTCTCGTCGGTCAGCGTTCTGGGTGTGCTCATGGCGGCGTGGTCCAGCGCCAACAAGTTCTCGCTGATGGGTGGCATCCGCGCGGCGGCGCAGCTGATCGCCTACGAGCTTCCGCTGGTCCTCGGCGCTGCGGCCGTGGTCCTGCAGGCAGGCACGCTGTCCCTGGTCGGCATCATCGACGCGCAGGCGACCTTCCGCGTCTTCGACATCGTGCCGATGTGGTTCGTGCTGCCGCACGCCGTCGGGTTCCTGCTGTTCTTCGTCGCCGCACTCGCCGAACTCAACCGGCCCCCGTTCGACATGCCGATCGCCGACTCCGAGATCATCTTCGGTCACATGACGGAGTACACGGGGATCAAGTACGCGTTCTTCATGCTGGCCGAGTACGCCGGCATGGTCGTGCTGTCGGCGATCGCGACCGTGCTGTTCCTCGGCGGTTGGTACGCCTTGCCGGGTGTCACCGTTCCGGAACTGATCAACGGTGTGGTCGGGGTGTTCGGCTTCGGGCCGTACGGCTTCCACCCTGTTGTTACCGGACTGCTCGGCTTCGGCGTGACGATGGGCAAGGTCCTCGCCCTCGTCTTCGTCATGATCTGGTTCCGCGCCACGTTCCCGCGGCTGCGTGAGGATCAGCTGCAGCGCATGTCGTGGCTGATCCTCATCCCCCTGGGGCTGCTCAACATCGTCGTGATCGCCATCGCCAAGGTGTTCGGCTAGATGCCAAAGATGCCGAATTTTCCCGCCCCGCCGAAGATCGGCCTGCTCAAGGGTCTCGGCGTCACGCTCAAGACGATGATGACGCCGTCGACGACGCAGCAGTATCCGCACGTCAAGCCCGCCCTGCCGCCGCGCAGCCGCGGCGTGATCGCGCTGATGGAAGAGAACTGCACCGTCTGCATGCTCTGCGCACGCGAGTGCCCGGACTGGTGCATCTACATCGACAGCCACAAGGAAGTCGTGCCCCCCAAGGAGGAGGGCGCGCGAGCGCGGACGCGCAACGTCCTCGACCGTTTCGCGATCGACTTCGCGCTGTGCATGTACTGCGGGATCTGCGTGGAGGTGTGCCCCTTCGACGCGCTGTTCTGGTCACCGGAGTTCGAGTACTCGACCTACTCGCTGCGCCAGCTCACGCACGAAAAGAGCAGCTGCGTGTCTGGATGAACACGGTGCCCGCACCGCCCGAGCTCGACGAGGGCGCGGACATCCCAAGGAGATCGAGGAAGGGCTCAAGGCGGCGCGCAAGGCGGCGGAGCAGGCCGCGGCGGCTGCGGCTCCTGCGACGGCCGCGGCTGCTGCCGGCGGTGGCGGTGCCGGCGGAACCGCGACCGCGACGAAGGTTGAGGAAGACATACATGTCGAGGCGCAGGTCGACCAGGCGATCTTCGATCAGCTGATCGCGGAGGAAGAGCGAACGCGTCGCCCGCGCGCGAAGGCGAAGGCTGCATACGTCCGCAGCGAGAAGGCGCGCATCCGCGCCGAGCGTGCCGGCGGGAGGGGCTGATCGTGACCAACGCCCTCACCGGTCCCGACGTCTTCATGCTGCTGATCGCCGTGATCGGCGGCGCGGCCGCGCTGTCGGTGGTGACCTCTCGCAACGTCGTGCACGCGGCGCTGTTCCTGGTGGTCACGCTGCTGTCGGTGGCGGGGCCTTTGATGCTCGGCGCCGAGTTCCTCGCCTGGACGCAGGTCCTGGTCTACGTCGGCGCCGTGATCGTGCTGATCCTGTTCGGGTTGATGCTCACGCGCGCGCGCGATCGGCCCGATGGCGCAGCACAACGAAAACGGCATCCTGGCGATCGTCGTCAGCGTCGGGCTCTTCGGCTTCCTGTGCGCGGTGATCTGGGGTGCCTTCGGCGACCAGCGCATCGATATTGCCTACGTCGGCGCCGGCGAACTCGGCCAGGTGCTGTACGTGCACTGGGCGTTTCCGTTCATGGCGTTGGGCTTCATGCTGACCGTCGCCCTGATCGGGGCGATCATCCTGGCCCGCCAGGAAGAGGGCGAGGCCCGGTGACGCCGACGCAGGACGAGGTGCCCGCGCGCGACAGCCGCGACGTGACGTCGGAGCCGGGGGCGCTCACAGCCGGCACACAAGAAGGTGCTCAAGCAGCCGGAGGCGGTAGCACGCCAGAAGGAGCGCAGCAGTAGTGCATGCCGCCTACCCGCTGATCTTTGCCGCGCTGCTGTTCTGCGTCGGCATCTACGGCGTGCTGTCCCGGCGCAACGCCGTGCTCGTGCTCATGAGCGTCGAGATGATGCTCGCCAGCGTCACGATCAACCTCGTCGCGTTCGGCGCGGTGGTCGGTGGCGCGAGCAATGCCGACCGGCTGTTGACGGGCCAGGTCTTCGCCCTGTTCGTGATCGCCGTGGGTGCCGCCGAAGTCGGCGTGGGCCTGGCGATCATCCTCCTGCTGTACCGCAACCGCGCGCCTCGGTCAACATCGACGAGGCCGACCTCATGAAGTACTGAGAAGGGGCGCTGACATTGGTGGACGTAATGACTCCAGAGCCCGCCGGGCTTTCGTCTCAAGCAGCCGAAGGCGGTAGACGGTTCACATGAGCGATTACGCGTGGTTGGTGCCGGCGCTGCCGGCGCTGTCGGCGGTGCTGATCATGGTGCTGGGCCGCCTCCTGCCCAAGAAGGGCGCCGAGATCGGGATCGTGGCGATCGCGGCGGCACTTGCGCTGTCCGTCGGTATCGCCGTCGAGGTGTTCTCCGCCAACGTCGACGCGGCAGCAGCGGCGCCCCACGGCGAGGAGGGCGGGGAGACCGACCACGCGGCGGCCGACGTCCAGGTCGCCAGCGCGGGCGACGTGCAGGTCGCGACCGCAGCCACCGACGAGCACGCCGAAGAAGAAGCGGGGCACGGATCCGGCTCCGGCGAGTCCTCGGCCGCGCACGCCTTCGTCGAGGAACGCGCGGTCCCGTGGGCGGTCCTGGGCGGTGGACACGTGCTGGAACTCGGCATGCGCGTGGACGGCTTGACGGCGATGATGTTCCTGCTGGTCACCTTCGTCAGCCTGATGGTGCAGGTCTACTCGACGGGCTACATGCACGGCGACCCGCGCTACACGTACTTCTTCACCCTGCTCAGCATCTTCACCGCGTCGATGCTGCTGCTGGTCATCTCCAGCAACATGATCATGGTGCTGATGGGCTGGGAGCTCGTCGGCGTCTGCTCCTTCCTGCTCATCGGGTTCTGGTGGGAGGAGAAGGAGAACTCCAGTGCCGCCATCAAGGCGTTCTTGACCACGAAGCTGGGTGACGTCGGCCTCATCATCGGCGTGATCGTGCTGTGGTCGATGTTCCGCACGTTTGACATCAGCGCGATCCTCGGCGCCGTCGAAGCGAACGTGCAGGCGGGTGGCGCGCCGCTGAACACCGGCATGCTCACCTTCGGCCTGCTCGCCTTGTTCTTCGGCGCGGTCGGCAAGTCCGCGCAGTTCCCGCTGCACACGTGGCTCCCCGACGCCATGGCCGGCCCCACCCCCGTCTCCGCTCTGATTCACGCGGCAACGATGGTGACCGCAGGCATCTTCCTGGTCGCGCGGCTGTATCCGGCCTACGAGCACTCGCCGGTGGCCCTCGCCGTCATCGCGATCACCGGGACGATCACGCTGCTCATCGCGGGTCTGCTCGCCCTGGTGCAGGACGACGTGAAGAAGGTCTTGGCGTACTCGACGATCAGCCAGCTCGGCTACATGGTGGCGGCACTGGCCTTCTCTTACACCGCGGGCATCTTCCACCTGTTCACCCACGGCTTCTTCAAGGCGCTGCTCTTCCTGGGCGCCGGCTCGCTGATCCACGCGGTGCACTCGAACAACATGAGCGACATGGGCGGGCTGCGAAAGGCGATGCCCATCACGTTCTGGACGTTCCTCATCGGCTCACTCGCGCTGATGGCGATCCCGGTCTTCGCCGGGTTCTGGTCCAAGGACGAGGTGCTCGCCGGAGCGCTGTCCGACGCCATCAACAACGGCTCCGTCACCGGCTGGATCCTGGTCATTGCCGGATCGCTCGGCGGGATGATCACGGCCTTCTACATGACGCGCGTGCTGTGGCTGGTGTTCGCCGGGCCGTTCCGCGGTCACGGTCATCCCCACGAGAGCGGCCCGGCCATGGCATGGCCGCTGCTCATCCTGGCGGTGCCGGCCGCGCTCGTCGGCTTGATCAACATCCCGAGCGCCGCCCTGCACAGCAAGGGGTTCGCTGCCTGGACGATGTTCGATCTCGAGTACTTCGGCGGCCATCCCGCGCACTTCTTCTGGTCACTCGCGATCATCACGACCCTGCTCGCGTTCGCGGGCATCGGCATCGGCACGCTGCTGTACCGACAGGTTCCCGAGCGCGAGCCGATGCTGCGCGCATGGGCCTGTTCTCCAAACTGCTGGTGAACAAGTACTACCTCGATCGGCTCTACACGGACCTCATCACGCGTACGGCGGTCCGCGACAAGCTCGCTCCGGCGATGTACTGGGTCAACGACCACATCATCGACCGCGTCGTGTACCTCGCCGGCGCGGCGACGGGACGGCTGGGCCGCGGCACCTACGCCTATGGCGACCAGCGGGTCATCGACGGCGCCGTCAACGGCTTCGCCGGCGGCGCTGGGTTCCTGGGCCGCGAGGTCTTCCGGAAGTTCCAAAGTGGCAATGTCCAGCTCTACGCCGGCGGCATGTTCGTCGGAGTACTGATCTTCGCGGTGGCCTTCGCAGCCGCCGCTTACCGGTAAGGGACACAGACGATGCTGAGCAAACTGGTGATCTCCCTGACGGTGTTCATGCCGTTGCTGGGTGCGGGTGTGATCGCGTTGATCCCCAAGCGCAGCGAGGAGGCAGCGAAGCCGGTCGCGCTGGTCACGTCGATCATCGGCTTCGTGCTCTCCATCGCGATCCTGATCGGGTACTACGCCGGCGAGGCGGGCGGCTCGGGCATGGCCTTCGAGGTCAACCTGCCGTGGATCGAGGCGATCGGCGCCCGCTACCACGTGGGCATCGACGGCATCTCGCTGCCGCTGTTCGTGCTGTCGTACCTGTTGACGCTGCTGTGCAGCATCTACGCGTTCCACCACATCGAGGAGCCGGGCAAGCCAAAGGCGTTCCTGGCGCTGATGCTCATGCTGCAGACGGGTATGGCCGGCTGCTTCATCGCCTTCGACCTGGTGCTGTTCTTCGTGTTCTGGGAGCTCGTGCTCGTCCCGATGTACTTCATGATCGGCATCTGGGGCGGACCGCGTCGGGAGTACGCCTCGATCAAGTTCTTCCTCTACACCCTCTTCGGCTCCGTGTTCATGCTGGTGGCCTTCCTGGCGCTGTACTTCGCGTCGCCCGATCGCACCTTCGACATCGCCAGACTCAGCGAACTCGGTGCATCCGGTGAGTTCACCCGCACCTTCCAGATCGTCGCGTTCCTGGGTATCGGTCTGAGCTTCGCCATCAAGGCGCCGATGTGGCCGTTCCACACGTGGCTGCCCGACGCCCACACCGAGGCGCCCACGGTGGGGTCGGTGCTGCTTGCCGGTGTCCTGCTGAAGATGGGCACCTATGGGTTCGTGCGCATCGCGCTGCCGATCCTTCCGGAAGGCGCCGAGTTCTGGGCGCCTGTCATCGCGGTGCTGGCGGTCATCGCCATCATCTATGGGGCGCTGTGCTGTCTGGCGCAGACCGACCTCAAGCGGCTCATCGCGTTCAGCTCCGTCGGCCACATGGGCTTCGTGATGCTCGGCATCGCGAGCCTCACGCCGGTCGGGATCAACGCCGCGATCTTCGGCATGGTCGCCCACGGCATCATCACCGGGATGCTGTTCTTCATCGTCGGCTCGATCAAGGAGCGGTACCACACTCGCTCGATCGCCGAGATCGGCGGCGGCGTGCTGCAGACGATGCCGCGCATGGGTGCGATCTTCACCTACGTCGCGATTGCCAGCCTGGGCCTGCCGGGCCTCGCCGGGTTCTGGGGTGAGATCTTCGCCCTGCTCGCCGCCTGGACGCCCGCGCCGGCACTGGTCAAGGCCGGCCACCTGACGCTGTATCGCGTGCTCGTCGTGATCGGCGCCTTCGGGACGTTGCTGACCGCCGGCTACTTCCTGTGGATGCTGCAGCGGGTCAATATGGGCGTTGCACCCGATCGATGGAAGGAGCACAAGCTCGCGGACATCTCGGCCATCGAGTGGGGGACGTGGACGCCGCTGCTCGCGCTGATCATCATCCTGGGCCTGCTGCCGTTCTTGATCCTGAACGTCACGGCCCCCGACGTCGACGCGATCCTCAGCGTCTTCGCGGGCTAGGCGGCCGACGTGAATGAAGTCCCCACGATCGACTGGTTCGCGCTCGCGCCCGAACTGACGCTGGTCGGCACCGCGCTCGCGGTCCTGATCGTCGAGTTGTTCCTGCGCCCGGAACGCAAGCGGATGGTCAACCCGATCTCGGCGGTAGGCGTGGTCGTCGCGCTGGTGTGGGTCGCCGCGCTCGCGATCGACGGGCAGACACGCGAGTCCTTCGGCCGCATGTTCGTGGTGGACGACTACGCCCTGCTGTTCAAGGCGTTCTTCCTGGGAACCGCGCTGTTCGTGCTGTTCCTGTCGTACCGGTACTTCACCGAGATCCGCACCTACCAGGGGGAGTACTACTTCCTCCTGCTGTCGGCCTTCGCCGGGATGCTGCTGATGCCCAGCGCGCGCGACTTGGTGATGATCTTCATTGCCCTGGAGATCGTCAGCATCCCCGGCTTCGTGATGGCCGGCTTGCGCAAGTTCGACCTGCGCAGCAACGAGGGGTCGCTGAAGTTCTTCATGTTCGGTGTGCTGTCCGTGGCCGTGCTGCTGTTCGGCCTGTCGATCGTCTACGGGTTCACGGGGACGACGGATCTGCAGGGCGTCGCCCAGGGACTGGAGCGGTTCGGCGCCGGCAACGAACGCGAACCGCTGCTGCTCGCCGCGATGTTGTTCGTGATCGTGGGCTTCGGTTTCAAGATCTCGGCGGTGCCGTTCCACTTCTGGGCGCCGGACACCTACGAGGGTCGCCGATTCCGGTGACGTCGTTCCTCTCGGTGGCTTCGAAGGCAGCCGGTTTCGCGGGGCTGCTGCAGGTGTGCTTCGTGGCGTTCGCGCCGCTGGCGGACGTGTGGGCGCCGATCCTCGGCATCATCGCCGTC
Organism: Egibacteraceae bacterium; assembly: GCA_030446745.1. GTDB lineage: Bacteria > Actinomycetota > Nitriliruptoria > Euzebyales > Egibacteraceae > JAUJMS01. The sequence continues at coordinate 38,695 of JAUJMS010000004.1, read as the reverse complement.
CTGACGATGTCGCTGGGCAACTTCACGGCGCTGCAACAGCGCAACATCGTGCGCCTGCTCGCGTACTCCTCGGTGGCGCAGGCGGGCTACATGCTGGTTCCGTTCGCGCTCGTGCAGACGGGGCCGCAGGCCCGCGAGGTCAACGAGGTGGCCTTCAGCGCCGTGCTCTTCTACCTCTTGGCCTACGCGGTGACCAACATCGGCGCGTTCGCCTGTGTCGTCGCGGTTACCCGGCAGATGCCGGGACGTTCTCTGGACGACTACAAGGGCCTGGGCGCGGCGGCCCCGGGCGTCGCCTTGGCCTTCACCGTCTTCCTGCTGTCGCTGGCGGGGGTGCTGCCGATCGCGGTCGGCTTCTACGCGAAGGTGTTCATCCTGCGCCCGGTGATCGTCGACCCCACCATCGGCGGCGTGCTGCTTGCCGCGGCGGTGGTGGTGAACACGCTCATCGGCCTCTTCTACTACCTGGCCATCGCCAAGAACATGTGGATGGACCAGGCCGATGAGGGCCGCCAGCCACTGCGTGCCGGCTTCGCTCTGAACTTCACGATCGCCGCACTGGCCGTGGCCGTCCTGGTCATCGGCGTCTACCCGCGGCCGTTCGCGACCCCGTCCGCCCGGTCCACCCTGGTCACAGCGACGACGTCTTCGCCCTAGGTCGAACGACGCCGCCACCGCGCGTAGCGGCGTCGCGACGCGGAGCCCAGGTCCAGCGGAGGGGTTTGACCGGCTCTTTACCTGCGGCCGGGCTACTGTGGGCGGGTGAGGCACGCCGGAGAGGCCGGCGGCCTTTCGAGGAGCTGACGGACGATGTCAAAGTCGGTCAAGACGTTCGTGTTGTTGGCGGCACTGATGGGTCTGATGCTGCTCATCGGCCAGGCGATCAACGGCACCACGGGCATGACGATTGCCCTGGTGCTCGCGCTCGCGCTGAACTTCGGGTCGTACTGGTTCTCCGACAAGCTGGCGATCAAGATGGCGCGCGCCGTGCCTGCCCCCCGAGCAGTACGGCTGGTACCACTCGATGGTGCAGGAGTTGTCGCTGCGCACGGGGCAGCCGATGCCGCGCTTGTTTATCTCGCCGTCGCCGCAACCCAACGCCTTTGCCACCGGGCGCAACCCCAAGCACGCCGCCGTGTGCGTGAACCAGGGGCTGATCGACATCCTCGAGCGCGACGAGATGGAGGCGGTGCTCGCCCACGAGCTGTCGCACGTCTACAACCGCGACATCCTCATCGGCTCTGTCGCCGCGACGATCGCGACCGCCATCACGTTCCTGGCACGCTTCGCGTTCTTCTTCGGTGGTCGCGACCGCGACAACCCGCTGGGGTCGCTGCTGATGGTGTTCCTCGCACCCGTCGCGGCGATGGTCATCCAGCTCGCCGTCACACGCAGCCGGGAGACCCAAGCCGACACGTCAGGTGCAGAGCTGTGCGGCAACCCGCTGGCGCTCGCGTCGGCGCTGCGCAAGCTGGAGGCGGGTGGCAAGCAGCGACTCCGGCTGGGCGGAACCCCGGCCGAGACCTCGCCCGCGTTCAGCCAGCTGTACATCAGCGCGCCGTTCGGCGGCGCGGTCAGCCGCGGCATGGGCAGCCTGTTCCGCACCCACCCCACCACCGAGGCACGTGTCGCCAACCTGGAGCAGATCGCCCGCAAGATGGGACAGATCTCCTGGTTCGGGTCGCCGCGCGGCAGGAAGGCAGGGATGGGCGACGTTGTCGACCAGACGGTGCGGGCAACCTCGACGTGTTCTTCTACTCGAAGATGGGTGAGGCCGGCGGTGCCGACGCCCCCGTGAGCGCGGGGGAGTACCAGACGGCGAACAAAGGCGAGGTCGGCTTTGTGCCTGTCGGCGCCACCAAGGCCGTCGTGTTCACACCCGACGCCGTCAACGCGACGTTCAACTACACACGGGTTACACCCCCGCGGCCATCACCATCGGTGCCCGGCTCCCCGACCTGACCGTCCCCGCGGGCGCGACGATCAACTGGACCAACAAGACCGCGGACTACAGCTACGTGCGTCATCTTCGACACGCCGGGGACGTACCCGTATGCCACCAGCGTGGGCACCGGGACGATCACGGTGACCGATGGACCCGGTGTCGGGACGCCAACCGGCTGATCTGGGTCAGTCCGGCCGCACGCGGATGATGCGATCGTCGCTGCCGTTCGACGTCGTGAGGTACAGCAAGGACGTCCCGGGCGGGCGGACCGCTGCGCGGAGGCGGCCCCACCGGCCGTTGAACAACACCGGGGAGCGCTGATACAGGCGCGACCCGGTGTCGTTCATCGACAGACGCCGTACGTCGGACTCCTTGAGCGTCGCGACGAACAGGTCGCGGCGCCACGGACCCCACGCCGCGCCCGTCAGAAAGACGCCGTTGGAAGTCGCGAGCGTGCCGCTCGATCCGGACGACCACGCCGGCGCCTTGTACGCCGAGGCGCTGCTGCACCCCGACGACCAGTACGGGGTGCTGCGCCCGGTCCAACACGGCCACCCGTAGTTGCGGCCAGGCCGCAGCCGGTTGATCTCATCGTGCACGTCGGGACCGTGCTCGATCGGATACGCGCGACCCGTGCCGGGCGCGAACGCGATGCCCTGCGGGTTGCGCAGCCCCATCGCGTAGACCGGTGACCCGCCAAACGGGTTGCTGCGCGGAATCGACCCGTCGAGGTTGATGCGCAGGATCTTGCCGTTGAGGCTCGACCGTTGCTGCGCGAGCGCCGGATCGCCTGCGTCGCCCATGCTCACCCACAACTTGCCGTCGGGACCGACCTCCACGGCACAACCGTTGTGGACCGAGTTAGCGCGCATCCCACCCAGGACGACGCGCCCGAAGTGCAGTCGGCCACGGCTGCCGAGCCGGTAGCGCAGCACCTGGTTGCGCCATCCCGACGCAACGTCGCGTGAGGCGCAGACGAACACCAGCGTCCTACCCGCCTTGCGCTTGACCGCGATGCCCATGACGCCGGACTCACCCTCGGCATGCACCTTGTCGACCCACTCCGTCGACACCAGGCGCGCCGACGCGTGGCGGCTGGAGTAGACCCGAATCCGCCCGGGGCGCTCCGTGACCAGCATCCTCCCGCCGGGGGAGAAGGCGATGTCCCAGGGGTGCTCCAGGCCGCGGCGCACCGTGCGCGCATGCAGCTGTGGCGCGTCGGCGACAGCGGGGGGCCCCGGCAACAACAGCGTCGCGAAGACGGTAAGAACGGTGATGAGCCGGCGCATGCGGACTCCAGGTGACGGCGGAGGTGTCACCACCAGTGTTCCTCACGGCGCAGGCGTGCGCCGCCTCCGGCGTCGATGTTCATGCACTACGCTGCGGCCGCGTCAGTGCACACAGCGTGCGCCCGGGATCGCGGGCGCTAGTTCTGAGTCAGCGCTGACGCTTCTGGTGAATCAGAGGTTCAAATCCTCAAACGAAGCTCCGGGGGGTCAGCGGTTCGCCGCAGCGGCCGAGGCGCCCTGCAGGTTCAGACCTCCGCGCCGAGGTCGCGGCCCTCCGGAGCGGGGGGAAAGGTGCAGGCATGACCGAGGTGTGGATTGGCATTGTCCTCGTCGCGGTGATCGCGGCGATCTGGGTGCTCAACCGCGTCGGGACAGTCACGGTTGTCGAATACCAGCGCGGCCTGCGGTATGACCTCGGCCGGGTCACCGGCGTGCTCGAGCCGGGCCGCTACCGCTACTGGCGGCCCCGCACGGTGATCCACCCCGTCGACATTCGCGCACGCCACGTGCCGGTGCCCGGGCAGGAGGTCATGAGCGCGGACGGCATCACGCTGCGGGTGACCCTTGCGGCGGTGTACGAGATTGCCGACGTGCTCGCGGGACGGGGGGAGTTCGGCGCGCGCCTCATGGAGCAGCGCGCGCCACGGGCGGAGCTTCTGGGACTGCGCCTGCTGCAGGTCGACGTGCGCGGCATCATGTTCCCCGGCGACCTCAAGCGCGTCTTCGCGCAGGTCGTGGCGGCGCAGAAGGAGGGGTTGGCGGCGCTGGAGCGCGCGCGGGGCGAATCGGCGGCCTTGCGCAACCTTGCCAACGCTGCACAGGCCGTGACGGACAACCCGGCGTTGTTGCAGCTGCGCCTGCTGCAGCAGCTGGGCAACACCACCGGCAACACCGTCGTCCTCAGCCTGGGCGGTGACCCGACGATCGTGCCGCCGCCGAAGGGCTGACGCCTACTTGTAGTTGGTGAACTTCAGCGGCAGGTCCTGGTCGTTGTTGCGCAGCAGTGCCTGGACCTCCTGCAGGTCGTCGCGGCTCTTACCCGAGATGCGCAGCTGGTCGCCCTGGATCGCCGCCTGGACCTTCAGCTTCGAGGCCTTGATCTGCTTGACCATCGCCTTGGCCTTGTCGCTGGGGATCCCCTCCACCAGGCTGATCTCGAGGTTGTAGTGCCCCTTCGAACCGGGCTTGGGCTCGTCGTACTCGAGACTTTTGAGGCTGACCTTGCGCTTGACGAGCTTGTCCTTGAGCACGTCGAGCGCGGCGTTGACGCGGTCCTCGGAGTTGGCGGCGATGGCGATCTTCTCGCCGGACCACGCGACCGAGGCGTCGGTGCCCTTGAAGTCGAAGCGGGTCGCGATCTCTTTGGACGCCTGGTTCAGGGCGTTGTCGACTTCCTGCTTGTCGACTTCTGCCACCACGTCAAAGCTTGAGTCCGCCACTGGGTGTTCCTCCTACAGGTTGGGTGATGGGGAATGCTAAGGGACCGGTGCGGCGCCGTAGTTTGCGGCGCTTTGCAGGCGGCACCTAGCATGGCCATCCCTGGTGGGATACCCGAGTGGCCAAAGGGGGCGGACTGTAATTCCGCTGGCTCTGCCTACGAAGGTTCGAATCCTTCTCCCACCACCAGTTGTTGCGGTCCTGACGCGCGGTACTGCTCGTATTTCCCGCTCAACGTCAGGCTCCTGGTAGTCGTGATCTCGGCACAGGGGATGACGTAAATGCCGGCGTCATCGGTGAGCACGAACAGCACGTCGCTGCGGCGGTTGTCGAAGGGCTTGCGGGTGGAGAAGCTCTGGTTGCCGCCGGCGGTCTCGAGCATCACGAGAAACCGTCCGTTGCGGACGCGCTGCGTCGTCGTCTTCACCTGGACCCTGCTGACGGTGCCGGCGGTATCCTCGACGATGAGGTCCCACGGCTGGCTGTCGTTGAGGGGGATGGCGACGAAGTAGCCGTGGCGGGTGAACCAGTCGATGGCGGCGCCCAGCCCGATGAGCCCCTGCAGACGGGGGTTCTTGCGGCGGATGGTCATGGAGTCGACCGTACGAAGGGGCTGCGACACCAGGACCCTCAAGAGGGACGGTCATCCACAGGGGACGCACGCGCGCCGGCGACCGGCCACGGCGGACTACTCCTGCGGCTTGGCGGAGCGTGTCACCCGATGCTTCGACGCGTCGACGCGGTTGTGGAAGATGGCCGATGGCACGGCGCAGACGGGACATTCGATACGCCGGTGCTCTGGATCCTCGGATCGCTCGACGAAAAACCACCGTGCGCAGACCCCGCAATATGCCCACAACTCTCGGGTCATGGACCGCCTCGTGCTCAATTGACAACCTTCCGCGGACTAACCGGACTACGACTGCAGCGGCGAACCGTCGTGGACTGGGACGTGGGCACAGCATGGAGGCGGGCAGCAGCTGCCAGCATCGTTAAAATCGACTAAATATCCGCTGACTCGCCTCAACGCGGCAGCGTCGCGCCCACGCCGGCCGCCACGTGCTGACTGACGCCAAGGCACCCCGAGCCGCAGGAGCGCACGCATGTCGCAGACCCGCCCGCACATCGTCGGCCTGGGCGGCACGACGCGGGCCGGGTCGACGACGGAGAAGGCGCTGCGTTTCGCGCTCGGGGTGGCGGAGGACGGCGGTGCGACCACAAGCGGTTTCTTCGGTCCGGAGTTGGCGCAACTGCCGATGTACGCGCCGGAGAACCCGGACCGCACCGAGGTCGCGACACGTCTCACGCAGCACCTGCGCGTGGCCGACGGGATCATCATCGCGTCGCCTGGCTATCACGGCTCGGTGTCCGGACTGGTGAAGAACTCGCTGGACTACGTCGAGGATCTCCGCGGCGACACGCCGCCGTACTTTTCGGGGTTGGCCGTGGGCTGCATCGCCACCGGCGCCGGTTGGCAAGCGATCGTCGCGACGCTGCAGCAGTTGCGCACCATCGCGCACGCGCTGCGTGCGTGGCCGACGCCGATGGGCGCGGCGATCAACACCACTGTCGGGGTCTTCGACAACTCCGGCGAGCTGGTGGACGCCCGCGCACGGTTCCAGTTGGAGACAGTTGGCCACGAGGTCCTGGAGTTTGCAATGCTCGTCCGATGACAGAGTCGAGCGGCCGGCGCATCTCCCGGCTCGTGATGGCGGCGGCGCTCGGCGGCATGGGCGTCGCTCACCTCGTCGCGAGGCCGACATTCGAGGCCATGATCCCGCGGTGGTTGCCCGGTGACCCCGCGCTGTGGAACTACGCCGCGACGGCTGCGGAACTGGGTTCCGCCGCACTGCTCGCGCGTGAGAAGACCGCACGTGCGGGCGGGCTGGCGGCGTTCGCGACCTTCGCAGTGGTGTGGGTGGCAAACCTGCAGCACGCGGTCCAAGGCGGCGTCGTCCCCGGTGTGCCGGGTGTCATCGGATCGCCCGTGGCCGCATGGATCAGAGCGCCGCTGCAGTTGCCGTTGCTCTACTGGGCGTGGCGCATAGCCCACCCGCGCTCTCGTTCGTCATCAATTCGGATGAAATCCGGCTGACGTATTTCTCCGACCGGTACTCGGCCGTAACCCTGCTGAGGCGGATCAGCGGGCGGCGGCGAAGTGCCGCCGCATCGCTTCGAGGTCCGACACGCTGCCGATGACGACGAGAACGTCGTTGGCATCGAGCAGAATGTCGTCATCAGGGTGTGTGTCGAGCGGTTCACCGTTGCGGTGATCGATCGCCAGCACGGTGCAGCCCCACTGTTCGCGCATGCCGGCTTCGCTGAGCTTGATCCCGACCAAGGGCGAGGCCTGGCGCACCGGGATCTCCTCGAATGAGTACTCCAGGCCCGCGGACCCCCCCACCTGTTCGAGGAACTCGGCCACGATCGGGCGCGTGAGCAGCTGAGCGATCCGGCGACCGCCCATGGTGGTCGGCGCGATGACCCGGTCTGCGCCCGCGCGGCGGAACTTCGCCTCGTTCTCCTCGGCCTTCGCGCGCCCGATGACGCTGAGGTCGGGGCGAAGCCCTTTGGCCGTCAGCGTCGTGAGGACGTTGTCCGCGTCGCTGTTCACGCAGGCCACGAGCGCACGGGCGCGCTCACCGCCGGCCTCGACCAGGACCGACTCCTCGGTGGAGTCGCCCACGACGAACGGCCACCGCCGCTCCTCGGCGTCCTCGAGTCGATGGAGGTCGTTGTCGATGATGACGAACGACACGCCCTCGGCCCGCAGTTCGTCGGCCAAGCGCCGGCCCACGCGGCCGAAGCCGCAGATGATGACGTGGTCCTTGAGGCTCTGGATGGAGCGGTCCATGCGTCGCCTTTCGATGATGCGCCTCATGTGGCCTTCGAGGACGAACTCCGCGCCGCTCGCGATGGCAAAGGTCGCAGATCCGACGCCCGCTGCGATCAACAGGATCGTGAACATGCGACCGGAGGAGTCAAGCGGTACGACCTCGCCGTAGCCCACGGACGTGACAGTGATGACGGTCATGTACAGCGCGTCAAGCGGAGCGAAGCCCTCGAAGACCTGATAGCCGACGAAACCGGACAGGAGAACGCCGGCAAACGCGAGCAGGCCAAACTGCAACCGCCGTTCCGGTGCCACTGGTCTCCTGTTCTGTCGGCGCGTCGCCACAGCCTGCCACGGTGGCATCCGCCGGTCGCAAAGCGGATCGTCGCAGGCCAGACCCGCGCGGCTACCCTCGGGCGCGGTGCCGACGAAACCGAGAGGACGCGCCCTCGATGAGCACGACGACTCCAGCCGCCACGTGGGAGGCTTCGTTCGCGCGGCGGACGCAGCAGTCCGGTGGGGAAATCACCGCGATCCTCGCCTTGGCCGGGGCGAAGGACATCATCACCTTCTCCGGCGGTTTTCCTGCCCCGGAAACCTTTCCCGTGGACGTGCTGCGAGACCTGACGGCGCGGCTGCTGGACACCGATGCTGCGGTGGCGCTGCAGTACTCGCCCACCGAAGGTCTGCCCGGTGTCCGCGACGCCATGGCGCAACGACTGGCTGACACCGAGGGACAGCGTCCGGCCGACGACGAGCTGATGATCACCAGTGGTGGCATCGACGCCATGGAGCTGCTCTCCAAGAGCCTGCTCGACGCGGGCGACGTCGTTGCCGTCGAGGCGCCCACGTATCTCGGAGCAATCATGGCGTTCCGCGGGTTTGACGCGGACGTGGTCGGCATCCCGATGGACGCCGAGGGGATGGACGTCGAGGCGTTCGAACAGCGGCTGGCCGGCGGCCTGCGACCCAAGATGCTCTACACGATTCCGGAGCACCAGAACCCCACGGGGCTGACCCTGTCGTATGAGCGCCGCCAGGCGCTGGTCGAGGTGTGCCGGCGCCACCACGTGCTGATCCTCGAAGACGTCGCCTACCGCGAACTTGGCTTCTCCGGCGAGCGGTTGTCGAGCCTGTGGGCCCTGGCGCCCGACGTGGTCGTGCAGGCCGGCACGTTCTCCAAGACCTTCTTTCCCGGTGTGCGTCTGGGCTGGGCGGCGGGACCCGTGAGCGTCATCGCCCGGATGGTCGTCGCCAAGCAGAACACCGATCAGTGCGCCGGCGCGTTGGGGCAGCGGCTGATGGAGGAGTATCTGCGGGGCGGGCACCTCGACCGGCAGCTCGCGCAGTCCCGCGTGCTGTATGAGCGCCGCTGCGGCTTGCTCCTCGGGGCACTCGAGGAGCACATGCCGCACGGCGTGTCGTGGACGCGGCCGGCGGGCGGATTTTTCAGCTGGCTCACGGCACCTGAAGGCGTCGACACCGTCGCGCTGGCAGCAAAGGCAGCGGCCGCCAAGGTCGCGTATGTGCCGGGCACGCCGTTTCATGCCGACGGCGCCGGCAGCAACGAGCTGCGCCTGGCCTTCAGCCGCGTCGCAGAGGACACATCAACGAGGGCGTTCGCCGAATCGCGGCGCTCATGACTTCGGAGCTGCAATGACCACCGAACACTTCACCACCGAAGCGGGTGGCGTCCCCACCGCGCCCGGCCGCTACGTCGACGTGCAGGCGATCCCGCCCGTGGAGTTCGTCGCGGGGCTGGAGTTCCGGCCCGTGCTGGGGGAGCGGACGATGGTCAACTTCGTGTCGTTCGAGCCGCACACCGAGGCGCCGATGCACGTGCACGAAGAGGAGCAGATCGTTCTCGTGCTGGAGGGGGAGTTCGAGTTCGAGCTCGACGGCGACATCCGGATCATGCGCAAGGGCGACGTCGCGGTCGTCCCGTCGTGGGTCCCGCACGGCGCGCGCACGCACGACACCTCATGCCTCGAGGTGGATGTCTTCAATCCGCCGCGGCGCTCGCTGTTGGCCCACACGGAGAACACGGCTGCCGCGTCGACCGACGAGGCCTAGGTGGAGCTGAATCTGACCGGACGGCGAGCCATCGTCACCGGAGGTTCCAAGGGCATCGGCCTGGCCATCGCGCAGGAGCTGGTCGGGGAGGGCGTCGACGTTGCCATCTGTGCGCGCAACCCCGCCGAGGTCGAGACCGCCGGCGAGATGCTGCGCCGGACCGGCCGCACCCTGCACGCCGCGGTCGCCGACGTGACGGACCCGGAGCAGGTGGGGGCCTTCGTCGAGGACGCCGCCGACACGCTGGGCGGGATCGACATCCTGGTCAACAACGCCGGGGCAGCCAGCCCGGGTTCCTTCGACTCGCTGACAGACGAGGACTGGCAACGCGACCTCGACGTCAAATTGTTCTCCCAGATCCGTTGCACCCGTGCAGCATTGCCGTACCTGCGCACCAGCACCGCCCCGCGCGTGATCAACATCAACTCCGTCTATGCGAAGTATCCGGATCCCGGGTTCTTCGCCACCAGCGTCAACCGCGCCGCATGCCTGAACTTCACCAAGACGCTGGCGCAGGAGCTCGGTCCCGAAGGCGTGCTGGTCAACAGCATCAACATCGGCTTCGTCGTGACGCCGCAGTGGGAGAACATCCGCCGGCGCCGCGCGCCGGACCTGTCAGAGGAGGAGTTCTTCTCGCAGTGGGCCGCCGAGGAGGTCCCGCTGGGACGCTTCGGCACCGTCGAGGAGGTCTCCGGCATCGCGGCGTTTCTTGCCAGCGACCGTGCCAGTTACATCACCGGGGCGATCGTCGATGTCGCCGGCGGCATGGGAAAGTACGTCTGACCACCGTCACCTCGGCCACCGTGCCGAGGTGTGTGCAGAACTCAGCTACGACTGACCGCTGGCGCCATCACCGCGCGCCGCAGCCACAGATGCAGGTCGTGCTCCTCGGCGGCGCCCAGCGCCTCGTGGATCTGCAGCGCCCCCTGCGCGGCCAGGTGGGCAGCCTGCACGGCCAGCACGTGCGCCGCATCGACGTCTCCGCTCCTGCTGTCCACGTCCGCGGCGACGGCCCGCGCGGCGCGGTAGAGGGCCGACCGAGCTTGCTCGGTCTTCGCCTCCGCGTTTGCCAGTTGACGCCCCGCCGTCGGCCCACCGTCGGCCGCCGTCGAGGACCGCTCCGGCTCTGTGCTGTAGTCCCGCGCCAGTTCGACGAGCTTTGCAGCGGTGCCCACCAACTGCGCTGCTTCGGCCAGGGTCGCCCGGTCTGCCGCGAGTGCCAGCTCGCGGTCCGCCCACACGGCCACGCATGACCTGGCGTTGAGGTTCGACTGAACCAGAAACCGCCGCCGGCTGGGATCCAGCGCCGGCTGCGGGACCAGCTCCGCTGCCGCGGGCGCGACTGCGTGCAACTGGGTTCCCTCCGTCAGCAGGATCAGGTCCGCGACGTGTGCGTCGTCCACCCACGGAGGCGCCGGCACCGACGCCACCACGATGGCCTCACCCGCGGCGATCTGCGGCAGCCACTTCTGCCGCTCCGCGTCGGACCCCGCGTCTGCCAAGAGGGCGGCGGCGACCAGAACCGAGCCCAGCGCCTCGGGTAGGGCCGCGCGGCCGGCTTCCTCCATGACCAGGACGAGCCACGTTTCGTCCAGCCCCCAGCCGCCGAACTCCTCCGGCACGGTCAGACCGGTGACACCCACCGAGGCGAGTGCCTTCCAGCGCTCGTGTGACCGCCCGGTCGGTGTGTTCCACGACGTGCGGATCTGCTGCGGTGTGCAGTCGCGTTGCAGCAGAGCACGGACCCTCGTGCGCAGCGCCTCCTGCTCGGTCGTGAAGGCGAGGTCCATGTGCCGCAGCCTAGCGACCGGGGTGTGCGCCGGCGGCAAGAGAAATGGGGCGGTCCTTCAAGGACCGCCCCATTCGGGGAAGCAGGTGTTACGCGGCGCGCACGGAGCTCAGCGGCGCCGCCTCGACCGGGGGCTCACCGGCACGGTGAGCGATCGCGGCGATGACCGACCGGACGAACTCACCCATGGCGACGAGCACGAGGCCCGTCATCAGCGGGTGCATCCACTCGGCACGCAGCTCCTGGCCGAAGGCCGAGAACGCGGAGTAACCGAGCATCCACGCCAGACCGGCGCCGATGGCGACGGTGAGCGTCCGGGCCAGCGCGGCGGGCGCCCGGAACGGGAGGATCTCGTCGATGACCTGGTGCACAACTGACAGGCCAAGCGCGAGGCCGACAAGGACGAGAAATGCATACATGGCCACCACTCCTGCGGTGAAGGTCGGCGAGGCGCTTTGCCTCGCTCATGAAGTTGGACTCGGCCGCGCGGGATCGGTTACACACTTCGGGAAGATTTCTCTGGTGCCATGGGGGCGTGGATGTCGACCCTGAACTGGTGCGCGCGGTGCAGCGCGGCGTACCGGGCGCCATGGACGAGCTCATCAAGGCGACGTACGCGCCTGTGTATGCGTTGTGCCGGCGCCTGCTGTCCGACCCGTCGGACGCAGCGGACGCCACCCAGGAGGTCTACCTTCGCGTCGTGCGATCTGTGTTGGGCTTCCGCGCCGAGGCCGCGTTCGGGACGTGGCTGCACCGGGTGACGGTCAACGTGTGCGCCACTGCGCAACGCCGGCGTGGCGATATCCGCGCGCGGGGTCAGGTAGCCGGGCCGATTGCCTTCGCGGCGCCTGACTCGCCTGACGAACTCGCGTCGGACGACGACACGCAAGACCGGATCGAAGACCTCGATCAGGCGCGCCGTGTCGCGGCCGCGATCGACGAACTGCCGCCGGACGCTCGGGCAGTCGTGGTGCTGCGCGACGTGCAGGGGCTGTCGACGAAGGAGACTGCGGCAATGCTCGGCATCAGCGAGAGCGCGGTGAAGGTCCGGCTGCACCGGGCACACGCCGCGCTACGCAAGCGCATCGATCAGGACTCGGTGGTCGCATGAACAGGATCTGCGCAGAGGTGCAGGCGCAACTGCCGGGGCTGGTCGCCCAGACGCTGCCGCGGTGGCGGCGGCGGCTACTCGCGCTGCACGTCCGCCGTTGCCCGCAGTGCGGCCCCGAACTCGAGCGCCAGCGTGCTGTCGCCGCGGGGCTGACCGGACTCGGTGCAGCCGCGGCGGCCGAGCCCGCCGCGCCGCCCGAAGGCCTGCTGGATACACTCCTGCAACAGGCGGAACACCCAGGCGTCAGAGGTCGTGCGGCAGTCCCGGCTCGCGGCGCCGTCAGCGGCGCGAGGCCGGGGCTGTCGGTGGCGCTGCTGGTCGTGGGCGCCGCGGCCGGAACAGCCGCTGGCTATGCCACATGGCGCAGTGCGCGGGCGGTTCGGGGCCGCCTGGGCAAACGCGGCTGAGGTAGCCCGCAGGAATTTGCTGTCGCACCGATGAGTTTGACTCTGCTGCGGGGTCACAACTGGCATCAGCGCGGGCTGTTGCGAAGCGGGAGCGAGGCACATGGGAAACATCATCGAAGCGTCCGGTCTGACGAAGCGCTACGGCGACGTCGTCGCACTCGACGGGCTGGATCTGACGGTTCCGGAGGGAACCGTGCTGGGGCTGCTGGGTCCCAACGGCGCGGGGAAGACCACGGCGGTCCGGGTGCTCACGACCCTGCTCCAGCCCGACGGCGGCACGGCCACCGTCGCCGGCATCGACGTGATCGACGATCCGGAGGAGGTCCGCAAGCTGATCGGCCTCTCCGGACAGTACGCGGCGGTCGACGAGTACCTCACGGGCTACGAGAACCTCGACATGGTCGGCCGCCTCTACCGGATGGGCAAGCGGCCGTCGCAGGTGCGGGCGCGAGAACTGCTCGAGCAGTTCGACCTCAGCGACGCCGGCGACCGTCCGGTCAAGACCTACTCCGGGGGCATGCGCCGGCGGCTGGACCTGGCGGCCGCCTTGGTTGCCAAGCCGAAGGTCCTGTTCCTCGACGAACCGACCACCGGGCTCGACCCCGGCAGCCGGACGACCATGTGGGACGTCATCCGTGGTCTGGTGCGCGGAGGAACGACACTGCTGATGACCACGCAGTACCTGGAAGAGGCCGATCGTCTGGCCGACGACATCGTCGTCATCGACCGCGGGAAGGCGATCGCGCGGGGCCGTTCCGACGAGTTGAAGGCGCAGGTCGGCGGTGAGCGCATCGAGGTCGTCGTCGCTGCGGAGGCCGACATGCCGGTCGCGCGGGAGGCACTGGCCGCCGTTGCCGTCGGCGAGGTGCTCGTCGACGACCACAACCGCAAGGTCACCGCGCCCGTGACGGACGGGCCGTCATCCCTGATGGCGGCGTTGCGGCGGTTGGACGAGGAACGCATCGCCGTGCTCGACGTGGGCCTGCGGCGGCCGACCCTTGACGACGTGTTCCTCACGCTGACGGGTCACGCCGCGGAGCGGGCTGCGCCCGACACCGCGGACGACGGCAAGACCAAGCCCAAGACCCAGACCACCCAAAACGCGAAGGAGCTTGTTCGATGAGCTCGATCACCCATGCCCTCGGCGACGGCGCCGTCGTCGCGAAGCGCAACCTGATCAAGATCAAGCGCGTCCCTGAGATCCTGATCTGGACCCTGCTCTCGCCGATCATGTTCGTGCTGATGTTCGCCTACGTCTTCGGCAGCTCGATCGAGATTCCCGGCGTGGACTACCGCGAATTCCTCATGGCCGGGATCTTCACCCAGACCGTCATCTTCGGGTCGACCTTCACCGGCGTCGGCATGGCGGAGGACATGACAAAGGGCGTGATCGACCGGTTCCGATCGCTGCCCATGACCCGGTCTTCGGTGCTCATCGGCCGCACAGCCAGCGACATCCTCTACAACCTGATCTCCATCGTCATGATGACCCTGACCGGGCTGGTCGTCGGGTGGCGCATTCACACGTCGGTGCCGGAGGCGCTGGGCGGATTCCTGCTGTTGCTGGTGTTCGCGTACTCGTTCTCGTGGATCATGGCCTACATCGGGCTGCTGGTGCCAAGCGTCGAGGTGATCAACAACGCGTCGTTCATGGTGATCTTCCCGCTGACGTTCATCGCGGACACGTTCGTGCCCAGCCAGAATCTGCCGACCGTCCTGCGCGTCTTCGCCGAGTGGAACCCCGTCTCGGCTCTCGCCCGCGGGGTGCGCCAGCTGTTCGGCAATCTCCCGGAGGGCCTGCCGGTGTCACAGGCGTGGTCGCTGCAGCACCCGGTGCTCTACACGCTGATCTGGGTGGTGGTGATCCTGGCGATCTTCATCCCGTTGTCGACACGGCAGTACAAGCGCGCCGCCAGCCGCTGACGCCGTTGCGCCGTGGCCGGCCGCGCCGAGGTTCTGCGCTGTGACGTCAGTTCCTGTGCCGAGGCAGATTTGGGCACGGTTGCTGTCCTGGCGAGGATGCAGTTGGTGGCCCAGCGCGCCGGGTGTGAGATCCGGCTGCAGAGGTGCCCGCAAGCACTGCAAGACCTGGTGGCCCTCGCCGGGCTCAGCGAAGCCCTGCCGGTGGACTCCTACCTACCCCTCGAGGCGGGCGGGGAGGCCGAAGAGCGGGAACATCCGCGGGGTGTCCAGGAAGAAGGAGATCCCGGTGATCTCCCCGCCTGAGATCTCCAGTACCTGCAGCGACCACGGCTCAAGACCACCCCGGGGCGCCGGCTTGTACTGCCCGAACGCCGGCATGCCGTTCGCCGTGGTCGGAATCAGGCGTGAACCACGGCAGCCGATGCCCGGTCCGAGGCACCACTTGACGACATCCTCGTGCGTCTGGAGCCACAGCTCGTACGGCGGCATGTTCCAGGCCGCGTCCTCGCGCAGCAGGGACGTGAGCGCGTCCATGTCGTAGCTCTCGAATGCAGCCACGTAGCGGTCCAGCAGCTTGCGCTGCTCGGCGTCCGTCGGCTCCGACGGCGTTGCGGCGACGGTCGTGGAAGCCATGGTGGCGCGGGCGCGCTGCAGCGCGCTGTTGACCGAGGCGACCGTCGTGTCCAGCAGTTGGGCAACCTCTTCGGCCTTCCACCGCAGAACCTCGCGCAGGATCAGCACAGCGCGCTGGCGAGGCGGGAGGTGCTGCAGCGCCGCCACGAACGCCAGCCGGACCGTGTCGCGTTCCGCGGCGAGCTCTCCCGGGTCGCCCTCGCTGGACAGGATCCGTGCGTCGGGCATCGGCTCGATCCACGTCACCTCCGGCAGCGCTTCGCCCAGCGTCGCGTCAGCACTCGACGCCGGTCCCAGATCCATCGGTCGCGCCCGCCGCTGCCCACTTTTGAGCATGTCGAGGCACACGTTGGTCGCGATGCGGTAGAGCCACGACCGCAGTGACGCCCGCCCCTCGAAGCGATCAAAGCTGCGCCACGCTCGCACCATGGTTTCCTGAACGGCGTCCTCGGTCTCGGACCCCGAGGCCAGCATCCGGTAGCAGTAGGCGGTGAGTTCCCGGCGGTACTGCTCGAGTCGCACGTCCACGGGTGCTGCAAGATCTGTCATTGCCAACTCCACCTCGACCGTCCGGCCCGCTGCCAGACAGCGGTCACCATAGGCGGCGCCGCGCGAACCGGCCACCCCTGGGCACCGCGGCGCGATACCGTCCAGCCGACTGAGAGGACGCTGCATGGTGTTGCACATGGACTTGTCCGGGCGCCGGGTCCTGGTGACCGGTGGAGGCCGGGGCGTTGGTCGCGGGATCGCCCAGCGGTTCCTGGAAGCCGGCGCCGAGGTGGTGATCTGCGGCGGCAACGAACCCGATGAGCTTCCATCCTCTGACGGCCGGACCGCCTCATTCATCGCCGCCGACGTTCGAGAGGCTCGCGACGTCGAGATGTTGTTCGACCGGCTTGCCGCCGACCACGGCGGGCTCGACGTCCTGATCAGCCACGCCGGCGGATCGCCCAGCACCGAGGCGGCAACGGCATCGATGCGCTACGCCGCGGCGATGGCCATGCTCAACCTCCAGGCTGCCCTGACCTGCGGCCAGCGGGCCAACGAGATGATGCAGACCCAGCCCGACGGCGGTTGCATCATCAACATCGGCAGCGTCACCGCGTTGCGCGCCAGCCCGGGGACGGCCGCCTACGGCGCTGCGAAGGCGGGGCTGGTCAACCTCACGGCATCACTCGCCGTCGAGTGGGCGCCGAAGGTCCGTGTGAACTGCGTCAGCGCCGGCCTGATCCTCACCGAACAGGCGCACCTGCACTACGACAACGAGATGGCGATTGCCAGCGCGGCGGCGACAGTGCCGCTCGGGCGCTTGGGCACGCCAAAGGATGTGGCCGACGCGTGCGTCTTCCTCGCGTCGCCGCTCGCGCAGTACATCAGCGGCGCGAACATCGACGTGCACGGGGGTGGCGAGAAGGCCGCAGGCGCCGAGCCCGCTGCGAAGCCGCAGGAGTAGCCCTATGCGCTTCAGCGTGTCGATGTTTCTCACCGACCGGACCATCGGGCCTGCGGACATGGCGCGCGAGTGCGAGGGCCGTGGTTTCTGGGCGCTGTACCTCCCCGAGCACACGCACATTCCGATCAGCCGCGAGACGCCCGCGCCGATGGGGGAGCCGCTGCCGGACCACTACGCCCGTTGCCTCGACCCGTTCGTCGCGTTGACGGCGGCGGCAGCCGCGACGGAGCGTCTCCGGGTGGGGACGGCAATCTGTCTGGTCGCGCAGCGAGACCCGATCGTGACGGCCAAGCAGGTGGCGACGCTCGATCTGCTGTCGGACGGGCGCTTCACATTCGGCGTGGGCTTTGGGTGGAACCGGGAAGAAGCCGCGGACCACGCCGTGACGTGGTCGCAGCGGCGGGAGACAGCCCGAGAGCACGTCCTCGCCATGCGCCGGCTCTGGACGGACGAGGCAGCGTCGTATGACGGTACTCATGTGGCGTTCGACGCGGCGTGGCAGTGGCCGAAGCCGGTGCAGAACCCTCACCCGCCGATCTGGCTGGGCGCCGGGGCGGGCCCCCGTAATTTCGCCCACGTGGTCGAGTACGCCGACGGGTGGATGCCCATCGGTGGGCGCGGCCTGGCGGCGGGGTTGGAGGAACTGCACTGCGCCTGTGACGCGGCAGGGCGAGATCCGGCAGAACTCGACATCGTTCCGCTTGGGTCGACACCCGACGCCGCCAAGTTCGAGCACTTCGCGAAGGTGGGGGCGACCGAGGTCGTCGCCTACGCGCCCCCGGTCCGGCCGCTGAGGTCCTGCCGTTTCTCGACAGCTATGCGGCGATCGCCGCAGCCTTCACCGGATAGAGGACAACGCTGCCAGCCGCGGGAGGCCGCGCTGCGGGTCCGCGTCGTGGTCGTGCGGGAGGTGCTCGACGGCCGTCAGGAAGGCGGCAAAGTTGTGCAGCGTTGCGGCTGCGTCGGGGTGCAGATCGCAGTAGTCGAACAGGTGGTCAGCAACGTCGCTGAACGAAACCATCTGCTCCCCGCGCCGGCTGCGCAGCATGTCGAGGCCGTCGGCCACGTCCCACCCCATTTGGAAATCCGCCACGTCCGAGAAAAGCAGGGGCCGGCAGTCTTCACCATGGCGAAATCGAACTATTCACCACCTGGTCCGTCAGCCGCTGGGAGTTCGTGCGGCTGCACCTCGGCGACGGCGAGCACACCGGGGCGCGCCCTGCAGACGGCAACGATGACGTCGGTCAGTGCGGCCGCGCTGGTGGTGGCTTCCCCCGCTGCCAGGAACGACGACGCCCCTTCTCGGCCGCCGCCTGCGCCCACGCCAGGAAGAGGTCGCGATCATGCGGGTCTTCCGGTACCACCGTCGACAAGGCGACGACGTTGGCGCCCGACGTGAGGATGCGGACGAGTTGCGGCAGAGCCTCGCCCGGGGGCGGAGTTCCGCTGATCAGGATGCAATCGGGGATCAAAGCCAGGAGCGTGTCGAGGTCGTGCGTCGCCGGTATGGCCGGCGTCTGGTAGTCGTTGGGCGCTGGGTCTTCGGCGCCGCCGGTGAGGACACCGATCAAGTCGAGGTCCGGGTGATCGATGACCGCCCGCGCGACAACGTCGTCGTCGGGGCCGGTGCTCCACTGGACGACGCGATAGGCCATACCGGGGTCTCCTTGCTGACGGAAGAGACAGTGGAGGGCTGATCCACCGCCCGGTATGAAGGATGCCGTCAATCGCGCTGAGGGGGCGACCGCCTGACATCTGTGTGGGGGCGCAGCGTCAATGGAACCTTTCGGGCTGGTCACGCGTGTATCCCGTGACGATGCTGGGCTGATCCGGAAGGAACGCGGATGGTCGGCGCAACCACGGCGCGGGTGCGAGCGGTGACGGGGACCGCCGGCTTTGACGCCTTTTACCGGCGCGAGCGCGCGACGTTGTACCGGGCGTTGGCGCTGACCCTTGCGGATCGAGATCTGGCGGCCGAGGCCGTCGACGAGGCGATGGTTCGCGCGTACCAGCGCTGGAGCCGCCTCTCGCGCTACGACAACCCGGCCGGGTGGGTCTATCGCGTCGGCTTGAACTGGGCGATCTCCCGGACGCGGAGGATCAGCGCACGGAGCCGGCGGACCGACAACCGTCCCCAGACGGCCGAACTGCAGCTGCCCGACCCCGAAGTGGCAGCAGCGGTGGCTGCGCTACCGAGCCGGTCGCGGGCGGTCGTCGTCCTGCGCTTCGACCTCGACTGGTCGCTCGAGCAGATCGCCGTCGCACTGGACGTGCCCGTCGGCACCGTCAAGAGCCGCCTGCACCGCGCACTCGCGACGCTTCGGACATCCCTTGGAGACGACCATGACGCTTGAGCGCCGGCTGCGACAGCACTTCGACACCGTGGGCGCTGAGCTTGGCGAGCCCGAGGCTGACCTGCAGCGGGTGATGCAGCGGGGGCGCCGCCGGCGGTCGGTGCAACAGGCGGCGGTGGCGGCAGCCACGTTGTCGATCGGCGTTGTCGCGGTCCTCGGCTTCCAGGGCATGAGCCGCAGCAACGTCGAGTTCGCCCCCGCCGCGCCGCCGACTGCGACGACGTCACCGACGCCCCAGCCGAGCGTCACGCCGTCGCCGACGCCGGAACCGACCGTTGCGCCGTCGTCGACCCCCCGACCCTCGCAGAGTGCGAAGGCGCCTCCCCCCGTGGTCGAATCCATCGACCCGCGGAAGCTAGGTGCAACGGTGATGGCCTACGGGCCGGGCGACGACGGTCTTTTCTTGATCGACAGCGCCGGCGCAGACCTGACGTGGCCGGAACCGGTCACCGCTGCGTTTCCCGACACCCGCAGCGGACTGGTCCTGCAGACGCGCTCCGGCGACGTCGTCTGGGAACCGCTGCACGGCAGCACCGAAAGACGCCTGGATTACGTCACTGATCCGGCTGCCGCGGGCAAGACGGACCTGACCCTGCGCGGTGTCGACCCTGACGGCTCGATTCTGTTCTCCACGCGCCCGGCCAAGCGGTATGACGAGAGCATCACCGAACGCTTTTTCGCCGTCCCCCTGGATGGCGCCGCTGGACCGGAACTGGTCGCGACCGAAGGTGCCTACGAATCGTGGTCTGTGGGCCCCGCACCCGTGGTCGACGGCCATGTCATCGCCAGCTGCCATTTGCTGTGCAGCCTGTACCGGTGGCCCGACGACGACGACACCTTCCCGTTCCCGGACGCGGTCTACGACGGCGGCGGCAAAGGGGGACCGAACGCCGCCATCGAGGGCCTGACCGCGACACCCGACCGCACGCTGCTCGCCTTCGTCGAGGACAACGACATGCTCGATCAGGTTCCTGACCTCGTGGTGCTCGACGGCGCCACCTTCAAGGAACGTCTGCGCCTCCCACTGCCCGTCGGCAAGAACACCGGGATCGGAGGTGCCGTCGTTTCACCGTCCTCCGACGGCCAGCGCATCCTGGTTTCCATCGATCCGCCACGGCAGGAGATGGAGCCAGTGCCGCGGACGACGTACCTGGTCGACGACGCGCTCACCCCCGAGCCTGTCGTACGCGGGGTTGATTTTCGGGGTGTCGTCCGGTGGCTCGACCCGGTGTTGGTCCAGAGGAAGTAGTTTCCGGGCGATGGCCAACTCGCGGGAACGGATTCGGATGTCGCCCGCGGAGGTGGCGCAGTTCCTGGCCGGCTCGCACAAGATGCAGCTGGCGACCATCGGCGCCGACGGCGCGCCTCACCTGGTGACGATGTACTACGCGTTGTTCGACGGCCTGGTCGGCTTCTGGACCTATCGCAGCTCGCAGAAGGCGCGCAACCTCGAGCGCGACGGGCGGGCGACGATCCTGGTGGAGACCGGCGACGGCTACGACCAACTCCGCGGGGTCCAGATGGCCGGGACCGTGGAACGGCTTGCCGATTTCGACGAGATCCTCCGGGTGGGAAGCGCCGTCGCCGAGCGGTACGGCGGTGTCGCTGCGCGCGAGATCTCCGCGTACCTCGAGGCGCAGGCCCGCAAGCGATGGGCGTACCTGCTGCATCCGAGCAAGGTCGCGTCGTGGGATCACCGCAAGATGGCTGGGCCGGGGGAGGCGGGGACGTGAGTGCGGACCGTGATGCGGCAGTCCCGCGTCTGTGCCAGGTCGTCCTCGACACGGTCGATGCGCGCGCGAGTGCGGAGTTCTGGCGGCAACTACTCGGCCTCGTCTACCGCCCCGGGCACGAACCGCCGGAGCCTGGGCTCGACGACCCCGCTGGACGGGACTGGCTCAACCTGCGTGCCGCAGACGGCACGCCCTTCCTCGCATTCCAACAGGTCGACCGGCTGGCGGCAGCGACGTGGCCCAGCCCGGCCGTACCGCAGCAGCTCCACCTGGATCTGACGGTGCGCGACGTGGAGGAACTCGACGCGGTGCACGAGCGGGTGCTCGCGTTGGGCGGCGAACTGCGGCTTGACCGTTCCGATGACGTCGAGGAGCCGCTGCGCGTGTACGCGGATCCTGACGGACACCCGTTCTGCGTGTTCGTGGGCGGCGACTGAGGGCGCCGCGACCCGCCGCGGTTGGGCTAGCCGAGCAGTGGCGCGCCGCGCCGGCGGCGCTTGATGGTGAAGCCACCAGCAGGAGACCGAACGAGCCGGCGGCAAGCTTGCGCACCGAGGGCAGGTGGAGCGCCGACGGCGGGACGTACTGAGACCCGACCGCGATCGCTGCGGGGCGGTCGGACAGGAGACCGTCACCAGGCCGCCACCGGCGAAGTCAGGGTGCAACTCCATCCAGTGGGCGCAGTACAGGACGTGTGCGGGGCCTTGCCGTCCAGGAACAGCCCACGCCCGCTGACGTCGTAGCTGTCGACCTTGGTGAACGCCGCGTCGGCAAACGCTTCCGCGTGCGGCATCCCGGCTGGTAGTTGTCCACCGCCGTCACGATGGAGCGTGCATCCCACGTCTCGATGACGGAGTTGTCGCTCTTGCAGTCGCTGCCGGCGGCGCTGGTCGAGCCGGAGGGAGCGATCTCGGTGCCCATCACCAGGTACGGGTCGCGGCCGCCACACCACCGAGTTGTAGCCCAGGCTGGGGAAGCGGCCCTTCTGCTCGATGGCAGCCAGGCGCACCGGCGCTGCGGGTGCCGGGTGTCCATCAGGATGGCGGTCGAGCCGGAGCTCATCACCAGACCCTGGCGGATCTCCGTCAGGTCGTGGGTGTAGCCGCTGGGCGCAGTTCACGGCGGTGCGCCACTTGTTGGGCAGCAGCTTGGCGGCGGCGGGGTCGGTGAGGTCGACGATGTGCCCGGTGCGTCCGTAGGCGTAGGCGCAGCTGTTGACCTCGCCCGTGACCGCGTCAGCAGGCCCGGACACACACGTCCAGGTGTGGTCGGTGACCGCGACGCTCGACAGCACCTTCATCTTGGCCGGGTCCGACACGTCGACGACCTGCAGCTGCGGCAGCCCGTACGGCGTGCTCGAACCGTCGACGAGAAGGATCTTGCCGTTGGTGTTCGGGTCCTCCTGGGCCAGTGCCGCGCCCGTGCCTGACCCGTGCTGGTACACCGGCACGAAGCGGCGCAGCTTGGGTGTCTCCGGCGTGGTGGTGTCGTACGCGAAGACGCCGCGGGGGTCAGTTATGAAGAAGGTCTTTCCGTCGGGGCTCAGCGTCCCGCCGGCGGCGCCCGTGTGCTCCGGGAACCGGCCGAGGTGCTCGATGTTGTCCGTCGCCTTGTACGTCAGGTCCGTCGGCACCGTCGGGTCGAGCGAGACGTTGGGATGTGCGGCTGCCGGCAGTGCGGTACCGAGCAGCAGAGCGGCGGTCAGGACAGCCAGGAGGATGCGGGCATGGATGAACTCCGAGGGGATTCGATTGGGCGTCGACGTCTTCTTCTGCAGCGGACGCCCGGATTCCTGCTTCGGGTGCGGGACTCCTGGTCGGCCTGTAGGCGGCGACCGCCCTTTAGGCGACCTGCTCCACGCCGTCGGAGGCGGCGTGGACATGGTCGGCGACCGCGTCGATCACGGTCGGCAGCAACGGGAGCGGAAGGTCGTGTCCCATCTGGTCGAGGACGAGGAGCCGCGCGCCGGGTATGGCTGCGGCGGTCGCCTCGCCACCTGACACGCCGATGAGTGGGTCGTGGCGCCCGTGGATCACTAGCGTCGGCGCGGTTATCCGGGTCAGGCGGTCGGTGCGGTTGCCGTCGGCGTAGATCGCCAGGAGCTGGCGCGTGGTGCCGGCAGGGTGCAACCCCCGGTCGAACGCCAAACCGGCGAGGAGGCGGGTCGTGTCCTCGTCGAACAGGGTCCGGCTCCCCAGGACGCGTCGCTTGCGCACGACGTCCTCGACGTAAGCCGTTCGCTCCGTCGGCGGTGGGGTGAACAGAACGTCCGTCGCCTCGGCTGTGGCCTGGCCGACCGTGCGTTCGCCCGTCGTCGACATCACCGACACCAGGCTCGCGCAGCGGTCGGGCCACCCGAAGGCGACGTGCTGAGCGATCATGGCGCCCATGGACGCCCCGACGACGTGGGCGCGACCGATGCCCAGGTGGTCCAGGAGCCCGACGGCGTCGGCCGCCATGTCCGCCAGTGTGTACGGCGGGTCGAACCGGTCGCCGCGCATCATCCGGGCGATCATCGAACCGCTGCCGGGAAGGTGGTCGAAGACCGTCGAACGGCCGACATCGCGGTTGTCGAACGTGATGACGTGCAGGCCTCGGTCCACCAGGCCGTCGAGCAGCTGGTCAGGCCACGCGATGCGCTGTGATCCCAGCCCCATCACCATCAGGACCGCCGGGTCGCCTCGCCGCCCGTGTTCGCTGAAGTCGAGTGTGATTCCGTTGGCGTCCGCCGTGGGCACCTGTACTCCTTTGTCCGCTGGGGTGCCTCTACCCAATCGGGCTGAGCAGTACCGAAGGGCCGTGGCCGAGGCACCCCGGTTGCAGCCGACCAGCGCGCGCCTTCATACTTGCGGGGCTTCGCCCCCCTAGCTCAGTCGGCAGAGCGTCTCCATGGTAAGGAGAAGGTCAACGGTTCGATTCCGTTGGGGGGCTCTGGTCCCGGCGAGATGCTCGGGGCACGTACTGCCCGCGGCGGCGTAGCTCAGGGGTTAGAGCACTCGGCTCATAATCGAGTTGTCGGTGGTTCGAATCCACCCGCCGCTACGATCAGCGAATGTAACCCGGCCGTTGATCCCGTCCTCCAGGGGACGCGCCGCTCGGAAGAAGCCCCTTCCGGACGGCATCAACGGCCGACACACCACCGACCCCACACGGCAGTTGGCATAGGAGTCTGAGTCATGGCGAAGAGCAAGTTCGAGCGGACCAAGCCGCATCTGAATATCGGCACGATTGCAACGGATCGCCGTGCCGGCTTGACGTGACGCCGGGACGATCGGCCAGATGCTGTCCGGTGGTGAGAACATGACCTTGCGAACCTTGGCCAGAATCGGCCGCGCCTAGACGCCAGGTTCGACGTCACGGCGTGCAGTTGCACGGCGAGCCTGTCGGTGGAGGACCCAGAAGAGGTCCGCGCCGAGATCGTGGCGCTGCATGGTCCCGCCCCTGTGACGATTCCCTTCCACCGGCTCCGCGCCGACGGAGGGCCATGACCAGCGCTCCTCGGCCTGACGTCCTGAATGCAGAGGGGCCTCAAGGAGGGACGTTGAGATCCTCCACCGCATCGCTCCTCGCGCGCGGGAGATCAAAGCTATAGAACTTGCCGGCTGCATCTTCCGCGGACCAGATGACGACCAGCCGTTCTCGTCGCACGCCGCGAGGACATGCGCCCCCGCGTCGCATCGATGCCGGCGGAATACGGTGACGCATCCACTCGCCATCTTGGCGTCTTGCGGCGAGTTTGCCACGGTCTTCGAGAAGCAGAGGTCCCCCTACTCCTTTTGCGCGCGCGATACCGGCTGATGTACGCTGATCAGCGGAACTCGCCGCCAACCCTGAGGAGGCCGAGCAGTTCACGTTCTACAACGCGGTCATCAACGCCTGAGCCGTGCTGGCGGGAGCTCGTCGGCAGCACGCCGAACGCGCAGACTACAACCCTTCCTCGCGCCAGTCCTTCGGCCAGTCATCTACGGCGTTTTCAGGCGCTTTCGGAGCCGCGTGGTGGCGAATGAGCGGTAGTTACGCGAAGTCGTACATCGAATTCGCCAGCCGCAGAAGTCGCTCCTGCTTGTTCGTGCGCCCCGAGCGCCCTGCACCTTCCCGCAAGCCCGCTTCCGCTGGGTGACCACAGCCGACGCCCCGCAACTACGCTTTCAAAGGTGTTGGCAACATCCTTCACGGGCACTCGCCGTTTGCTTGGCAAGAACGACGGCCTGACTTCGACGCCACATCGACAGCTCGCCGTCGAGCTCATCTTTCCAATGGCCGCGGAGAGGGAAGTACACCGCCGGGATGAACGACGGCATTACCTACTTCAACTTGAAGCGATCAGCGCGCAGCAGCGCAGGGACTCCGCCCCCGATGGCGATCCACGCGGGTAGCTGGTTGGAGTGGAGTTGCCGGTAGTGCGAAGACGCCTTGATCAGCACGCCTGCCATGACGATGTCCAAGGCGGTCATGCCGAGCAGGAGCATGGCGCAGCAGGGAAGTTCGTGCAAGGCGGAAGGTGCGCAGCTGCACGCGAGCTTCCACCGTGACCGTGGTCGCGACCGCGGTCACGGCAGCCACGGCAACAGGGTCATGTCCGGCCTCCGATGAAGGCCGGCGGCGCGTAGACCGGCTGGGTGACGGCGTGGCATCGGCGGCGGAACTCCTGGGAGCGGTGCTCACAGAAGTCGTCGCCGATGCTGCGTCGCAGATGCTTGCCCTGCATCAGCGGCCAGCAGGTGAAGCCGTTCTGAGGTGGCATCACCAAGACGTCGGAGAAGGCCCGCCGTTGGCGCAGCGGGCCTTCCGCGAGCAGTGCCATGATCACCCGATTGACGGTGGGTGGTCCAGTGGTTTCCGCGCACGCCCAGCGCACCCGGTCGGACGTAGGATCTGCGGCAGCGGCTATAACGTCGCGGCATGAACAGCGGCGATCTGCCGTGTTGGCGTCCACCATCAACGACGAGGATGGCAGCGACTGGTCCAGCGTTGAGACGGCGGTTGAGCGCGCGGCGCTCGACAAGAGTGAAAACGGTCACGGAGTCGGCGTTGCCCTCACCAGCGAGGGACGATCGCCGTGCAGATGGGCGTACGCAGGCAAGGCGGTAAGCCGACGGCACCACACGCACCGGTGGCGCAGGCCGGCGTCGCCTTGCCAGCTCGTGGTAGCGGAAGACACCCGCGCACCAGGCGCAGCGACGGAACAGCGGGACGACGCGATCGGCGGGATCAAGACGTCGTGATGAGGCGTACGCTGTTCGCCGAAGTTCGGTGTTCGGGCCATCTGCAGGACCAGGGCGAGCGCGATGGCGAGACGCGCGGCGGGCGAGGACGAGGCGTATCACGAGCTTCATAGTGGGGTGCAGCGACGCTGTGACACGCGGGCGATTCGGCTTCCAGGGCCGCTCACTCGTCCCTTTCGCCGACAGCTCTCCATGTCGGGCGTCCGCGACATCGCCCCGGCCGACAGCGTCGGACCACAGCGAATGGGGAACCAGAGCTTTTAACTGCGAGATGGTCAACTCCGACATCACAAAGCGGGCATCCATCGGCTCCGGACGATGAGGAAGGTCGGCACCGGATCGCGTTCCGGGTTCCGCCAACGTCCAGGCCTCCGGAGGAGCCGGCTCCACGACCTCATCGACCGTCAAGTCGTTGCGTATTAAGGCGTTGACGTACGTGGCGACTGTGCGATGGTTTGCGCCAACGCGATGCCGGATCGCTGAGCTCGGTTTCAGGTCGCCACCAGCCCTCGCAGTAGCCCTTGCCGTCGGCCATGAACGACGCTCGCTCTCCCCAGCCCGGGAAGCACGGATGCAGGATCGAGAAGACGTAGGCGTCCCGCGAGGGCGCAGCACGCCTTTTCGGGTCGAGAGGGCGCCGTCAAGATCGTCGATGTCGGACAAGCCGAAAGTTGCACAGGACCACGTCGAACAATTCTCCGTCCAGCACCGTAGGAACGGTCACGTCACCTTGCACGTAACGCACCCCAGACGCTGATGGTGCTCGGCAGCGCGCCGATTCAACAAGCCGTTGCGACACGCCGATGCCTATGACGGACGCGCCCCGACGCGCGGCCTCTCGCGACACGCGTCCCTGCCCGCAGGCGACATCGAGTACGCGAGATCCCTGGCGGAGGTCGGCGAGCGCGAGGAGAGCAGCCGTCGCAGGATATCAACCCGGTCGCCGACCTCGTTGACGTAGAATTCGGCGACCGGGTCATATCGAACCTCTGTAACCACCCCATCGTTCGCCGACTAGCGATGTGGGCATCTTGCCGCATCGTGGTTGGCCCACGTGCGTGTGGAACAACGACGACGGCGGCAAGGCCACGTTGAAGAACCCGCGCAGGTTCCGCCAGTTGACCGATGCAGCTGGAGCGGCGGCGCCGCGTCCACATCCTGCCAGCGCCGTCGTGGGGCTTTACTACCGCAAGCGCGTCGGACCGTTCGGCGTCTCTGGGTCGCGTCGCACCACGGGTATCGATCAGAGGGTTGGTGCTCTGCCGTGCCCACATTGCCGGCCATCTCCACGGCACGCCTGGCGGCGCTGTCGCACCGCCGTCTACCGTCCGGGATGACCACTGTCACGCCGCCCATGGCCATCGTCCCGCTGTTCTGCAGCTGCGCGCTGCGGCGGCGTCTTCCGTACCACGAGCTGGACAAGCGACGACACGGAAGGGCCGGCGGCGATGCCTGTGGGTATGACGGCTCACCAACCGGCTGCCGACGCACCCGTCCGCGCGGCCTCGTCGCGCAATGGAAACACGAACTCACGGCCGCGCCATCGGGCGCGTCGCGCGTACGCCGACAACGTCGTACCCGTGCTCGTCAGAGATGACCCACCTCGTCGCGCTCCCGGAAGCGGAGCGTGGAGTCGGAGGTCAACGCCTGTCCGTCGGTGCCGAACACGAACGTGTGGGCGAAGGTCACCAGCGGACCATCCACGGCAATGACCTCTACCCACGTTCCACTTCCCCCACTCCTTCGATATGGGTGACCGTGTGCGACTCCGCACGGTTCCAGTGCCCCACGCTCGAGCGTCGGGTTGCGCGTCTTCGAAGACAAGATGACCGCCTGGCCGAAGTGCGGAATGCGCCAGCAACGTGGCCTCCCGGTCGCCAGGGTCGACGATGGCCTGCGCAACGTTGGCCGTCGTGGCGAGGTCAACCTGCACGGGCGGCAGCGTCGTCGCGTCGCCGTGCTGGCTAAGTCCGCACCTGATCTGCACCCGGCTTAGCGCGAGCGATATCGAGAGATCCCCTCGCGGGGTCGACGCTGGTGACCTTCCATCCCGGAGTTGACCAGCAGCAACGCGAGTGCCGGTCCTGCACCCACGTCGCCCGCGGCCCCCAGCTCCTGGCGATGGTGACGTAGAGGTCGAGGTCGCTGCGGTCCCCTCAAGGGCGTCGTAGATCGCGACCAGCCGGGGGTGTTCGAAGATGGCATCAGGCATGCGATGGACATTACCGGAGGCCGCGCGGTGAGCGAACCGGCGACCTTACCTGTTCATGCCGACGACGCGGTGACGGTGCCCCTGCGCGACCTCAGCGACCGGGAGCACGTTTCGGCACCGATCTCGGCGAAGGCGATCGTCGCATCATCTTGAGCCGCTGGCGCCAAGAGCTCGCGCTGGTCTCGTCAAGGGCCGCTTCGTCGGCGAGACCAGCCAGATGCACGACGACACTTGCCGAAGGGCCATGAACGTGGGAGGTGCATCTCGGCTGCTGGAGGCAGCTGATAGCTGTTGCAGTAACCGTCCAGGGTGGCGAGGATGAGCCGAAGGCGATCGAGAGTCGCAAGGTTCTCAACGAGTGGGGCAAGGTCAACCAGCCGGTTGCCCCAGCCGCAGTCGTCGAAGTCGATCACGCCGACGCTCCAGCCGTGGCGTTGTCCGCACCAGGTGGCAGTTCAGCAGGATGAAGTCGCCGTGGATGATGCCCGTTGGATAGCCCTCTGCCTGGAGGACGTTGAACGTGTCCACGGGCTAGTTCGATGACATCGTCATCCGGCGCGACTCGGCATCAGAGAGGCGCTCTCTCGGCCGGCCAGGCCCACCCGTCGCGTGGTGGGACGCATCGCCCAACGGACGGCGAAGGTCCCATCGCGGGCGGTCGACTACACCGAGGTCGGCCCGTCCAGTCAGCGGCGTGGAGAACACGAGCGCCGCCCAATCTCGTGGCTGGCTCGCTCACCCAAACCCCGCCAGGTCGCAGAACCCGTCCATCAACCCACGTCAGAAGGTCACGCACACGAACATTACCTTCTCCCGAACCGGGTGCAGCAGGGTGCGGGACTCTCACGCTCCAGCGTCCATCGGACGTTGGAACCGGCGCAGGTACGCGAACCGCATGCTGCTGGAGGCGGCCGCCGATCGCGGACAGGATCGAAGCTCCGAGTCGATCTGGCTCGTCGAACGATGGCGAGGTCGGTGCACCTGCAGCACGAACCGTTCACCACCAGCACGACCTCGAACACCGTGTTGTTCACCCGACGAAGCAGCCGAAGCGTGGCCTCGCCAGGCAGGTCGAAGGCCTGGACCGCCTCCGACGCGATCCAGGTAAGGCTGGTTTCGTCCGGCGGCACGACCTCCTGGGTGGACGTCGGCCATGGCGGCAGCGCTGGTGCCGCCCTGACCAACTCGACGCTGCTGCCCGTCCGTTCGGCCCCGAGGATCAAGCATCCGGCTTGCAGGCGACGCGTGCTCCTCGCGCTCTACATCGGTGTCGCGGGCGTGCAGGGTCTGGAAAACCCGCCTCGGCAGGGGCCGTGCCGGCCCGCGGCGGCGGCCGCGCCACGCCTAGACCCAGTCGCGGACAGGTGGGGTTGTTCCAGACGCGCGCCAAGCCCACGTACTGTTCGTCGCCCGTTGTCGCGACCCAGTACAACTCCGGGTCGAACGCCGAAGCGTCGAACGTCTCCTCGATGAAGTCGTCGGGATCCCAACGCCAGCCGTCCGTGCCAAGAACATCCTGACGGAGATCCTCATCGAGCAGCCGTAGGCGGTCGGCGTCCACGTCAGCGGCGGAACGGAGCACAAGCCCATCGGGCGCCGTCGCTGTGCTGAGTCGTTGCCATGCGACTTCGGCCGAGATCGTGTAGTCGCTTTCGCGTCGCGCCGCCCGGAAGTCGAACTGGCCCAACGCCGACAGGCGCACCTCGTCGTCCTCATCGACGAAACGAAAAGTGCCCCGCGGAGGTCGCTTGTGATGGCCGACAGCAAGGGCTTGTAGCGTCGTCGCGGCGGTCACCCATACAGGAACCGTTTCGCGTCCGGTCGCACCCACTCCCTGACTTGTCCGACCAACACGTCACCGTCGACCGCCCGCCACAGAGCCCCAACGTGTAGTGTCACCACCAGAACAGAGTCACGCACGGGCACCACGTCCTGTCATGGCGCAACATTACGTGGTGCGCCCCCGACAGCGCTAGAGGCGTAGTACCACGAGGTCGGGGGCGGGACGAGCCCCGGACTGAGTCGTACACGCGGGAGGGCGCCGAGCGGCGGCTTACGCGGTCATTTAAAAGACGCCGCTTCGCCCCTTGCGCTTGGGGCACACACGGGGCACAAGGGGTCATAACCGGGGTGGTACAGTCCACTGAGTCCACCAGCGAACCCGGACCGTTGACACGAAAAGCTTCTGACCAGCGGATTCTCAGGACCCTCTGAGACCCATGGTAAGGAGAAGGTCAACGGTTCGATTCCGTTGGGGGGCTCTGGTCCCGTCAAGAGGCACGGGGCGACGACCCGCGGCGGCGTAGCTCAGGGGTTAGAGCACTCGGCTCATAATCGAGTTGTCGGTGGTTCGAATCCACCCGCCGCTACGATCATCCAAGTCCTCCGCTACAGACACCCACGGCAGCTGGCAAGGAGTTTGCGTCATGGCGAAGAGCAAGTTCGAGCGGACCAAGCCGCATTTGAATGTGGGCACGATTGGTCATATCGATCATGGCAAGACGACGTTGACGGCTGCGATCACGAATGTGTTGCATAAGCAGAATCCCCAGGTGGCGTTCACGCCGTTTGATCAGATCGATAAGGCTCCTGAGGAGCGTGAGCGTGGGATCACGATCTCGGTGTCGCATGTGGAGTATGAGACGGACAACCGTCATTACGCGCATGTGGATTGTCCGGGTCATGCTGATTATGTGAAGAACATGATCATGCGGCGATGGACGGCGCGATTTTGGTGGTGTCGGCGGCGGATGGGCCGATGCCCCAGACGCGTGAGCATGTGTTGTTGGCCCGTCAGGTGGGGGTGCCGTCGATTGTGGTGTTTTTGAACAAGGCGGACATGGTCGATGACGATGAGCTGTTGGAGCTGGTGGAGCTTGAGGTGCGCGAGCTGTTGTCCAGCTATGAGTTTCCTGGTGATGACATCCCGGTGATCAAGGGCAGCGCGTTGAAGGCGTTGGAGGGTGATGAGGCGTGGGAGGCGGGGATCTTGGAGTTGATGGCTGCGGTTGATGACTACATCCCGGAGCCGGAGCGTGCGGTGGATTTGCCGTTTTTGATGCCGGTGGAGGATGTGTTTTCGATCACGGGTCGCGGCACGGTGGTCACGGGCCGGGTGGAGCAGGGGATCGTGCGTACGGGTGAGACGGTGGAGATCGTGGGATCCGACACGACGTCGACGACGGTGACGGGTGTGGAGATGTTCCGCAAGCTGCTTGATGAGGGGCGTGCGGGTGACAACATCGGGGTGTTGTTGCGCGGCACGAAGAAAGATGATGTGAGCGTGGGCAGGTGTTGGCCAAGCCGGCCAGCATCACGCCGCACACCAACTTCGAGGCGCAGGTGTACATCTTGTCCAAGGACGAGGGTGGGCGTCATACGCCGTTTTTCAACAACTACCGGCCGCAGTTTACTTCCGGACCACGGATGTGACCGGGACGGTGCAGCTGCCGGAGGGCACCGAGATGGTGATGCCCGGCGACAACACCGAGATGATCGTGGAGCTGATCCAGCCGATCGCGATGGAAGAGGGTCTGCGCTTCGCCATCCGCGAGGGCGGCCGCACCGTGGGCGCCGGCCGCGTCACCAAAATCCTGAAGTAAGGCGACGGACGACCCGCACTGCGGCCGCCGCAGGAGTGGCGGCCAAGAGAGGTAGCTGACCAGATGGCCCAGGAGTGATACGAGGCCGAAGGTGACGATGGCTTGCGTGGAGTGCAAGGAGCGCAATTACATCACCACGAAGAACCGCAACACGCAGCGCGACCGCCTGGAGATGCGCAAGTACTGCCCGCGGTGCAGGACTCCGCCGGTCCCACCGCGAGACCAAGTAGGCGACGCTCGCCTGCTGCTTCGCCGTCCGCTGTTGCTGCGTGACCCCGCCGGCGAATCGCCGGCGGGGTTTCCGCGTGCTCGCGCATCGATGAGACTGATCACAACCACTTGGAGGAGCATGAAGGAACGACTCGCAACAAACGCTGAGATCCGGGCGAAGGAAGTCCGGCTGATCGGCCCGGAGGGCAAGCAGATCGGGGTGGTGCCTCTGAAGATCGCGATCGAAGCCGCGCAGGCGATGGACCTCGACCTGGTCGAGGTCGCGCCGAACGCGAATCCGCCCGTCGCCAAGGTGATGGACTACGGCAAGTTCCTGTTCGAAGAGGAGCGCGCGCAGCGGGAGGCGCGCAAGAGCCAGCGCGGCAGCGGTCAGAAGGCCCTGCGGTTCCGACCCAAGATCGACGATCACGACTTTGCGCCACCAAGGCACGGCAGGCCCGCAAGTTTCTCCAGGACGGTCACTCGGTGCGCGTGCAGGTCATGTTCCGTGCCCGCGAGCTGCGCCGTCCGAGATGGGGCAGAAGATCCTGGACGCGCTTTGGCCGAAGAAGAGCTGTCCGACGTGGCGACCGTGGAGACGCGCTCGGTATGGAAGGTCGCTTCGTCACGATGGTGCTCGGGCCGAAGTCGGGCGCGAGGTAAGGCGAAGGAGACGTCATCGCGCTGAACACAGACCGGATCGGCCACGTCTACGGGTCCTACCGCTACGAGGTGTGCCGGGAGAAGGTGCGCGAGTACGCGCGCGCCACCGGGGTGACGCGGCAGGCCGCGGAAGCGAGATCGGCGACACCGTCGCGCCGCCATCATTCGCCGCGTGCTTCACGGTGGGCCGCAGCGTCGAGATGTTCCTCGACCCGGAGCTGGGGGCGCACTTCAACCTCGTGCACGGGTCGCAGGAATACGAGTTCCACCGCCCCGTACGCGTGGGCGACACGCTCGTGTGCACTCCGTCGATCGCGGACATCAGGGCCAAGGGCAACATGGAGTTCCTCACGCAGCAGATCGACTGCGTCGACGCCGAGACTTCCCACCCGGTCCTGACCAGCCGGAGCACCATCATCTTCTTCGGCGCGGGAGCTGAGGTGCCGATTCGAACGATGTCGCTGTCGGCGATCAGATCCCGACGCACAGCCAGACCATCGATCAGGCGCAGCTCATTATGTGCGCCGGAGCCAGCGGGGACTTCAACCCGCTGCACTGGCAGGAAGAGTTCGCCGCGCAGGTCAGCCCGACGGGCGGAATCATCGCCCACGGTATGTACAACATGGGAATCGTTTCGCGGGTGGTGACCCAGTGGGCGGGCGGCCCCGAACGTGCTGAAGCTGTCGGCGAGTTTTCGCGCCCCGTGCCCGCTCGGTGCGACGGTCACCTATGGTGGCGAGGTGGTTGAGGTGGACCAGGCCGGGGCCACCGCGACGCTGGCGGTGTGGGCGGAGCTGGACGACGGCTCGCGCGTCGTCGACCGCAAGCCGTCGCGCGCGTGAAGCTGGGGTAGGAGGACGGTTGCCGGGCGGCGCGAGCGGCGGCCTATACTCGACAGCACGCTGCCCATGGGGCAGTGTTTTCTTTGTCCTGCGACCATCGTAGGGGCGTAGCTCAACTGGCAGAGCGTCGGTCTCCAAAACCGAAGGCCGGGGGTTCGAGTCCTCCGCCCCCTGCTTTGCAGAACCGCACGCCATTTCCGAACCAGACGAGAGCATCGCCGCGACACCGCGCACGAAGGAGTGGCGCGATGAGCGACGACGGCGCAACGCCGGCGGCGGAGCACGCGCAGCCGCGCTGCGCGGACGGCGCCGCGGCAGTTCCTGCGCGAAGTGCGCTCCGGGCTGCGCAAGGTCGCGTGGCCGTCGCGCAAGGAGCTGATGTCCTACAGCCTCGTCGTGCTCGTCTCCGTGACCATCATCACCCTGTACATCACCGCCCTCGACCAGGTTGTTCGGGACCCTGATTCTTCGGATGTTCGGCTCATGAGCAGCGACCCCACCCTTTCAGACATCGTCGACGACGACGCCGCCGACCGTGCCGCCGCCGGCGAGGCGGGAAGACGCGCGGATCCCGACGCCCGAGGTCGAGCCTCCACGGACGGCACGCCCGACGACCCCGCACCGATGCCCGACACCCCCGCGGTCGGCATCGAGGAGGTCTCCGGCGACACGCCGGCCGTCGACGACGCGCACCTCGACCTCGACGGCCCTGGAAGCCGGTGCGATGGCGGTCGTCGAGGAAGACGACCTCGGCGACCTGCTCGCCCTGGCCGACTCAGCGGTCGTCGAGGCGGACAGCAGCAACGCCGACGAACTGCTCGCGCAGGCGTCTCTCGACGAGGCAGGTCGCGCCCGAACTCCGAGGCCGACGCTCCCGCGGACGCCGCCGAGGAGGCGGAGGCAGCGCCGGCCACACCGAGCCGCCTCGACTTCATGCGCCTGCGGGCGACTTCTACGTCGTCCACACCTATGCCGGCTACGAGCAGAAGGTGAAGGCCAACCTCGAAAGCCGGATCCAGTCGATGAACATGGAAGACCGGATCTACGACGTCATCATTCCCACCGAGGACGCCGTCGAGATCAAGGCGGGCAAGAAGCAGAACGTCAAGCGCAAGGTGTTCCCGGGCTACGTCCTCGTGCGGATGGAACTCGACGACGACTCCTGGTACGTCGTGCGCAACACGCCTGCCGTCACCGGCTTCGTCGGCCCTCCCGGGGCCAAGCCCGTGCCCCTCAGCCTCAAGGAGGTCGAGGCGATCCTCCGCGAGCCTGAAGAGGGCGAGGAGGTGGCACCCAGTGTCGAGTACGAAGAGGGCGAGAACATCCGCGTCACCTCGGGTCCGTTCGCCGACTTCACCGGAACGATCTCGGAGATCAACGCCGACCAGAACAAGCTGAAGGTTCTGGTGTCGATATTCGGCCGGGAGACGCCCGTCGAGCTCGCTTTCGACCAGGTCGCCAAGCTCTAGCGCCCGTCGGGACCACGCAGGAGAAGCAAGCAGATGGCCAAGAAAGCAATGGCGCTGATCAAGCTCCAGATCCCCGCCGGTCAGGGCGTACCGCACCCCCGTGGGTCGGCACTGGGTCAGCACGGCGTGAACATCATGGAGTTCTGCAAGGCGTACAACGAGCGGACGTCGGCGCAGCAGGGCAACGTCGTCCCCGTGGAGATCACGGTCTTCGAGGACCGTTCCTTCACGTTCGTCACCAAGACGCCGCCCGCCGCGCAGCTGTTGCTCAAGGCCGCCAACGTCGAGAAGGGGCTCAGGCGTCCCAAACCGGACCAAGGTCGGCACCGTCAGCCGTGACCAGGTGCGCGAGATCGCCGAGCTGAAGATGGAGGACCTCAACGCCGTCGACGTCGACGGCGCACGGAAGATCATCGAAGGGACGGCGCGGTCCATGGGGCTGAACGTCGAGTAGCACTGTGTTCTCGGCGCTGGATGGTCGGGCTGGTGTCGCCTTCCGGGGCGCTCACCCGCCCACCCTCAAGCCGTCTCTCCAGGCGACACCAGCCCGACTCTTGCAACCACTTGACGATGTGGGAGGGCGTTGAGCCCGCATGAACCACGGGAGGTAAACACCACATGGCAAAGCACGGAAAGCGCTATCGCGATGCAGGCCAAGATCGACGCGGAGCGCCTCTACCCGCCGGCGGAGGCGATGCGCCTGGTCACCCAGACGGCGACGGTCAAGTTCGACGCGACCGTCAACCTGGCGTTGCGCCTGGGCATCGACCCGCGCCGCGCCGACCAGATGGTGCGCGGGTCGGTCGCGCTGCCGCACGGGACCGGCAAGAGCATGCGGGTCGCGGTGTTCGCGGAGGGCGCCAAGGCTGCCGAAGCCGAGGCGGCCGGCGCGGACATCGTCAAGGCGGCCGGTGACCGCACTCATCGAGGCCGGCAACCTCGATTTCGACGCCGTCATCGCGACGCCCGACCAGATGGGCAAGATCGGCCGCTACGGCAAGGTGCTGGGTCCCCGCGGCCTCATGCCCAACCCGAACAGGCACCGTCACGATGGACGTCGCGCGCCGTGTCCAGAGATCAAGGCCGGAAAGATCAATTGCGGTCGGACCGTCAGACCAACGTCCACCTCGTCCTGGGCAAGGCGTCCTTCGACGCCCGCCAGCTGACGGAGAACTACGGCGCGGTCCTTGACGAGCTGCTGCGCGTCGCCGGCGGCCTCCTCCAAAGGGCGCTACCTGCGCAGCATCCACGTTGCGCGGCCATGAGCCCAGGTCCGCATCGACCCGACCCGCACGCGTGACCTGTGGGAGGAAGCCTCGGCCGCATGAGCCGCCCGGTCCGTCGCCTGCTTTGACGGCCCGGTGCCGGCACCGTACGCTGGCCGTCAGCCGTAGACCGCTTGGTTCCACGAATTTCTTGTGGCGAAGGTGCTTTCCACTGGGAAGCCGGCCAGCGCAGGTAGAGCAAGCACCAGCTTGGTCATGCCTGTGCCTCCCGGTCTGCGGGGGGCATTTTTGTTTGTGCGGCGATGATGAGGAGAGACGGCATGGCAAGGCCAGACAAGGCGGCGGCGGTCACCGACGTGCGTGAGCGCATCTCCGGCGCCTCGGCCACGATGCTCACCGAGTACCGCGGGTTGACCGTCGACCAGCTCGCGCAGCTGCGGGCAGAGCTGCGAAAGTCCGGCGCCGAGTACCGGGTCGTCAAGAACACGCTGACCAAGATCGCCGTCCGCGACGCCGGCTTCGACGTCCCCGATGAGCTGCTGACGGGGCCCACCGCAGTGGCCTTCTGCGGCGACGACCCGGTGGCTGCCGCCAAAGCGCTGCGCGCCTTCGCCAGGACCCACCCGGCCCTGGTCGTCAAGGGCGGCATCCTCGAGGGCCGCTTCATCGACGCCGGCGAGGCGGGACGCCTCGCCGACCTCGCCTCCCGCGAGGAGCTGCTGTCACAGGTCGCCGGCATCATGCAGGCGATCATCGCGCAGCCAGCGCGCCTGGCGCTGGCCAGCCTCACCAAGATGGCTCGTCTCATGGCCGCGCTGCAGTCCAAGCGCATCGCCGCCGGTGAGGCGGACGCGCCACCCTCCGCCGAAGCGCAGGACACGCCCGACGCGGCGGGGGCCGCTGCGGCCGTAGACCAGACACCCGAACCGGACAGCGCCGAGGCCGTGGCCGCTACACAGGCTGCGGCCGATGCCGGCGTCAACGCCACGCCCGGCGAGACGGGCCCGGAGGGCCGGGCCGAGGACATCGGCCCCACCACCGAATAGATCAGCGACGACGATCAGCAACAAGGGAGACAGCACCATGGCGAAGCTCGGCACCGATGACCTGCTCGACGCGTTCAAGGAGATGACCCTCCTCGAGCTCAGCGAGTTCGTGAAGAAGTTCGAAGAAGAGTTCGACGTCACTGCGGCCGCTCCGGTGGCCGTGGCCGCGGCGCCCGGCGCCGGCGATGGTGACGCCGGAGAAGCTGCGGAGGAGAAGACTGAGTTCGACGTCATCCTCACCTCGGCCGGCGAGAAGAAGATCCAGGTCATCAAGGAGGTCCGCGCCTTGACGAGCCTGGGCCTGAAGGAGGCCAAGGACCTTGTCGACGGGGCCCCCAAGCCGGTGCTCGAGGGCGTCAACAAGGAGACGGCGGACAAGGCCAAGGAGTCGCTGGAGGCCGCCGGCGCCGGTGTCGAGGTGAAATAGTCCTCGTCGCTGTTGGGGCGGTGGGTTGGCGCTTGACGGTTCTGCGGGCGGATGTCACAGTGGTCGTAACTTCACTTGCAAGGAGGCGCGTTCAGCCGATCGTGAGATCTGGCAGGGACCGGCGTTGAGAGCAGTGTAGCCAACGGCTACACTGCCTTTTCGCGCTCCCGTAGGCCTCAGTTGTCCATGCTCGTTTTGCTGTGCTTGCGGCCCTCGTGTCGTTGAACCGCATTCTGTCCGGCGGGCGCTCGCCCCAGCCGTCCGCCGTTTCGTGGCGTTGAAGCCACTTCGAAGGAGTTCCTCTTGTCGACGTCTCGTTTGAGCGACGGCGCCTCGTCGCGCGCCATCAACGACCGCAACGGCTACGACCGGCTGTCGTTCGCCAAGATCGCCGAGCCCCTTCCGGTGGAGGATCTGGACCTCGTCGCGATCCAGCGGGAGTCGTTTCGCTGGCTGCAGGAGAAGGGGCTTGCGGAGGTCTTCACCGAGATCTCGCCGATCGCTGACTTCACCGGGCAGCTGGAGCTGTCGTTCTCGCAGCACCGCTTCGAGGAGCCGAAGAACTCCCAGGACGAGTGCAAAGAGAAGGACATGACGTACAGCGCGCCGCTGTTCGTCACGGCAGAGTTCCTCAACCGCGGCACCGGCGAGCTCAAGCAGCAGACGGTGTTCATGGGCGACTTCCCCGTGATGACCGACGGCGGCACGTTCATCATCAACGGCACGGAACGCGTGGTCGTCTCGCAGCTCGTTCGCTCGCCCGGCGTGTACTTCGACACGTCGATCGACAAGG
>JAUJMS010000029.1 GCA_030446745.1 Egibacteraceae bacterium | reverse complement strand
GCCGCGCGCCGCCGACGCGGACGGCGACCATGGCGCGCAGCCGCCCGTGCTCGTCGACGGCGGCCACCGGACCGGCGTGGCCGGTCGCGGGCAGCGGACGCCCGAACCCGAGGGCGGTCGCCTGCGCGCCGTCGACGACCACGGCGGGATAGTCCCCGACTGCCTCGGCGGGTGTGAGCAGCGCCTCGTCGAGGCGCTGCTGCGCGGCGAGGTCGGCGACCTTGGCCAGATCGACGGCGTCTTCCAGCGAGAAGCGCCCCGAGCCCAGCCGCCGCAGGGCGGTCAGATGCGCCCCGCACCCGAGCCGCTCGCCGACGTCGGCCGCCAGCGTCCGCACGTACGTGCCCGCGGAGCAGGTGACGAGGAACGCGGCCTCGGCCCGCGGACCGGGGTCGAAGTCCTCGAGCACGATGTCGTGGATCGTCACGGTGCGCGGCGCGCGCTCGACGTGCTCGCCGCGCCGCGCCTTCGCGTAGAGCCGTTCGCCGCCGACCTTGACGGCCGACACCATCGGCGGGACCTGCGCGACCGTGCCCACGAAGCGCTTGAGCGCGTCGCACATACGCGCCTCGTCGACGTCGCTGGCGTCACGCTCCGCCACGACGTCGCCCGACGCGTCGAGTGTCGTCGTCGTCACGCCCAGGCGCAGGCGCGCGTCGTAGGTCTTGACCGACGCCTGAAGGTACGGGACGAGCCTGGTGGCGCGACCGAGACACACGACGAGCACGCCCGTGGCGTCGGGGTCGAGCGTGCCGGCGTGGCCGACCTTGGGGCGAGCGCCGGGTGCGCCGGCGCCGCGCAGCGCCCGACGGACGGCGGCAACCACGTCGTGCGACGTCATGCCTGCCGGCTTGTCGACGACGAGGACTCCGTCGGTCGGCGACGCGACCATCACCCGGCTCGGCGCACGACGGTCGCCGCGCCGGCAGCCGGCGGGGCGAGTGCCGCCACGACGCGCCCGACGACGTCGTCGAGCGTGCCGCCCGCCGTGAAGCCGGCCGCGCCGGCGTGGCCCCCGCCGCCGAGCCTTGCCGCGACGCTGCCGACGTCCACGCCGCCCTTGCTGCGCAGCGACGCCTTCCAACGGCCGCCGGGCTGCTCTTTGCACACCAGCGCACACTCCCCGGCGTCGGTGCCCGCGCCCACGTCGATCAGCCCGTCGGTCTCGGCCGGGGCGACCGCCAACTCGTCGAGGTCGTCGCGGTACACCGCCGACCACAGCAGTCCCGCGTCGGACGGCGGAACGGTGAACGCGTCGCCCTGCCGTGACGCACCGAAGCTCGCCACCGTCCGCACACCCCGCGACCGCAGGAAGCGGGAGAACGCGAGCATCGAGCCGAGCGCGTCGCCGTCGGGGTCGACGTGGCACGCGAGCGCGACCTCGTCGCAGCCGTCGAGAAGCTCGACGGCCGCGCCCCACGCCGTTTCAGCGACCGGCATCGTGCGCGTCGTCTCCTCGCAGCAGCGTCTCGATGCGCCGGCCCTGCGCGGGCAGCGGATCGTGGGTGAAGTGTAGGTCCGGCGTGTGCTTGAGCCGCAGCTGCGTCCCCAGCTCGCGGCGCAGCAGCGGGGCGGCGCTGCGCAGCCCCTCCCGGGTCGTCGCCTGCGACTCGACGTCGTCGGGGAGCACGGTGAAAAACACCTCGGCGTGGCGCAGATCCGGACTGGTCTTGACCTCCGTGAGGGTGACGAACCCGAGCCGGGGGTCCTTCAGGTCGACGAGCGCCTCGGCGAGCACCTCCTTGACGGCTTCGTTCACCCGGGCCAGGCGTTGTCCCATGTCAGTCCTCCGGCGCGACGACGGTGACACTGATGCCCACGATCTCCACCCGTGGCTCGCGCGCGACGATCCGCTCCACCTGCTGGGCGACCTTGCGCGCCCCCACCTCCGACCCGGCGGCGATCGCCACTCCGAGCTGGCAGCGCTGCCACAGGTCCTGGTAGCCGACCTCGGCGACCGACACGTTGAGCCCGTTGCGCAACGCCGCCACCACCGACTTGACCACGCCCCGCTTCTCCTTCAACGACGACGCCGCCGGCACATGCACCTCCACCACGACCAACCCCGCCACCATCACCCCAGCACCAGCCTCGGCAGACGCGCGTCGACCTCCGGGGCGAGGCCCGCAGTATCGGAGCGGGCTGTGGCCCGGACGGGCACGAGAGGCGGGGGGCCGCCGGGTGGAGGCGACTCGGGGCCGGGGTCCCCGCGCGAGCCGGAACGCGGCGGCCCCCCGCCGGCAGGTCCAGCCGAAGACCGGGGGCCACAGCCCGCGTCCAGGCACGCAAGCCGTCGGCCCTCCCGCCGGCAGGCACGGAGCGGCGACAACGGCGTCAGGTCCGCGCCACCTCGCGCTGCTCGTACACCTCGAACTCGTCGTCGGCGCGCACGTCCTGGAACTTGTCCAGGCCGACACCGCACTCGAAGCCGGTCGCCACCTCGGTGACGTCCTCTTTGAACCGCCGCAGCGACGCGATCGTGTCGTCGGCGACGACGACGCCGTCGCGCACGATGCGGACCTTGGCGTTGCGGCGCAGCTCGCCGTCGGTGACGTAGCAGCCGAACACGAACCCGGCGCGCGGCACACGGAACACCTCGCGCACCTGCGCCCGCCCCGTGATGACCTCCTCGAAGGTCGGGGCGAGCAGGCCGCGGACGGCGAGCTCGATGTCCTCGGTGGCCTGGTAGATGATCGAGTACTGGCGCAGGTCGACGCCGCTGTCCTCGATCGCCTGGCGGGCGTTGGCCTCGGGGCGGACGTTGAACGCGATGATGATCGCGGTGGAGGCCTC
Organism: Egibacteraceae bacterium; assembly: GCA_030446745.1. GTDB lineage: Bacteria > Actinomycetota > Nitriliruptoria > Euzebyales > Egibacteraceae > JAUJMS01. Next base: position 17,078 of record JAUJMS010000029.1, on the reverse strand, counting down.
GGCGAGGCTGACGTCGTTCTCGGTCACCGCACCGACGCCCTTGTGGACGATGCGGACCTTCACCTCGGGCAGTTCCAGCTTGTTCATCGCGTCGGCGACCGCCTCGACCGAGCCGGCCACGTCGCCCTTGATGATGAGGTTGAGCGTCTGCAGCTCGCCCTCGGCGATGGCGCCCGACAGGTCCTCGAGCGACAGCGTGCGGCGGTTCGCCAGCTCCATGCGGCGCTGTCGCGCCGCACGGTTCGACGCGATGTCGCGGGCGGTGCGCTCGTCGTCGACGACGCGGAACTCGTCGCCGGCGTCGGGCACCTCGTTCCAGCCGAGGACCTGCACCGGCGTCGAGGGACGGGCCTCGTCGACCGGCGCCCCGTCGTCGTCGAACATCGCGCGCACTTTGCAGTCCGCGCTGCCGGCGACGATCGCGTCGCCGGTGCGCAGGGTGCCGGCCTGGACGAGCACCGTCGCGACGGCACCGCGACCGCGGTCGAGGTGGGCCTCGATGACCGCGCCGCGCGCGCGCCGGTCGGGGTTGGCCTGCAGCTCGGCGACGTCGGCCTGCAGCAGCACCATCTCCAGCAGCTCTTCGAGGTTCTGCTTGGTCTTCGCCGACACGTTGACCATGGTCGTCTGGCCACCGAGCTCCTCGGCGACCAGGTCGTAGCCGGCCAACTGGCTGCGCACCCGTGTGGGGTCGGCGTCCTCCTTGTCGATCTTGTTGACCGCGACGATGATCGGCACCTCGGCGGCCTTGATGTGGTTGATCGCCTCGACGGTCTGCGGCTTCACGCCGTCGTCGGCTGCCACGACGAGGATCGCCACGTCGGTGACCTTGGCGCCGCGGGCGCGCATCTGGGTGAACGCCTCGTGGCCCGGCGTGTCGATGAACGTGATGTGGCGGCCGTCCTTGGCGATCTGGTACGCGCCGATGTGCTGCGTGATGCCGCCGGCCTCGCCGGACACCACGTCGGCCTCGCGGATCGCATCGAGCAGCAGCGTCTTGCCGTGGTCGACGTGACCCATGACGGTCACGACCGGCGCGCGCGGGCGCAGCGCCTCGGGCGGGTCGACCTCGTCGCTGCCGAACTCGAGCTCCTCAGGCGTGATGAAGTTGACCTCCGCCTCCATCTCGGCGGCGACGATCTCGATGAGGTCCGGCGACATCGACTGCGTGACGGTGATCATCTCGCCCATGCCGAACAACACCCGCACGATGTCGGTCGGGCTGACGCCGATGAGCTTGGCGAACTCCCCGACGGTGATGCCGGGCACCACGTCGATCGGTCCGGAGACCGTCGCCTTGACGGGCCCACCGCGGGTCGCGCGGCCGGGCCGGGTCGTCGCCTCGAACTGCTCCTGGAGCGTGGGCTCCTTGCGGCGCTTGCCCTTCGCCTTCTTGCCGGGGGGACCGCCGCCGGACGGCCGGGGCCTCCGGGGCCGCCTGGACGCGGGGGCATCCCGGTGCCAGGTCCGCCGGGGCGGCCGGGGCCACCGGCGGGACGGCCCGGCATGCCGGCCGGGGGCGCCCCGTCCCCGGACGGCCCGGCGCACCGGCCGCCGGGCGGCCGGCGCCGCCGCAGGCGCGTCCTTGGGCGCGGCGCGCGGCGGTGGGATGTAGCGCTTGCCGGAGCCCTCGCGGGGCAGGTTGTGCTCGACGCGGCGCAGCGGCTCGACCGGCATGCCGGTGGCCGCAGGGCTCAGCGGCCGCGGCACGCGCGGCGGCACCGTCGGCTGGCCGGGACGCGGCGGCGTTCCGGGGCGTGGGACGCCCGGGATGCCGCGCGGGGCCTCCTCGCCGTCCTCGCCCCAGTCGCCGCGGCCGTCACCCTCGCGCACGGCGGGTGGCGGCGGTGGCAGTCGCCGCTCGGCCGGCGGCAGCGCCGGCCGCGGCATGCCAGCGGGGCGCACGACGCCGGCGCGCGCGGCCTCGGCGGCCGTCCGCTGCGCCGCCGCCTCCTGCGCGTCGGTCGGCGTGGCCGCCGGCGGCGGTGCGGCAGCCGCGGGCTGGGCGGGGGAGGGTGTCGCGACGTCGTCGTCGTCGCCGCCGACGCTGACGCCGGTCGGCGCGGTCGGCCGGAAGGGCGTCGCCGGCGGGCGGAAACGCGGCGGCGCCGGGGCCGGGCCGGCCGCCGCCGCCGCGGCGTCCTCCTGCTGCTTGCGCAGGTGCGGCGGCAGGATGCGTCGCGCCGTCGCGGAGGCCGCCGGGGTCTTCAGCGCCGTGAGGTCGTAGGCCTCGGCTTCCCGCCGCTCCTGCTCCTCCTGCTGCTTGCGCCGCGCCTCGAGCCGCTTGCCGAGGCTCTCGCGGAAGCGCGCCGCGTCGGGGCCCTCGACGGTCGACGAGTGCGACCGGGCGTCGACGCCGAGCTCGGCGAGGCGACGGATGACCTCCTTGTTCGGAAGTCCCGTCTCTTTGGCCAGCTCGTAGATCCGGACCTTGCTCACTGCCTCACCTCGACGACGCCTGTGTGGCGGGTTGCCGCGTGCCATGCTGCGCGGAGTTGGTCGTTGCTGTCTGCCGCCTGCGGCCCGCGCAGACGCAACGCGCGGGCGACGGCTGCCCCATCCCGGCGCAGCGCCGCGTCCAGGCACGGCTGCCGCGGGCAGAGGTAGGCGCCGCGACCGGGGAGACGACTCGCGACGTCGACCGCCACGGTGCCGCCCCTGGCCACGAGCCGGACGAACGAGGACTTGTCACCACGTCGCCGGCAGGCCAGGCACGACCGGGTGGGGACGCCCATCAGCCTACTCCTCCCCGCCGGTCGGAACGGTCGCTTGCGGCGAGGTTTCGGCGTCGTCGACCACGACGTCGGTGGGCCCGCCGTCCAGCCCGACCTGCGGCGCCGAGGTCACCGGCACCGACGCGGAGCCGTCGGTCGGGGCGTCGGTCGCGCCGTTGCCGCCGGTGCTCGCCGGGGCGTCGCCGTCGGTGCCGGCCGGTGCGACCGGGTTGCCGTACTCGTCGATCTCGCCGCGCTCGTAGGCCGCCTGGAACGCCGCCTGCTCCTCGGCGAACTGCGTCTCGCTCTTGATGTCGATGCGCCAGCCGGTCAACCGCGCCGCCAGCCGGGCGTTCTGTCCTTCCCGCCCGATGGCCAACGACAGCTGGTAGTCGGGCACGACCACGAGCGCGGTCGCCTCCTCCTCGTAGAGGTAGACCTCGCTGACCTTTGCCGGCGACAGGGCGTTGGCCACCATGGCCGCTGGCTCCGGCGCGAAGGGGATGATGTCGACCTTCTCGCCGGACAGCTCGTCGACAACGGCCATGACACGGGTGCCGCGCGCCCCGACACACGCCCCGACGGGGTCCACCGACGGGTCGGTGCTCTCCACCGCGATCTTCGTGCGGTGCCCCGCCTCGCGCGCGATGCCGCGGATCTGCACGGTGCCGTCGGCGATCTCGGGCACTTCGAGGCGGAACAGCTCGTTGACGAGGTTGGGGTGGCTGCGGCTGCACACGATCTGCGGCCCCTTGTAGGAGCGGCGGACCTCGACGATGTAGGCGCGCAGCCTGGTGCCGTGCTCGTAGCGCTCGGTCGGGATCTGCTCGGCGTAGGGCAGGACCGCCTCGGCGTTGCCCAGGTCGAGCACCGTCACGCCGCGGTCGTGGATCTGCAACGTGCCGGTGACGAGGTCGCCCTCCTTGCCGGAGTACTCACCGTAGGTCAGCTCGCGCTCCGCCTCACGGAGGCGCTGGAGCAGCACCTGCTTGGCGGTCTGCGCGACGATGCGCCCGAAGTCGTGCGGCGTGTCGACCCACTCGGCGACGATGTTGCCGTCGTCGTCGAGCTCCTGCGCGAACACCGTCACCTCGCCCGAGACGCGGTCGATGACGACGCGCGCCTCCTCGGCCTGAGCCTCCGAGCGCTTGTACGCGCTGGCGAGCGCGCTCTCGAGCGCCTCGATGACGGTGTCGAACGCGATGCCTTTCTCGCGCTCGATGCTGCGCAGCGCCTCGATCTCGACCTTCATCGCACGGCCTCCTTTGCGGTCACCACGGCAGAACCTGGCGGGCGGCGAGGATCTCGTCGTAGGCGACGGCCGTCGCCGCGGCGCCCGTGTCGACGACGACCGCGTCCGCACCGGCCTCGCGCACGGTCCCGTGCAGCTCGTCCACGGCGTCGCCCCGCCGGCGGCGGATGCGCACGGTCCGGCCCTCGACGCGGTCGAAGTCGCGCCGGTCGCGCAGCGGGTGGTCCACGCCCGGCGACGTGACCTCCAGCCGGTACGGGCCGTCCAGGCCGTCCTCGTGGTCCAGGCGGGCGGCGAGCGTCTGCGACAGCTGTTGGCACACGGCCAGGTCGACGCCACCTTTGCGGTCGACGCGCACCCGGACGAGCCGCGCCGCACCGGCGCCCTTGACCTCGACGTCCACGACGTCGAGGCCGGCGTCGTCGGCGAGCGGCTCGACGTGTCGTCGCACCAGCGTCGTCGCGTCCGCCACTGCCACCGTCTCCTTTCGCGGGAAACAAAAAGTGGGCGGGGCCGCCCACTTCGTTCGTCGTTCCCGCTCGGTTGTCGGGCGACCCGATCCACACGGGACCTGGGCACCGCGAGCCTCCCGGCCCGACCGGTTCCGCCCGGAACGGTACCGCCGCGGCGACGTCGCGGCAACGCCGGGGCGGTTACCCCGCCGCACCCTCGACGCGCTCGAGATCGTCGCGCCCGCCGATGACCACGAGCGTGTCACCGTGCTCGAGCCGGTCGTCGGGACCGGGATGGGTGTTCATCACCCCGTCGCGCTGGCGGATCGCGAGCACCGTCACGCCGTAGCGCTCGCGCACCTGCGCCTCGCGCAGCGAGCGGCGCGCGAGGTCCGAGCCGTCGCGCACGGCGATCTCCTCCAGCACGAAGTCGACGTCGGTTCCGTGGCTGACGACGTCGAGAAAGTCGACGACGATGGGGCGGGTGACCAGCGCAGCGATGCGCCGGCCGCCGATCGCCGCAGGCGCGATGACGCGATCCGCGCCGGCGCGGCGCGCCTTCGGCTCGTTCTCCTCGGTCTTGACCCGCACGATCACGAACACGCCGGGGTTCAGTCCGCGGCCCGTCAACGCAATCAGGACGTTGTCGCCGTCGTCGGCGGTGCACGCCACCAGCGCGGTGGCGTGCAACAGGCCCGCGCGCACCAGCACGTCTCGTGGCTGGCGTCGCCTTCCAGGTACGGCACGCCGCGCTCCGCGGCCATCTCCACGCGCTCCGGGTCGGGATCGACGACGACGACCGGCCGGCGCTGCTCGACGAGGGTGTCGACGGTCTGGCGGCCGACGCGGCCGAAGCCGCACACGATCGTGTGATCGCGCAGACGTTCCAGCTCGCGGTCCATGCGCCGCCTCCCGAGAATGTCGCGGACGTGGCCCTCGAGCAGGAACTCGATGGCCGTCACCGCCGCGAAGGTCACGCTGCCGGCTCCCAGCACGACGACCGCCATCGTCAGGATCCGCCCGCCGTCGCCGAGCGGGATGACCTCGGCGAAGCCGACCGTCGAGACGCTGATGACCGTCATGTAGAGCGCGTCGAGCACGCGCGCGTCGGCGACGACGACGTAGCCGACCGTCCCGGCGACGACGACGAGGGTCACCAGCGCCAGCGCGAAGGCGAGGCGTCGCGGCGCGCTGGCGCCCAACTGCCCGGTCACCCCGCGAGCCTACGGGTGCGCCCCTGGTTTGACGACGAGTTTCCGCCGCGGCAGGCGGAAAGCGGCATCAAACGACGTGGGTCAGCCGGTCGTCGGGTAGAGGTGGTCGACGGCGAAGGACAACGCGAGCCGGTGCTCGCTGACCATCGCGGCGAAGAACTCGTCGGGGTCGTCGTGCGGCTCGCCGCGCACCGCCTTGTACAGCTCGAGCAGCTCGCGGCACGTGGCATCACCCGGGTCGGCGGCGACCGGTGACAGCTGCGCCTGGCCCTCCGCGACGACGTAGGTCCAGAAGTCGTCGCTGGTGACGTGCAGGCTGACCCGCTGGTCGGCGCGCACGTTCGCGGTCTTCGCGCGGGAGTCGGTGACCGACACCCGCACCCGCCCGTCGAGCAACGCGTACGCGACGTTGCTCAGCTGCGGGCGCCCGTCGGACGCCTTGAGCGTCACCAGCACGCCCCAGTGATGTTGCGCGAGAAACGATTCGGCGTCGCTGCGGCTGAGCATCGGCATCGGTCTGTTGTCCTCGCCGGCGCGAACGTGGCGACCGGGTCAGGCGACGACGACGGGGGTGCCGGCGCCGCGTTCCTTGCGGATCTCGTCGGCGACCTCGTTGGCGAGGTCGACCAGGCTCGCGACGATGTCGCCCTCGGGGACCTGGGCGACGACCTGGCCACGGTAGAGCAGCTGGCCCTTGCCCTTGCCCGCCGCGACGCCGACGTCGGCCTCGCGCGCCTCGCCGGGGCCGTTGACGACGCAGCCCATGACGGCGACACGCAGCGGCACGTCGATGCCCTCCAGTGCGTTCTGCACCTGCTCGGCCAGCGTGTAGACGTCGACCTCGGCCCGGCCGCACGAGGGGCACGAGACGACGTCGAGGCCGCGCTCGCGCAGGTGGAGCGCCTCGAGGATGCCGATGCCGGCCTTGACCTCCTCGACCGGGTCGGCGGACAGCGACACCCGGATCGTGTCGCCGATCCCCTCGGCGAGCAGCGTCCCGATCCCGACCGCCGACTTGACGATGCCGGTCTTGGGCGGACCGGCCTCGGTGACACCGAGGTGCAGCGGGTAGTCGCAGCGCTCGGCGAGCAGCCGGTAGGTCTGGATCATCACCCACGGGTCGGAGTGCTTGACCGAGATCTTCGTGTCGTAGAAGTCGACCGACTCGAGGATCGCGACCTCGCCGAGGGCCGACTCCACGAGGGCCTCGGGCGTGACGCCACCGTGCTTGGCGAGCAGCGCCGGCTCCAACGACCCGCCGTTGACTCCGATGCGGATCGGGATGCCGCGCTCGCGCGCGGCGTCGCCGATCAGGCGGACCTTGTCGTGCTTGCGGATGTTGCCGGGGTTGATGCGCACGCCGGCGCAGCCCGCCTCGATCGCGGCGAGCGCGTACTTCCACTGGAAGTGGATGTCAGCGATGACGGGGACCGTCGACTTGGCGGCGATGGCGGCGAGCGCGTCGGCGTCCTCCTGGCGGGGGCACGCGACCCGCACGATGTCGACCCCGGTGGCGTTGAGCGCGGCGATCTGCTGGAGCGTGGCGTTGACGTCGTGGGTCGGCGTCGTCGTCATCGACTGGACGCTGATGGGCGCGCCGTCGCCGACGGGCACGGTCCCGACGCGCAGGCCGCGGCTGCGCCGGCGGACCGGCGGCGCGTGGTGCGCGGCGTCGGGCGGCGGCGCCGGCGCGGTGGTCAGGACGGGAAGCGACGTGCCCACGACAAGCCTTCGGCGGACGGCGACGAGCGTGCCGCCAGGGTACCGCCGCGCTCGGTCGAACGGCCTACTGCTGGAGCAGCTCGGAGGCGGGCTTGGTGATGTCGACGTACAGGGCGGTGACGGAAAGCACGACGAAGAACAGGATCACCGCGAGCGCGACCGGCGTGACGACCGCCGGGTCCAGCCGCCACCGGCGCGGAGCGCCCGCGCAGCCAGCCGCCGCACGCCGTTCACGCTCTCCTCGATCACGACCACCGCGAGGTGGCCGCCGTCCAGCGGCGCCAGCGGCAGCAAGGTGAGCGTACCGAGCACGCCGCTGAGCTGGGCGAGGATGATGAGCACCGCGAAGATGTCGCCGGTGTTGCCGAGCACGTTGACGGTCTGCCCGACGCCGACGAGGCTCACCGGCCCGTTCGGGTCGCGCGGGCCCGGGTCGTCGATGGAGCGGAACCAGCGTCCGAGCGCGTCCGGGGTGAACGCCTGCCCCAGCCCGGACAGCGTCAGCTGCGTCAGGCGCACGACCGAGAAGTCGCCGCTGACCGTGCCGGCAGCGGCCTCGCCGAGCGGCAGCCGCTGCACCACGGGTTCCGGGCCGACGCCGAGGAAGCCGCCCGGACGGCCCTGCGGGTCTTCGGTGGCCAACGTGACCGCGACCTCGCGGCGCCCCGCCGCATCAGCGACGGTCAGTGCGAGCGTCTCGCCGCCGCGTCCGTCCAGCGCCGCGCGGATCGTCTCGAAGTCGGGGGTCGCCTGGCCGTCGACCGCGACGATCCGGTCACCTGGCGCAAGGCCAGCGGCGGCGGCCGGGGAGCCCGCGACGACCCGGTCGACGGTGTTCGTCGCCGGCAGCTCGGCGCTGGGCAGCCCGGCGAAGGCAAGCGCCGCGAATACCAGCGCCGTCGCGACGACGAAGTGGGTCGCGGAACCGGCCGACAGCACGATGGCCTTCTTCCACGCCGCCTGCTCGTAGAAGGTGCGGCCGCGGTCGCCCGGGTCGATGACCTCCGACGGGCTCATCCCGACGATGCGCACGAAGCCCCCGGCGGGGATCGCTTTGACGCCGTACTCGGTCTCGCCGCGACGGAACGACCACAGCGTCGGGCCGAAGCCGAGGAAGAAGCGGTCCACCTTCATGCCGAACAGCTTCGCGGTGGCGTAGTGGCCGAACTCGTGGAACATGATCACGAAGACCAGCGCCAGCACGAAGATCGTCACGAACATCGGGTCGTCCTGTTGTTGCCGCGCCGGGCGATCAGCTCGCCGGCGCGGATCCTGGCCCAGGCCTCGACGGCGAGCACCGTATCGAGGTCTGGGGCTGCGGCGGGGTCGTGCTCGTCCAAGACTGCCGCGACGACGGCGGGGACGCCGAGGAAGCGCAACCGGCCGGAGAGAAACGCGGCGACCGCCTCTTCGTTGGCGGCGTTGAACACGGCCGGGGCGGTGCCGCCGCGGCGGCCGGCGGCGACGGCGATCCCGACCATGGGGAAGGTGTCGGCGTCCAGCGGCTCGAACTGCAGCGCCTGCGCCGTCGTCCAGTCGATGCGCGCCGGTGCGGCGGCCAGCCGTTGCGGCCAGCCGAGCGCGAGCTGGATCGGCAGGCGCATGTCCGGGGGGCTCAGCTGCGCGACGACCGCGCCGTCGCGGAACTCGACCATCGCGTGGACCACGGATTGCGGGTGGACGACGACGTCGATGCGGTCGTAGTCCACGCCGAACAGCAGCGACGCCTCGATGACCTCCAGGCCCTTGTTCGCCAGCGTCGCGGAGTTCACGGTGATCACCGCGCCCATGGTCCACGTCGGGTGGGCCAACGCATCGGCGACGGTGACGTCGCCCAGCTGCGCGCGGGTGCGGCCGCGGAACGGTCCGCCGCTGGCGGTCACGACCAGCCGGGCGACCTCGCCGCGGTCGCCGGCGCGCAGGCACTGGGCCAGCGCGCTGTGTTCGCTGTCGACGGGGATCAGCTGGTCGGGGCGGGTCACCGCGTCGAGTACCAGGCGGCCGCCGACGATGAGCGACTCCTTGTTCGCCAGGGCGACGCGGCGGCCGGCGTGGAGCGCGGCGAGCGTGGGGCGCAGCCCCCTGGAGCCGACCGTGGCGTTGAGCACGACGTCGGCCGGCGCCGCCGCCAGCTCCGTCGCCGCGTCGGGTCCGTCGAGCACCTCGACGCCGCGGCCCAGCGCCGCGCGGGCGGACGCGGCGGCGACAGGGTCGGCCAGCGCGACGCGGCGCACGCCATGGCGGCGCGCCTGCGCGCACAGCAGGTCGGCGTTGCTGCCGGCGGCCAGCCCCGCGACGGTGAAGCGGTCGGGGTGGGCGGCGACGACGTCGAGCGCCTGGGTCCCGACCGACCCGGTCGACCCGAGGATGGTGACGCTCGTCACGGCCGTGCGGGCGTATCGCCCGGCGCGGCCGCGGTGTCGCCGGGGCGTGCGGCGACGCGCTCCGCCGCGCCCCGCGCGGCCGGCAGCACTGCGCCGCTGGCCATCGCGTAGTCGGCGTACAGCTGCCCGCAGGCGGCGTCGATCTCGACCCCACGGTTGCGCCGGATCGTGGCGGCGACACCGGCGGTGCGCAGCACGTCGAGAAAGGCGTGCTGGGCGTTGCCCGACGGCGCCCGCCAGGGGACGGCGGGAGTCGGGTTGAGCGGGATGAGGTTGACGTGCGCCCCGAGGTCGCCGACGAGCCGGGCGAGCCGGCGTGCCTGGTCCAGCGACGCGTTGACGCCGTCGATGAGGACGTACTCGAAGGTCAGCCGCCGCCTGGTGCGGTCGCGGTAGTCCCGGCATGCGTCGAGCAGCTCGGCGAGCGGGTGTGAGCGGTTGACCGGGACGAGGTCGTCGCGCAGCGCGTCATCGGGCGCGTGCAGGCTCACCGCGAGCGTGATCGGCAGGCCGAGGTCGGCGAGTCGGCGGATGCCGGGCACCAGCCCGACGGTCGAGACGGTGATCGCACGGGCCGACAGGGCGAAGCCGTCGGGGTCGTTGAGCCAGCGCACCGCGGCGACCGTCGCGTCGAGGTTGGCGAGCGGTTCCCCCATGCCCATGAACACGACGTTGGTGACGTGGTCGGGAATCCCGTCGCCGCGCACGGCACCGGTGGCGAGCCGACGCTGCATCACGGTGACCTGCCGCACGATCTCGCCGACGCCGAGCTGGCCGCGCAGGCCGGCCTGTCCGGTGGCGCAGAACGGGCAGCCCATCGCACACCCGGCCTGGGTCGACACGCACACGGTGGCGCGCCCGGCGGCGCCGGCCGCGCCTGGGTACAGCAGCAGCACGCTTTCGACCGCCTCGCCGGCGCCGCTGCGCAGCAGCACCTTGTGGGTCAGCCCGCCGTCGGCGGTGGTGGAGCGCAGCACCGTCGGCGGCGGCGTCAGGGCGCCGGCGAGCCGCTCGCGCAACGCGGCGGGCAGGTCGGTCATCGCGTGCGGGTCGTCGACCCCGCGCACCAGCCAGCGCTGCACCTGCGCGGCACGGTAGCCGGGCTCGTCGGCGAGCAGCGCCGCGAGGCCATCGCGGCCGACGGCGTACGGGTCGACGACCGCCTCGGACACGACGCGCGGTCGCGTCACGTGCCCAGCCCCAAAAGCAGCAGGTGTGCCGCGGGCAGGGCGAAGATGATCGCGTCGGCCCGTTCCATCACGCCGCCGTGACCGGGAAGGATGCCGCCGAGGTCCTTGACGCCGAGGTCGCGCTTGACCATCGACTCCGCGAGGTCGCCGACCGTTCCGGCCAGGCAGACGGCTACGCCGAGCGCGAGCGCCGTCGGCACGTCGAAGCCCGGAACGTTGGCCGTGACGAGCCCGGCGAGCACGAGCACGGTGAGCAGCCCTCCCGCGAAGCCCTCCCACGTCTTGGCCGGGCTGACGCTGGGCGCCAGCGGGTGGCGGCCGAAGCGGCTGCCGAACGCGAAGGCGGCGATGTCGTTGGTGACGGCGAGCGCGACGGTCGCCAGCACCGCCCACTCGCCGTCCGGCCGCGCGAGCAACAGCGCGATGAAGCTCGCGAGAAACGGCACCCACAGCCCCACGAGGCAGGTCGCGGCGAGGTCGGCGCCCAGCCGCTCGCGCCCCGGGTCGACGAGCAGCCACGCGAGACCGCCGAGGACGAGCAGCGCCAGGCCAAGCGTCTGGCCGGCTGGTCCAGTGGCGTAGGCGCCGAAGAAGGTGACCGCGCCAGCGCCGAGCACGACCGGCGTCGCGGGGCGCAGCCCGCGCGTTCGCAGCCCCGCGACGACCTCGAAGACGGCGACGACCACGAGGACGGTGAAAAAGGCCAGAAAGGCGTAGGGGTGGACCGCCAGGGAGCCGATGAACAGCACGGCGAGGGTGACGCCCGAGGCGATCGCCACCGGCAGGTTGCGCCCCCGCGGCCGAACGCCCGGCGCGAGCGGCCCCTTGGGCGTCGGGGAGACGGCGGCCATGGCGTGCTCGGGTCGTCAGACCTCGAGCAGCTCCTTCTCCTTGTTCGCGACCAGGCCGTCGATCTCACCGACGTAGCGGTCGGTGATCTCCTGCAGCGCCTTGTCGGCGCGGCGCTCGTCGTCCTCGGTGATCTCGCCCTGGTCGCGCAGGCGCCCGATCTCGGTCTTCGCGCTGCGACGGATGTTGCGCACCGACACCCGCCCGTCCTCGGCCCGCTCCTTGGCGAGCTTGACGAACTCGCGACGGCGTTCCTCCGTCAGCTCCGGGAAGACGACCCGGATGACCCTGCCGTCGTTGGAAGGGTTCAGCCCCAGGTCGGAGCCGGCGATCGCGCGCTCGATCGCCTTCAGTGCACTCGCGTCGTAGGGGCTGACGAGCAGCATCCGCGGCTCGGGCACCGACACGCCGGCGACCTGCTGCAGTGGGGTCGGGGTGCCGTAGTACTCGACGGGCAGGTCGGTGATCAGCGCCGGATTGGCACGGCCGGTGCGGATCTTGGCGAACTCGGCGCGGGTGTGGTCGACGGCGGCGACCATCTTCAGCTCCGCTTCCGTCATCGTGTCGTCGATCACCCGCTGCCTCCTGTCGCGTCGCCCGCGTGGACGAGCGTGCCGATGGGCTCGCCGGCGACCACGCGGCGGATGTTGCCCTCGCACAGCAGCTCGAACACGATGATCGGCAGAGCGTTGTCCATGCACAGCGAGATCGCGGTGGCGTCCATGATCTTCAGGCCCCTCGCGAGGGCGTCGAGGTAGGTCAGCGCGTCGAAGCGCACCGCGTCGGCGTGGCGCTGCGGGTCCTTGTCGTACACGCCGTCGACCTTGGTGGCCTTCAGGATCGCCTCGGCGTCGATCTCCAGCGCCCGTTGTGCGGCCGCTGTGTCGGTCGAGAAGTACGGGGCGCCGAGGCCGGCGGCGAAGATCACCAGGCGGCCCTTCTCCAGGTGGCGGATCGCCCGGCGGCGGATGTACGGCTCGCACAGCTCCTGCATCGACACCGCCGACTGCACCCGGGTGCGCAGGCCGTGCTTCTCGCAGGCGTCCTGCAGGGCCAGCGCGTTGATGACCGTCGCGAGCATGCCCATGTTGTCGGCCGAGGAGCGGTCCATGCCGTGGGCCTGCGGGGCGGTGCCCCGGAAGATGTTGCCGCCGCCGACGACGACGCCGACCTCGACGCCGTGCTCGACGACGTCGGCGAGCTGAGACGCGATGGACTCGACGACGGCCGGGCTGATGCTGGAGCGCTCGTCGGCGAACGCCTCCCCCGACAGCTTGAGCAGCACTCGCCGGTACTTCGCGTCACCCACGCGCCACTCTCCCGTCGGTCGGCTGCGCCGATCCTAGTCGCCGCGTGTCAGCGCCCGACGGCGAACCGGGCGAAGCGCCCGATCTCGATCTTCTCTCCGCTGGTGCGCTGGAACTCTGCGACCAGCTCGCCGACGGTGCGGCTGTCGTCTTTGACGAAGGGCTGGTTGAGCAGGACCTTCTCTTTGTAGAAGGCCTTGAGCTTGCCCTCGACGATCCGCTCGACGATGTGGTCGGGCTTGCCGGACTCCCGCGCCTCGCGCTCGGCGAACTGGCGCTCCCTGGCGAGCAGCTCGTCGTCGACCTCGTCCTCGCGCACGACCGCGGGGCGTAGCGCCGCGATGTGCAGGGCGATGTCGTTGGCGAGCTGCTTGAACCCGTCGCCCTTCGCGACGAAGTCGGTCTCGCAGTTCAGCTCGAGCAGCACGCCGACCTTGGGCGGAAGCCCGGGCGACGGGGCGTGGAGATACGCGTGGACGCGTCCCTCGCCGGCGGTGCGGTCGCCGACGCGGCCCTCCATCTTCGCGCCGGTCCGCTCGCGGACCAGCTCGGCGGCCTTGTCCATGTCGCCGTCGGCGTCGGTCAGGGCCCTCTTGCAGTCCATCATCCCGGCGCCGGTGGCGTCGCGCAGCCGCTTGACGTCGGCAGCGGTGAACTCGGGCACGTGCACTCCTTCACTTCGCGTGCTTCAGGTCAACGGGTCCGGCGCGCGGCGGCGCCGGGGCGTCAGGGCGTCTGCTCGGACGCGGGCGCCGGCGGCTGCTCGGCGGGCGCCGCGTCGGCGGGGGCGTCGGCCGCGGCCGGCGGCTGCTCGGCGGGGTCGGCCGGGGCTGGCGCTGCGTCGGGGCCGGGCTGCGGCGTGCCGGTCGCCGCGGTGGCGGTGACCGTCGGCGTGGCGGGGTTGTCGGCGTCGCCGGGCGTGGCGACCGCGGCGCGGGCCGTCTCGTCGAGGCTTCCGGTCCCAGCACCCGCCTGAGCGGCGTGGCGGGCGGCCTCCTCCTGCTGCAGGGCGATCTCCCATTCGGCGAGCGGCTCCGTTTCCGGCTTCACCGGTCCGGGCGTCGGCGCCTGCGCGGCGGCGGCCGCGGCGGCGGCCTGCTCGGCGACGACGTCGTCGCGGGTGCGGCTCGCGCGGGCGACGTAGCCCTCGGCGCAGGCGTCGGCGACGATGCGGGTGAGCAGCGCCCCGGACCGGATGGCGTCGTCGTTGCCGGGGATCACGTAGTCGATGACGTCGGGGTCGCAGTTGGTGTCGACCACGGCGACGACCGGGATGCCGAGGCGGTTGGCCTCCTTGACCGCGATGTGCTCTTTCACGGTGTCGACGACCCAGATCGCCGAGGGCGGCTTGGTCATGCCCTGGATGCCGCCGAGATTGCGCTCGAGCTTCTCGCGCTCACGCGACAGCTGCAGCACCTCTTTTTTGGGCAGCAGCTCGAGCGTGCCGTCGGCGTCCAGCTGCTCCAGCTCGCGCAGGCGCGTCAGACGCGTCTTGATCGTCTCGAAGTTCGTGAGCATGCCGCCGAGCCAGCGATAGTTGACGTACGGCATGCCGACGCGCTGCGCCTGCTGCTCGATCGCCTCCTGCGCCTGCTTCTTGGTGCCGACGAACAGCACGGTGCCGCCCTTGGCGACGGTGTCGCGTACGAACCCGTACGCCTGCTCGAGCAGCCCGATCGACTGCTGGATGTCGATGATGTAGATGCCGTTGCGCTCGCCGAAGATGAACCGCTTCATCTTCGGGTTCCAGCGGCGGGTCTGATGACCGAAGTGCACGCCGGCTTCCAACAGCTGGCGCATGCTGACGACTGGCATGGGGCGTCCTTCGTGGTCGCGGTTGGGCGTCGCGCGCGCCGGGTCGCCCCGGAGGGCGGCAGTGGACCGTCCCCGGCGTCGCGCGGCGCGAGCCGCGTGGCGTCGGGACCGCGGGTCCCGCGGTGCACGCTGAAATGTCCGCCGCACCGGCATTTCGGGGCGGCAGCAGAAATCGACCCGGCCGCAGCCGAGCCGGGGCGAGCATAGCACCGGGGGCCGCGGCGCCCACCCCGAGGGGCGGTCCGGTCAGGCCGCGAGCCAATCCAGTGGGTCGCGTGGCACCCCGCCGACGCGAACCTCGAAGTGCAGGTGCGGACCGGTGGACTGCCCCGTCGAGCCGACCGCGCCGACGACCGTGCCAGCCGCCACGGGGTCGCCGACCGACACGGCGATGCGCGACAGATGCGCGTAGCGCGTCGTCACCCCGGCGCCGTGGTCGACCGTGACGAGCAGCCCGTAGCCACCGCTGTCCGCGGCGGCACTGACCGTTCCCGCCGCCGCGGCGACGACGGGCCGGCCGGTCGGCGCCGCGAAGTCCAGTCCCGCGTGCAGGCGCCGTTCGCCCGTGACCGGATGGGTCCGCATGCCGAACCCCGACGACACCCGTCCCGCGACCGGGGTGACGCGCGCACCGGCGACGCGCGCGCCCGCGACGACGCCGCCGGCCGCCGTCGCTGGGCCAAGCGGTGCCTCGTCGGTGAGGTGGACCTCCCACGGCTGGAGCAGGCTCATCGGGTCGATGTAGGTCCCGTCGCGCCGCGCGCCCCAGTCCAGGTGGTCGCCATCCGCGGCAATGAGGCCGAGCACGCCGCCCGCGGCGACGTGGTCGCCGGCCGACACCAGGCGCGGGTCGAGCGGCCCGTACGTCGTCGCCAGCCCGCCGCCGTGGTCGACGGTGACCCACCCCACGCGCGCCACGGAACCGGAAAACGTCACGACGCCGGCCAACGCCGCCACGACCACCGCGCCGGGCCGGGCGACGAGGTCCACGCCGCGGTGGCCGGCGCTGTACGGCGTGGGGGGCGGCGCGAACTCCCGCGCGACGCCGCCGGCGACCGGGGCGACCGCGACCGGCGGCGCGACGGCCTGCGCTTGCAGCTGAGGCGCCGGCAGTACCGCCGCGCGGCCGACCCCGGTCGTCGACCCGACCGACAACGCGACGACAAGCGCGGAGACGACAGCGAGCGGCACGCGAACCATGGGGCGACCGTACGTGGAAGGCGTCGCCGCCGGCGCGATGGCCCTCCACCCCCTGTGGACGACCGTGGGACGAGGCGACGGCCATTCGTCTCGTCGTCGGGGCGGCGGCCGCCGCGCGGCGCACTCCCGGTCGTTCAGACGGCGGCGACAGTACGCGAGAGCGCGATAGCGGCTGGGGAGCGCGACCAGGAGGGGCGCTCAGGCCCGAGCACCTTCAGGCGGCCACGACGTTCACCATAGGGCGGCGCCGTTCACGCAGATGTTCTGACCGGAGACCCAGCGGGCTTCGTCGCTGGCCAAGAACGCAACGACGTCCGCGATCTCGGCGGGTTCGCCAAGTCTTCCCATCGGCGATCGGCTCTTGGCGATCTCCTGCGCTGCGGGCGGCGCCAGACTGTTGTAGAGATCCGTGTTCGTAGCCCCCGGCGACACGACGTTGACGAGGATTCCACGCTTGCCGAGCTCCCTCGACGCTGCGAACGAAAGCTGCTCGAGCGCGCCTTTCGTCGCGGCGTAGAGGCAGGCGTGCGGATAGCCCACGCGCGTCTGCGCTGCGGAGATACTGATGATGCGACCGCCGTCTTGCAGGGTGCGTGCCGCCTCTTGGAAGGCGAAGAATGCTGCTTTGAAGTTGACGGCGACGGTGTCGTCGAACTCAGCTTCGTCGACCGCATCAATCGGAGCGAACCGTGCGATGGCGGCGTTGTTCACCAAGATGTGTATCTTGCCGAACGCCGCGAGAGCCGCGGCGAACAGCGCGCGTACGGAGGTCGGCCCGTCGAGGCGTGCGCCGAAGGTGACCGCCCGACCGCCGGCGGCCTTGATCGTGGCGACGACCTCGTCGGCGGCTGCCGCGTTCGTTGCGTAGCTCACCACGACAGACGCTCCTCGCGCCGCCAGTGCCTCAGCAATCGCACGACCGATGCCGCGAGCGGCGCCCGTCACGATCGCGACCTTGCCGTGGAGATTGCCCTGCATC
>JAUJMS010000058.1 GCA_030446745.1 Egibacteraceae bacterium | reverse complement strand
TGGCTCCCAGGACTCGACGCGATCTGGTCGCGGTGCTCACGGAGGAGACAGCGACGTTCGCGCCCGACGTCGTCCACGCCCACCACCCACACTACGTCGGCAGCGTGGCGATCGAGGCGGCACGCGCCGCCGGTCTGCCCGCGGTCTACGAGGTGCGCTGCTTCAACGGCGACTACGACGCGGACCGGCGCAACCCGTACGCCCGTGCTCGGGGCGCGTGGTTCAACCGCCTGGAGCTGCGCGCGGCACGCCAGGCCGACGCAGTGGTGACGATCTCCGACGGCCTCACCCGGCGGCTGGTCACCGGCGGCGTCGCCGGGCGGCGTGTGCACGTCGTTCGTAACAGCGTGGACACGACCCGGTTCACGCCCGCGCCGGCGCGCGACGTCGACGTGCTGCATGTCGGCTACGCCACGACCTTCGAGGCGATCGAGAATCTCGATCTGCTGGTGGAGGGCGCCGCGCGGGCGGTCGAGCGAGGTGCGCGGTTGCGCGTCACGATCGCCGGCACGGGACGCGACTGGGAGCGTGTCCGCCGGCTGGTGGCGGAGCGCGACATGGCCGGCGTGATCGCGCTGCCGGGGTTCGTGCCCTATGTCGACATGCCGGCGTTGTACGCAGACCTCGATCTGTTCGTCGTCGTCCGGCACGCGGCTACCGTCGCACACGACACGACGCCGCTGAAACCGCTCGAGGCGCTCGCCAGCGGTGTGCCGGTGCTGGCGACGGATCTGCCGGCGCTGCGCGAGCTGTTCACCGATCGACCGGGCGCGCGGCTGTTCCGCCCGGACCCGGACGTGCTGGCCGACCTGCTGGTCGCGGCAGCCGCTTCGCCACCCGCACGCGTCAACGCCGGCATCGACGACCGCAGCTGGAGCCATGAGGTCGGGCGGTACCGCGACGTCTACGCCGCCGCCGGCGCTGACCTGGTGCAGCAGTGAGCCGGCGACTGTTCCGCACGCACCTCCCGGAGCCGGGCGTCCCCCTGTTCGACGTCCACGTGCACCTCGGGCCGTCCGACACCGGCGAGCTGTACTACCCGCTGCTGACCGGCGACGAGTACCTCGACCTGATGGCGTCGGCCGGGGTGCAGCGCGCGTGCGCGTTCTCGCCCCTGCGCGCCGGCTACGCGCAGGCCAACGCCGAGCTGCGCGAGTGGGCGGCGTCGACCGGCGGCCGAATCCTGCCGTTCGCCCGACTCGGCGGCCGGCGAGTGCCGGTGACGCTGCCGGCGCTGTGGCAGGTCCGGCGCAAGCTCCGAGCGCTGGTCGGCACCCGTGCGGCGGACCACGACACGCTCGATGGCTTCGCCGGTATCAAACTGTTGCCCCACCTCGACGGGCTGCCCGACGAGGAGGTGCTCGCCGAGATCCGTGACCGCGCGCTACCGGTCCTCGTCCACGGTGGGGTTCACATCCCCCCCGCGTGGATCGAGCGCCACCTGGTGCCGTGGGTGCGCGGGCCGCTAATCGTGGGGCACCTGGGATCCTTTCCGTGCGGCGAGCCGGAGCTGCGCGCCGCCGTCGAGCTCGCGCGGCGCCACGACAACGTCTATCTGGAGACCTCAGGCGCGTGGCTCGCCGAGTTCATCCGTCACGCCGCCGCGCAGGTGCCGGACAAGGTGCTGTTCGGTTCCGACGCGCCGCTGACGCACCCGCTGGTCGCGTGGCATCACGTCGCCGCGGCGATCAAAGACGACGACCTCCTCGCGCGCATCAGCCATCGCACTGGCGCAATGATCCTGCGGTGACCGGCGGCATCGCACTGCCCACGGATGTCCGCGCCGTCAGCGGCTGGCGGCGGCCAGCCGTGGGCGCCGTCGCGCTCGCCGATGCAGCTGCAGGCGCCGTGGCACGCGGCCGGCGGCCAGTGGCGGAGCAGCTGTCGCGGCGCAAGCTGTGGGGTGTGCTGCAACAGGGCGCGCCGCTGCAGACGCCGCGCCGGCGGATGATCGCGCTGTCGTTCGACCTGGACTACCGCGAGGATACCGACGCGCTGGTCGGGCTGGTCGACGTCGTTGGGCGCTGCGGGGCAACGATGAGCGTCGTGGCAGTCGGTCGACTGGTCGACCAGAACCCCGCCCCGTACGAGACGGCCGTCGCGGCGGGGCACGAGCTGGTCAACCACACTTGGTCGCACCCCGACAACCCGGG
>JAUJMS010000057.1 GCA_030446745.1 Egibacteraceae bacterium | reverse complement strand
CTTCGTGCGGCGCGGCTGGTCGGTGCAAGAGGCGTTGCGCGTCAACCAGCCTCCGAGCGACTGGCCGCCGCGCCCGGACCCCCGGCCGCGGGGCCTCGGCTTTGCGCCGGACTCCTTCGACGACGTCTACGCGCCCGACGCGTTCGGCGTCCAGTTGCTCGGACCCGGCCACGCCGACCGGATCCCCGACCATCCGGCATGGCGCCCGACACCGGTCGCCAACGCTTCGGTCCTGCTCGAGCACGTCAACGCGCACGAGTGGTTCGAAGCCCCGTTCATCCAACCCGCGACCCCGAAATGGGTGCCGGTAATTCCGCCGACTCCGGACGTTCTCAAACGCGCCCGTAGCGAACTGGCGCCGCTCCTGTACACCCCAGGTGTCCTCAGCCGCGACGGCTACGCCGAGCCGCACGAACAGATGTAGCAACCCACCGCTGAAGCGGTGAGCCTTAAGGAAAATCGGCGATCATTCTCAGCGGGGCGTCGAGCCGGACCCCGTCCAGGTGGTCGGCGAGGACTTCAGCTTCTCGCTGATCGACGACGAGCGGCCGCTCACGGAGCACGTCCACCTCGCGTTCCCGGCGCAGGACGACGCGACCGTCCGGGCGTTCCACACCGCCGCGCTCGCCGCGGGGTACGAGGACCACGGCGGCCCCGGCGAGCGCGCCGTCTACCACCCGGGCTACTACGGCGCGTTCGTCCTGGACCCCGACGGGCACAACGTCGAGGTCGTCAACCACAACCGCTGAGCGTCGACGGGCAACAACCGCCACCTCGCTTCTGCTTGGAGGCAAGAGCGGCGGCGTAGTGCGACGGGTGCCCGGTTGCTGCGACTTCCGCTGACGGCATAATCGTTTGAGTGTTCGATGCGCCGCCCCCTCCGCCGCCGGTGGCCGACCGTGTGGTCGTCGCCGGACCGGTGCTGGCGGCGTCGCGCATGCTCTGGGTGGAAGACCGAGAGGGGCGTCTCGTTGTCCAAGCGCAGCGGCCGGATGGCGGCATTGGTGCGCTGGGGGTGTTCGAGCCGCCGGGCGAAGGTGTGCAGCAGCGGGTGGAGAGCTTCGCGGCGAGCGGTCGGCGGGTGGCGCTCGTGCGGTCGGCGAGGCGTCAGGTGATCTCCCCGGGCTGCAGCTCTCCGCCGTGTACACCGAAGGGCGGGCCGCCGCCACCTCCCTTCATGTGGTCGCTCGACCGGCTCGGCGCGGGGCGCAGGAGCGGGGTGTCGTCGCGTGAGCGCTGCGCGCTGCCCGAGATGGTCGGCTGGACGTCGGCCGGGCTCGTGACCCAAAGGTGCGAGCCGACGCGCATCGAGCTCGGCGGGCGGCTGCTGGCCTCGGGCGGCGTGCGCCTGATCGGGGCCCGCGGGCCCTGGGTGGCCTGGCAGCGGGGGTCCGCGATCACCGCGCGCCGGGTTTCGGGCCGCCGGCAGCGTTACAGCGTCGCACTGTCGGCTGGGCAACAGGGTGCCGCCGTCGACGAAGACGGCACCGTCGCGATCGTCGCTACCGCGGGTACTGCCGATCCGTGCAATCCCGGCAACGTGCAGCCACTGTCGGCGCTTTCGCTCGCGACGCCGGACCGGAGGATCCGCCAGATCGCCACCCGGGTCGCCGGACCGGTCGCCGTCGCCGCTGGCCAGGCGGCATTCGGCGTGCTGCTCGACGGGTGCCCTCGCTCTTATCAACTACGCGTCGGCCGACGCCCCATCGACGCAGCCGGCGAACTTCCGTTCCAACTCGACTTCGACGGCCGCGAGATCGCCATCCGGCGCACAAACGCTCTCTCCCGCCACCGCGTAGCTCGCCGCCCGTAGCGCTGGACCCAACGCACCCAGCCGCGGCTCACGCGACTCGCCACCCCGCGCAAGCAGCCGCGACCTCAACCTCAGGACAACGCTGCTTCGAAGCAGAAAGAGCGGTGCCGCTCGCACGCGAAACCGGTAGAGCCGTTGATCGTCGCGGTCGCTGATATGTATTGGCAGCGATGCGCTGTGCTCTCCGCGTGGCGCCGGTTGTCGCAGCTATTCCGGCCGGGCGTCGATGGGTGCGGGCCGCTCGGGCGACTCGTTGACGGTTCGGTCGAAGTGCACGGTCGAACCCTGGCAGCCCTCGGTCTCGCCGGAGCGGCGCACTCCCGTGGGAGCGTGGTCCCGGCCGATGGGCGGCGGCTGGCAA
>JAUJMS010000028.1 GCA_030446745.1 Egibacteraceae bacterium | reverse complement strand
GTCGCTGCGCACGATCAGCGCCGCGTCGCCGGCCGTGGCGGCCAGCTCCGCGGCGACGGCGTCGGCCTGTCGTCGGCCGCGATCGGTGAGCCCCTCGCCGGTCTGGCCCTGGATCCGCCCCGCGGCGTTCCACCCCGACTCGCCGTGGCGCACCAGCACCACGCGGACCGCCACCGCGGCGCTACTCGCCGCCGGCCCGCACGATCGCGTCGGCGCCACCCGCGTCGGCGCCGCCCGTGTCGCCCCCCGCGCCGACGGGCGCCGGGTCGAACGGCACGACCGGCGCGTCCGACCACAGACGCTCGAGTCCGTAGTAGGCGCGCTGCTCCTCGGTGAAGGCGTGGACGACGACGTCGCCGTAGTCGAGCAGCATCCAGCCGGTGTCTTTGGTCCCCTCACGCCGTCGCGGCTTGCGCCCGCCGCCGGCGAGCACCCGCTGCACCTCCTCCGCGACGGTGCCCAGCTGACGGTCGTTGCTCGCCGAGACGAGCACGAAGTAGTCGGTGATGGCGAGCAGGTCGCCGACGTCGAGCACCCGGATGTCGGTCGCCTTCTTGTCCGCCGCCGCGCCGGCGGCGGCGACGGCGAGCGCACGCGACGCGGTGGTGTCGACGTTGGTCAGGTGTCCTGCTCCTTCGCGGCCGGCGCCTCGGTCGCCGGGTCACCCTCGGACGCAAAGTCGGCGCCGACGACGATCGTGAGGTCCACCACGCTCTGGGGTTGACGGCTGACCTGGATCGTACCGACCCCCAGCCGCTCGCGCACCCGGTTCGCGGCCTGCAGGGACCGCTCGTCTTCGTCGTAGACGAGGATGCGCGTCGCGTCGAAGTCGAAGCTGCGCGCGTTGTCGGTCAGCACGATCCGGAAGCCGGCACCCTCGAGTCGGCGGTCCACCGCCTGCCCGATGCCGGGCGTGCCGACGCCGTTGAGGACCTGCACCCGCACCGCGTCCGGCCCGCCGCCGTCCGGCACGCTCGCCGCGAGCGGCCCGGCGACGAGGCGCCGCACCTCGTCGGGCTTCGTGCGGTACGTCGGGTCGCCACGGGCGTCGTCGTCGCCGAACGGCGTCACCGGCAACAGGGTGAACGCGAGCTGTTCCTCGCGACGCGCCGCCACCAGCGTCGACACGACGTCGCGCACCAAGGCCGGCTCAGCGCTGGTGACCAGCTGCGGCGCCCCGTCGGCGACCAGCGCCGCAGCGACCTTGTCGTCGGCGGCGGCGTCGAGCAGGCGCGACAAGACGAGCTGCTGGCGGGGGAAGGCGGCCAGCTCCGGCTCGCCGCGCTGGCGGAACCCCCACAGCTCCGCGAGCCGGGGGCCGTCGAGGAACTGGCGTCCCGGCTCGAAGCGGACCTGTGCCGACCCGTCGGCGCTGCGGGACACGAGCCGGTCGTCGAGCTCCAGTTCGAGGCCGCCGCTGCGTTCGAGGAAGGCGCCGAGCGCCGACGGCGTCACCGACGCGGTCGCGTCGACGTCGATGCCGAGCACGTTCTCGACGCTGGACTCGACCAGCGCCGCCCCGCCGTACTGGTACGCAAGGCCGAGCCGGTCCAGGCCGAAGCCCGGAATGTCGACCAGCGTGCCGACCGGCAGGAACACCACGTGCCCCTGCGTCTTGCCGGGACCGGCGGCGAGCAGTGTCACACCGGTCGCCGGGCCGTCGTCGCGCCCGTGGCGCACGAGCAGCAACGTGTCCTGCTCGGGCTGCCGCTGGGCGACGGCGTCGGCGGTGGGCGCCGGTACTGCGACCGGCCGCTCGCGCGACACGACGAGCGCCCCGACCGTGAGCAGTGCCAGCGTCGCGACCCCGGCGACGAGCGCGCCGACGCGCAGCCGCCGGCGCCGTTGCAGCTGCCTGGCGCGGCGGACCTCGCGCGGGCCGCGTGCGCGCCGGGCGGTCACGTCAGCGCTCCGGCGGCCGGGGGGCGCGCCGGCGTGCCGTACAGCCCGTGCTTGCGGACGTACTCCTCGACCTCGCGCGGGATGAGGTAGCTCACCGCGCGCCCGGCGGCGATCCGGTCGCGCCCGGCGGTCGAGCGGATCGCCCGCGCCGGCACGTCAAGCACGGGGACGCGCTCGCGGGGGCGCTGCGCGTCGCGGCCGCCGAGGTCGTGACCGGGCCGCGTCGCCGCCACGAACGCCGCGAGCTCCAGGCACTCGTCGGCGTCCTTCCAGGTCAGGATGTTCAGGATCGCGTCCGCGCCGGTGATGAAGTACAGCGCGTCGTCGGGCAGCGCCTTGCGGACCGTGCGCAACGTCTCGACGGTGTAGGTGGGGCCGTCGGCGTCCAGCTCCAGGCGTGACACGCTGAACGCGGGGTTCGCGGCGGTGGCGAGCACGGTCATGAGGTAGCGGTGGCCCGGCGGGGTGACGGTGCGGGTCTTCTGCCACGGCGACCCGGCCGGCATGAACACGACCTCGTCGAGGCCGAGGTCGGCGCGCGCCTGCTCGGCCGTGACGAGGTGGCCGAGGTGGATGGGGTCGAACGTGCCGCCCATGATGCCGACGCGGCGCGCAGGGCCCATGACCGCCAGTGTAGGAGCGACCGCGCGCCGCCCCGCGAAGGCTCACCGGGGACCAGCCGACGTTCAGGCGATCGTCTCGATGAAGGCGGCGAGCTGGCGCAGGTTGCGGCACTCGACCATGGCGTCGCAGTGCCGGGCGTACTCGGTGACGGCCGAGTCGCCGGTCCCCCAGCTGCCCGACGGCTCGGGGTTGAGCCAGTACAGCCGGCGGCCGCGGCGCCGCAGGTCGGCGAGCACCCACGCGTTCGTGGCGCGGTAGTTGTTGCGGGCGTCGCCGAGGACGAGCACCGTCGTGCGGGGCGTCACGGCGTCGGCCCAGCCGGCGTGGAACCGCTCGAAGGCATGGCCGTAGTCAGAGTGGCCGTCGAGCCACACGACCGCGGCGTCGGTGGACAGCCGCCGCAGCGCGTCGCCGGCGTCGTGCTCGGCGAACAGGTCGGTCACCTCGTCGACGGTGTCGACGAACGCGAAGCTGCGCACGCGCGCGCCCTGGCCCTGCAGCGCGTGACACAGCAGCAAGGTGAAGCGCGCGAACGCCGCGACCGAGCCCGACACGTCGCACAGCAGCAGCAGCTCCGGACGGGTGACCCGTCGCGGTCGGTACGCCGGGTCCAGCGGCACACCGCCCGTGGCAAGCGACCGGCGCAGCGTCCGGCGGACGTCGAGCCGCCCGCGTCGCGCGTTGCGGCGCCTGACCGCCAGCCGGCTGGCGAGCCGGCGCGCGAGCACACGTACGGCGCGGCGCATCTCCGCCTGCTCGTCGGCGGTGACGGAGAAGAAGTCGACGTCCTCGGGCAGCGCGCGGACCAACCGCCGCGCCACCTCGTCGGCACCCCGCCGGAGGGCCTGGCGCCGGCGAATCTCGGCGTCGACCGCCTCGCGGAAGGTGCGCAGGCGGTGCTCGACCTCGTCGCTCAGCAGCCGTCGGCTCAGCGGCTCGGCGTCGTCGGCGTCGGCCTCGCTCAGCGCGCGCCGCGCGACGCCGGCGAGGTTGATCGCGCGGAAGACCCGGTAGGAGAAGTACTCCGGACCGCCGCCGTCGCGGCCCTCCACCCCGCCGAAGCTCGCAACCGCCTCGGACGCGAGTCGCCGCAGGGTGGCGTCGTCGCCGTCGCGGGCCCGCGCGGCGAGCTCGGCGAGGAACTCGCCGACGTCGCGGGGCGCCTGGCCGTCGGCACCGTCACCCACCCGCGGGGGGAAGTAGACGTCGAACAGCGTGTCGAAGGCGACGCGGTGGCCGGCCGACTTGACCATCGTCGCGGCCAGCGCCTCGTGCAGCTGGCGGCGCGACAGCAGGTCG
Organism: Egibacteraceae bacterium; assembly: GCA_030446745.1. Classification (GTDB taxonomy): domain Bacteria; phylum Actinomycetota; class Nitriliruptoria; order Euzebyales; family Egibacteraceae; genus JAUJMS01. The sequence goes on along the minus strand of JAUJMS010000028.1, from coordinate 17,242 downwards.
ACCGCCGCCGCGGCGCGCAGCGCGTCGAGGTCGTCGCTGACGGCGACCGGCACACCCGCGTCGCGCAGCGCGTGCGCAAACGCGAGCACGCGCGACGGCAGCCCACGCAGCTGTCGCCCGGCCGCGGAGGCGGCGACCTCGCCGGCGGTCGACGGCATCCCCGCCCTACGTCGCCGCGCGGTCGGGCACGGTGAGGTGCGCGCCGGCGGTGCGCAGGTCGCCGCGGTGCTTGAGCAGCACCGACAGCGTCGCGCGGGCGACCCCCTCGTCGACGGCGTCGTAGCCGAGCTCGATCAGCGCCTGCGCCCAGTCGAGGGTCTCTGAGATCGCGGGAGGCTTACGCAGCTCCAGCGACCGCAGCGACCGCACGATGCGCACGAGCTGGTCGGCGAGGGCCGCCGGCACCTGCGGCACCCGCGCGAGCACGATCTCGCGTTCGCGCTCGAGGTCGGGATAGTCCATGTGCAGGTAGAGACAGCGGCGCTTCAGGGCCTCGGACAGCTCACGGGTGTTGTTCGACGTCAGCACGACGTAGGGGCGCCGCACCGCACTGACCGTCCCCAACTCCGGCACCGTGACCTGAAAGTCGGACAGCACCTCGAGCAGCAGCGCCTCGAACTCGAAGTCCACCTTGTCGATCTCGTCGACGAGCAGCACGGTCGGCGTCGGCGACGAGATCGCGTGCAGCAGCGGTCGCGTGAGCAGGTACTCACGGCTGAAGATGTCGTCGGCGGTCTCGTCCCAGGCGCGCCCCGCCCCCGCCTGGATGCGCAGCAGCTGCTTCTGGTAGTTCCACTCGTACAGCGCCTTGGCCTCGTCGAGGCCCTCGTAGCACTGCAACCGCACGAGCTCCGCCCCGAGGGCGGTCGCCAACGCCTTCGCCAGCTCGGTCTTGCCGACGCCGGCGGGACCCTCGACGAGCACCGGCTTGCCGAGCCGGTCGCCGAGGAAGGCGACCGTCGCGATCGCCTCGTCGGGCAGGTACCCCGCGGCGCGCAGCCGGGTGCTGACGTCCGCCGGGTCGGCGAACGCCGTGCCACGGTCGGTCATCCACGCACCTGGCCGTCGCCCTCGACGACGTACTTCGTGGTCGTCAGCTCCTGCAGGCCCATGGGGCCACGGGCGTGCAGCTTCTGCGTGGAGATGCCGATCTCGGCGCCGAAGCCGAACTCGCCGCCGTCGGTGAAGCGCGTCGAGGCGTTGACCATCACCGCCGCGGCGTCGACCTCGGTGACGAAGCGGCGCGCCGCCGCGCGGTCCTCGGTGACGATGGCCTCGGTGTGCAGCGTGCCGTGCCGCGCGATGTGCGCGACGGCGGCGTCGAGGTCGTCGACGACCCGTACGGCCAGGCGCAGGTCGAGGTACTCGGTGTCCCAGTCGGCGTCGGCCGCCGGGTCGGCGCCGGCCAGCGCCTGCGCGGCGTCGTCGCCGACCAGCGTCACGCCGGCGTCGCGCAGCGCCGCAGCGGCCCGCGGCAGGAACTCCTCGGCCACGCCCCGGTGGACGAGCAGCGTCTCGGCGGCGTTGCAGACGCTGGGGCGCTGGGCCTTCGCATTGACCGTGATCGCCACGGCCCGGTCGAGGTCGGCCGCGGCGTCCACGTAGACGTGGCAGTTGCCGACACCGGTCTCGACGACAGGGACCTGCGCGTCGGCCACGACCGCCGAGATCAGCCCCGCCCCGCCGCGCGGAATGAGCAGATCGACCAGGCCGCGGGCGCGGGTCAGCTCCTTGACCGCGTCACGCGACGTGTCGGCCACCAGGCACACGGCGTCCGCCGGCAGGCCGGTCGCGGTCAGCGCGTCGCGCAACACGCGCGCGAGCGCGGTGTTCGAGTGGATGGCGCTCGACGACCCCCGCAGGACGCAGGCGTTGCCGCTTTTCAGCGCGAGCCCTGCGGCGTCGACGGTGACGTTGGGGCGGCCCTCGTAGACCATCGCGACGACGCCGAGCGGCACGCGGATCTGGCGGACCTCGAGACCGTTGGGCAGCGTGAACCCGCGCACGACCGTGCCGACCGGGTCGGTCAGCGCGATGAGGTCGCGCAGCGACTGCGAGACCGCCTCCAGCCGCGGCCCGGTCAGCGTCAGCCGGTCGACGACCGCCGCCGCGACGCCCGCGGAACGGGCCGCCTCGACGTCGCGGGCGTTGGCCTCCAGCACTGGGTCGTGGGCGGCGTCGAGCCCAGCGGCCATCGCCTCCAGCGCCCGGTCCTTGACGTCGGTCGACGCGCGCGCCAACGCCGGCGCTGCGGCCTTCGCCGCCTTGCAGATCTCGAGAACCGCGGACACCGACGCCTCCGACGGCTGGGCAACGCTTGCCGAACAATGCTAGCGACTGGTCCCTGCGCGAGAATCGGCGCGACGACCCTGGACGTAAACCCTGGACGGAGCGTGGATGAGTGACTTCGAGTCGGCCCTGCAGGCGAAGCTGGTACGCAACGCCGAGCTCGCGCGCGAGCGCGAGGCGGCCGAGGCCAAGATGGACGAGGCCAAGGCCGCGCGCGCGGACGCCGATCGCCGCGCCGCCGAGGAGCTCGCCGCGGCGCGCGACGCCCGCCACGCCGAGCTCGCCGCACACCTCGAGCGGGTCGCCGGTCAGCTGAAGGTGGCGTCCCCCGGCAGCTTCGTGGTGCGGACGGGCTGGACGGAGTCCGGCGAGGAGTTCATCGCGAAGGTCTCGACGCGCGGGCTGGACCCGGCCCGGTCGCTGCTCGTGGAGCTCGACCGCGACGACGACGAGGTGCTCGCCCGCTGGAGCACCGACGTCGGCAACGCGCTGGAGCTGTGGCGGCTGCTGGAGGTGTCCCCCGAGCTGCTCACCGCACTCGTGCTCCAAGCGGCCGACCAGGACCTGTGGCGCGGCGCCGACGCGCCGCCGCCGTTCCCCGCCGGCTGACGCTATCGGGAGAGCGCCGGGCCTAGGCGGGTCTACGCGGCCCGGCGGCGCGCCAGCAGGTAGGCGACCGCCGCCACGCCCACCAGCGCGGCACCCGCGCCGAGCCGCCCGGCGGGCGATCGTCCCTGCGAAGGCGATGCAGGCTGGGGCGCCGGCGCACCCGCTTGGGGCGGCGCGCTCGGCTGGCCGGCGGGCGCGGCGAGCGCGGCGGGCTCCGGGGGCAGCGGCTGCCAGGTCGTCACCCCGGTGACCTCGAACGTCTCACCGCCGATCGTCATCGGCACCGTCCACTCCCGCAGCGGCGTCGGCTTGCCGGAGCGAACGACGTCCTCGGGCGGCTCGTCGTCCGGGTACAGCGCCCGGTACTCCTTCCAGCCGTAGCGGGGAACCTTCGCGATGCGCGACCAGCGCGGGCGCGCGTCGGCGTCGGCCGCCACCGCGGGAGCGCCGCCCTCGGCCTGGAGTGCCTCGACCCACGTCGGTGAGCGCAGGTTCGCCTCGACGCCGTCCGGCCCGATGCGCACGAACGGCTCGCCGGCGGCCCCGGTGACGGTCACGACCTCGTCGGTCGCGTTGTCGACGAACAAGCCGGGAACCCGTCCCTGGAGCACGCTGACGGTGACCCCGTCGACCGGCGTGAGCGGCGACGTCAGCGCCGCCTCGAACGTGCCGCGCACCGGCCGGTACACCAGGCGACCGGTGAGCTCGGCCGGCTCACCGTCCACGCGCACGGGGATCGCCCAGCCGGCGAGCTCGGCGGGCACCCTGCCTGGGCGACACCGGGTGGCACGAGCAGTCCCGGCGGGTGCAGCCGGTGGTCGAACCAACCCCACGACGACTCGTCCGCGACGCGCTCCCAGCGCGGCTCGGCTTTGACGCGCTCCTGCGGCACGGTGGTGCCGAACGGATCGTTCGTCGTGTACCACGCCTCGGCGGCGACGTTGGCCTCCACGCCCCGCGCACCGATGCGCAGGAACGGCGTGCCGTCGTCGTCGAGGATCTCCAGCCGCCGCGGCGTCGGGTTGGCGACGACGAGCTGCGGCGCGATGGAGGTCGCGATCTCGACGGTCATCCCGTCGAACGCCGGGCCGACGTCGCCGAGCTCGGCACGGATCTCCGCCGCCGCGTCGTGCGCGGCGGCGGGACCGGCCGGCGCGGCGGCGAGTGTCGGGTCGAACGCGACGGCCGCCGCCCGCCGGCCCCAGCGCATCAGTTGATCCGCACCTGCTCCGACACCGACGGGATCGCGCCGCGCTTCGTGGCCTTGTTCACGAAGAGCATGTACTGCCCCGGCGGCGCGACGGCGCGGTTGGGCGGCGCGGCGACGGTCAGCGTGTCGCCGTCGCGACGCACCACGTCGAGCTCGACGTTGCGCTGGTCGGCGTCGACGAGGTGGGTCATCGTCGCGTTGCGCACCAGCACCACCGAGTCGACCTTGCGGGCGCGGTCGACCTTGACCTTGAAGGTGTCACCGTTGCGGATCCGCGACGGCGCGGCTGCGATGCTCGGCCGCTTGCCGCGGAACAGGTACGGCGGGCTGTAGATCTCGAAGGACGGGTCGCGGCCGTCGTTTTCGGAGAAGCCGCCCGGGATCGTCCCGTTCTTGCCGTACCCGGTCGGGATCGGGGCGTGGCCGCCGACGAGGACGCGGGCGTCCGGCAGCAGCACCGCGGTGTTGTGGTACGTGCGCCCGCGGTTCTGCAGCGCCGCCGGCTTCCAGGTCTTCGTCTTGGGGTCGAACAGCTCCGCCTCGGTGACGGGGAAGCCGCTGCCGGGGAAGACGACCTCGTCGCGGTCGGCGCCCGAGAGGGCGAGCACGGAGCCGTCGGGCAGCAGCACGCCCGAGCCGTACCAGCGCGCGTGGTTCAGCGGGCCCGTCGCCTTGGAGGTGCCGAGCTCCACGGTGTCACCGGACGTTTTGACCGTCGTGAGCAGGCTGGAGGTGTTCGCGATGTACGCGCCGGGGCTCGTGCCGAGCACGCCGCCGGCGGACAGGAACCGCGCCTTGGTGTACTTGCCGTCGCGGTTCGGCTTCAGCGGCATCATGACCGAGAACGACGAGCCGCGGAAGCCGGGATTCGCCGTGCCGAGGCCGGGAATGCCGAGGTCGGACCACTCCTGGGCCTTCGGGTCGTACGACGCGGCGATGTTCCACAGCGCCTCGTCGTAGGACTGCCCCTGCGGGTTGTAGGTCTGGCCGCCCACGTTGTAGTAGACGTGGCCGTGGGGCCGCCGGTGCAGGCGCGGGACCACCGACCGGGCCCCCGACCCCGCACTCCTCGACCACGACATCGTGTCCACGTCGAGCGTCTCGCTCAGCGTGACGTTCGTGCCCGAGTCGGCCGGGCGGTCGGGGTACAGCGGCTTGATGAGCTTCGTCACGCCGCTGGCGACGAACTGGTCGCCGTTGGCGAGCGTCACCATGGTCGGGTACCAGCGCCCGAACTCCATGTCGTCGCCGAGGCCCTCCCAGCGGTTGGTCTTCGGGTCGTAGATGCGCGCCTGCTTGAGGCCCTCGAGCTCGACGAACCCGTACTGCTGACCCGGCAGCCCCGGCTCGCTGTAGTAGTCGGTGCCGCCGACGGCGAGGATGCGGCCGTCCGGCAGCATCGACAGGTCCGCGCAGAACAGCGAGCCGTCGTTGTGCGACGAGTCGTCGGCGTTGGACGGCAGGAACGTCGTGGACTTGTTGCCGTCGGGGTTCGCGCCGCCGTCGTTGTTGCGGGGCATCGTCCAGCGCGGCGTCTTGCCGTTCATGTTCAGCACGCGCGTCTGGTCGTTGATCGACACCTGCCCGTACTCGAATCCGATGCCGTTCTGCACGTTCTCGGTGCCCTCGAGCGCGTTGAAGTACAGCAGCTTGCCGCTGGGCAGCACCGAGATGGTGCCGGCGGCGGGCTTGCAGACCTTCGTGCCGTTCTTGGCGGTGACGCACTTGTCCTTGGTGCGCTGGCCCTGGATGGTGGGCTCTTCGAACGGCTTGCCGAAGTGGCCGCGCGCCGCTTTGCCCCCACCGTCGGCGGTGGCCGCCGACGGCAGCAGCGCCGCGATCGCGAGCAAGGCCAGGACAACACTGAGGCGGCGGCGCATGGTCTCTCCCTTTTGACCGAAACTGTACCGACTACCTTCGACGCGCCCCCGCCCGGCACCTCCTCGGCCGGCGAACTTTGCGACTCGAGCCACGGTAGCCGCACGTGCCAGCGCCGGCCGCGACGTGAGCGGTACGCGCGACGCGTCAGCGCTCGGGTGGACGCGCGCTGACGTACGACGCCAGCGCGAGCACGTCCAGCGCGAGCAGCATCGCCGCCACCGCGAGCAGCCTCCGCCGTCCGGTCCGGTCCGGCGGGGCCGCCGGGAGCTGCGGCGCCGCGCGGACCGCCGCCTGGCGGCGCTTCGCCGCGGCCGGGCGGCGGGCCCCGACGGCCCGCGCGCGACCTTGCGTCGCGCCCCGACCGACTCCGATGCGCCACCCCCGCCGCCCTGCGGTGGCGCGCTGCCCCGGCCCGGGGCCCGAGCACCCGCGGGTCCACCCACACCGTCGCCGCGGCCGCGGGCGCCGTCCAGCGGCGACGCGTCCGGGGTCGCCTCGCCGACGGGGCGCGGCGCCTCTGGGCGCGGCGTGGCCGGGGCGGGGGACGGCGCGACGGCGACCGGTGCCGGCGCGCGGCGCCGGCAGCGGCGACGGCGCCCGGCGCGGCGACGGCGTCGCCTCCGGCGGGGGCGTCGGCGCGGGCGCCGGTGAAGACTGGGGCGTCGGTGACGGCTGCGGCGCGCGCGTGATGCCCAGCGCGGCGGCGTAGTCGACGCGGCCCACGCCGGTGCCGATCGGCCGGGCGGTGTCGACCAGCCGCTCGCGGGCCGCCGCCGACGACAGGCCCCGAGCGCGCAGCAGCGCCCCACCGGCCGCCACGACCGGAGCCGCGAACGACGTGCCGTCGGCCACGGCGTAGCCGCCCCGGTAGGTCGACACGATGCCGACGCCCGGCGCGAACAGGGTGTCCTCGTCGCGGTTGGACTCGACCCACACCCGGTCGCGCGCGTCGGTGGCGCCGACGACGAGCGCCGGCACGCCCTCGGCGTACGGCGTTCGGTCCGCGCCGTCGTTGCCGGCCGCCGCGACGACGAGCACACCCTTGAGGGCGGCCTGGCGGATGGCGAACTCGACGTCGCGGGTGATCAGCGCGGACGGCGACTGCTGTTGGCCGGCGACCTCCGCGAGGCTGAGGTTGATGATGTGGGCGCCATGGTCGGCGGCCCAGCGGATGCCCTCGGCGACGACGTCGGAGCTGCCCTCCCCCGTCGCGTCGAGCACCCGCACCGGCATGATCGCGGCGTCGGGAGCGCCGCCGGCGCCCCCTTCGCCGTTGCCGGCGGTCGCCGCGACGATCCCCGCAACGAGCGTGCCGTGCCCGTTGGGGTCGTCCGGGGCGGTGCCGCGGTCGACCAGGTCGACCCCGCCCACCAGGCGACCACGAAGGTCGGGGTGCGCGCCGTCGACGCCGGTGTCGACGACCGCAACGACGATGCCGGCCCCCCGTCCGACGTCCCACGACCGGAATGCGTGGACGGTGCGCAGGTGGTACTGGCGGTCGACGAGCGGATCGTCGGGGGCCGCGCCCAGCGTCAGCAGCGACAACACGACGACCAGCGCCGCCCACGCCCGGCTGCGCTGGCGCCGACCTTCTCCTGGCTTCATGCGACGACGACCAGCGAGTCGCGGTGGATGACCGCGCGGGCGTAGCCGGGGCCGAGCTCGGCAACGAGGTCCTCGGTGGACCGCCCCCGCAGGCGCCGCACCTCGGCGACGGCGTAAGCGCTCAGGCCGCGGGCCACGACCCGCCGGTCGGGCCCGGCGACGTCGACCGCGTCGCCGGGTCCGAACGCTCCGTCGGCGTCCACGACGCCCGCGGCGAGCAGCGACGAGCCGCGCTCGACGAGCGCCCGCACGGCGCCGTCGTCCACGACGATGCGCCCCTGTGGCGCCGGGGCGAACGCGATCCAAAGCTTGCGGCTGTCCGGGCGCCGCCGCGACGGCGGGAACCACGTGCCGACGTGCGCGCCGCCGACGACGTCGGCGAGCACCCCTGGCCTGCGCGCGTTGGCGATCACCGCGTCGGCGGCGCTGAACGTCGCGATGCGCGCCGCCTCGAGCTTGCTCGCCATGCCGCCTCGACCGACCTCCGAGCCGGTCGCGGCGTAGCGCGCCGGGTCGAGCGCCGACACGTCGTCGACCCGGTCGATCGGCGCGAGCTGCGCGGACGGGACGTCGGGTTGGTCCGGCAGCAGCCCCTCGACGTCGGACAGCAGCACGAGCAGCCGCGCGTCGAGCATGCTGGCGACGAGTGCCGCGAGGCGGTCGTTGTCTCCGAAGCGCAGCTCGTCGGTCGCCACGGTGTCGTTCTCGTTGACGACCGGCACCGCGCCCAGCTCGAGCAGCCGCTCGAAGGTGTGGCGGGCGTTGAGGTAGCGGGTCCGGTCGACGACGTCGCTGGGGGTGAGCAGCACCTGCCCGCAGGCGAGACCGTGGTCGGCGAAGCAGCGCTGGTAGGTGTGCACGAGAATGCCCTGCCCGACGCTGGCCGCGGCCTGCTGGCTCGGCAGGTCGGCCGGCCGGCGCGCCATCCCCAGCGGGCGCAGGCCGGCGGCGACCGCGCCGCTGGAGACGAGCACCACCTGGGTCCCCGCGTCCCGCACGGCGGCGATCTGGGCGACGAGGTCCGCGACGACGCCGGCGGCGAGCCCGCCGTCGGCGCTGCGCAAACTCGACGAGCCGACCTTGACGACGACGCGCCGAGGGGCGGGGTAGCGGGGCGCGACCGTCACGGCTGCTCGTCCCCCGTCACCACGATGTCCGTGTCGACCGCTGCCTCTTCCTCGGCCTCTCCGCTTGGCAGGTCCGCCGGCTCGGGATCAAAGTCGAACACCGCCCCGGCGATCTCGACGGGATCGCCGTGGCGTGCCCCGGCGGCGACGAGCGCGCGTTCGACGCCAGCCCGCACCATGCGCCCCTGCAGGTAGCGAACCGCGTCGTCGTTGTCGAGGTCGGTCATGACGACCCAGCGCTCGACGCGCTCGGAGCGGACGCGCCATCCGGTGTCGCGGCGTTCCACCGTGATGTCGGCGCCCTCGCGCGCGGCCGGCCGCAGCACCGGGCGCACCAGCTCGTCGGAGCCCGCGTCGGCGCGCGACCGCCGAGCGAGGGCGACCAGCGCCGCCATCCGCCGGCTCAGCTCGGCGACGCCCGCGCCGGTCGCGGCACTGCCGGCCAGCACCTCCCAGCCGTCCGCCACGAGGTCGGGCCGAACGATCTCGGCGGTCTCGGGGTCGGCGTCGACCTTGTTGAGAAACACCAGCGCCGGGCGCTCGAGCAGGTCGGCGTCGTAGCGGGCCAGCTCGGCGACGACGGTGCGCAGGTCGTCGCGCGGGTCACGCTGCTCGTAGGAGGCGCAGTCGAGAACGTGGACGAGCACGCCGGCGCGTTCGACGTGGCGCAGGAAGCGGTGGCCCAGACCGCGACCCTCGCCGGCGCCGGCGACGAGCCCGGGCACGTCGGCGACGACGAAGTCGACGTCGTCGCGGCGAACCACGCCGAGGTTGGGGGTCAACGTCGTGAACGGGTAGTCGGCGATTTTCGGCCGCGCCGCGGACAACCGCGCGATGAGTGAGGACTTGCCGGCGTTGGGCAGCCCGACGAGCGCCACGTCGGCCGCGAGCTTGAGCTCGAGGACGAGCCAGCGTTCCTGTGGTGGCTCCCCGTATTCGTGAAAGCGGGGGGCGCGGCGCTGCGAGGTGCGAAACGCCGCGTTGCCGCGCCCGCCGCCGCCGCCGGCGGCGGCGACCACCTCGTCGCCGTCGTGGACCAGGTCGGCCAGCGCTCCGCCGTCGGCGTCGCGGACGACCGTTCCCGGCGGCACCAGCAGGACGGTGTCGGCGCCGTCGGCGCCGCGTCGCAGGTCGCCTTCGCCGTGGCGGCCGGCACCGGCGCTGCGATGTGGGCGGTGGTGGTAGTCGACGAGCGTCGCGACGTCGCGCGTGGCGCGCACCAGGACGTCGCCACCGGTACCGCCGTCGCCGCCGTCGGGGCGACCCTTCGGTTCATACGGCTGGCGCGCGAACGACGTGACGCCGCTGCCGCCGCGTCCGCCTTTGACGTGGACCTTCACCTCGTCGACGAACACGCGGCTCACCCCCTCCGGCCGCGACGCGAAATCACCATCCCCGCAGGGTAGGCGTGGCGCGGGCCGCTTACCGCCGCAGCGACCGCGCCGCGACCGCCTCGCGCAGGGCCGCCGCCCAGTCGGCGTAGCCGACGTCGTTGGGGTGGAACATGTCACGGGCGTACTTGCCCTGCCACGGCGGGCCGGTGTGTGCCCACACGTCGGCGACGCCCAGCTCTGCGTGGCGCGCCGCGGTGCGAATCAGCGCGTTGACCTGGACCGCGCGCCGCCCGGCGAGGCCCTGCGGCAGCGTCGCGATCACCGCGCCTGGGGGCAGCCGCGCGACGATGGCGCGGAAGGTGGCGAGCAGCCGCGGCAACGGCGTGCGCAGCAGGTCGTTCGCCCCGATCACGCAGGTGACGAGATCCGGCGGGGCGGCCAGCGCCTCGAGTTCCGGCAGCTGGGTCGCGAGGACGTCGGCGGCGCGGGCGCCGGACCGCGACAGGTTGAGCACCCGCCACGCCACGCCGTCGCGCTCCGACAGCCACGCGCGCAGCTGGCCGACGTAGCCACGGTCGTAGGCGCTGGCGCCGACCCCCTGCGCCGTCGAGTCGCCGAGCACGACCCACAGCGGCGCGTCGCCGGACATCGTGAGGCGGTTCGCCTCCTCCCACGCCAGCGCGTAGGGGGCGACCATCCCGCGGGTCTCGGCCATCCCCAGGCGGAAGCGTCGGACGAACGACCCGACCGCGAACACGCGTGCCTGCGCGGCGGCGCACCGCGCCAGTGCCAGCCGGGTCCGCTGCGGGGGTGTGGCGTCGGGCGCCACGCGGTCAGGAGACCGCCTGGCGGACGTCGGCGACGAGGTCGTCGACATCCTCTATGCCGACCGACAAGCGCACGAGGTCCCCTGGGACCTCCAGCGGCGAGCCGGCGACCGACAGGTGGGTCATCCGCCCGGGGTGCTCGACGAGCGACTCGACCCCGCCGAGGGACTCGGCCAAGGTGAACACGCGGAAGCGGGCGCAGGCCTTCAGCGCCGCGTCCTCGTCGGCCATGCGGAAGCTGACCATGCCGCCGAAGTCACGCATCTGGCGGGTCGCCGCGTCGGCGCCGGGGTGTGACGCCAGCCCTGGGTAGAGGATCTCGCGCACCGTCGGGCAGTCCTGCAGCGCGGCGACGACCGCACGCGCGTTGTCGCAGTGGGCGCGCATGCGGATCGCGAGGGTCTTCACGCCCCGTAGCGTCAACCAGACGTCCCACGGGCCCGGGACGCCGCCGATCGCGTTGCGCAGGAAGGCGATCCGCTCGGCGAGCGCGTCGTCGTTGGTGATCACCGCCCCGCCGACGACGTCGCTGTGGCCGCCGAGGTACTTCGTCGTCGAGTGGACGACGACGTCGGCGCCCAACGCCAGCGGCTGCTGGAGGTACGGCGTCGCGAAGGTGTTGTCCACGACGGTGCGCGCGCCGCGTTCGGCGGCGAAGCCGGCGAGTGCCGCGATGTCGAGGACGGTGAGCAGCGGGTTCGTCGGCGTCTCGACCCACAGCATCCGCGTCGCCGGCGTCCACGCCGCGGCGACGGCGTCGAGGTCGGTCAGGTCGACCGGGGTGAACTGCAGCCCCCACGGTTGGTGGACCCGGGCGAACTGGCGGTAGGTGCCGCCGTAGACGTCGTTGGCGAGCACGACGTGGTCCCCGGGCGAGAGCGTGCGCAGCACCGCGTCGCAGCCGGCCAACCCCGACGCGAACGCGAAGCCGTGCGCCGCGCCCTCCAGCGACGCGAGCGCCGCCTCGAGCGCGTCGCGGGTCGGGTTGCCGCTGCGCGCGTAGTCCCAGCCGCGGTGCTCGCCGACCGCGGACTGCGCGAACGTCGACGTCTGGTAGACGGGCACAATGACCGCGCCGGTCTGGGGGTCGGGTTCCTGCCCGACGTGGATCGCGCGCGTCGCGAAGCCCGCCCCCTCCCACGGCTGCGTCACGACCGGTCCTTGCGCATCAGAAAGTCGAGCACGTCGGCGCGGGTCAGCACGCCCGCCGGCGCGGGCCCGTCGCAGACGAGCACGGCCGCGGCGGCGCCGGTGAGCACGGTCATCGCCTGGTCGACGGTGTCGCGAGCGTCGACCACCGGCAGCGGCTCGTCCATCACCTCGCCGACGGTGACGTCGAGCACCGTCGGGTCGCGGTAGACGCGGTCGAGCAGCCCGCGCTCGCGGATGCTGCCCAGGACGTCGTCGCGGCTCTCGGCGGTGTCGCGCTTGACCACGGGCATCTGGCTGACGCCGTAGGTGTGCAGCGTCGCGATCGCCTCGCGCACCGGCTCGTCGGGATGGACGTGGACGATGGCCGGCAGCGCGCCGCCCTTCGCCGCGACGACCTCACGGACCTTCGCCGCGGCGCCGGAGCGGTCGAGGAACCCGTTGGACGCCATCCAGTCGTCGTTGAAGATCTTCGACAGGTAGCCGCGACCGGAGTCGGGCAGCAGGACGACGATCGTCGCGTCGGCTGGGTAGTCGGCAGCGACCTGCAGCGCCGCCCACGCCGCCAGCCCGCAGGAGCCTCCGACGAGCAGGCCCTCCTCGCGGGCGAGCCGGCGGGTCGCCAGAAACGACTCACGGTCGCTGACGCGGACGTAGCGGTCTACGACCGACGGGTCGAAGGTGCCAGGGATGAAGTCCTCGCCGACGCCTTCGACGAGGTAGGGCCGGACCTCGTCGCCCGAGTACAGCGACCCCTCCGGGTCCGCGCCGACGACGGTGACGTCGGGGTTGCGCTCCTTGAGGTAGCGCCCGGTCCCGCTGATCGTCCCGCCGGTACCGACACCCGCGACGAACACGTCGATGTGCCCGTCGGTCTGCGCCCACACCTCCGGGCCGGTGGAGTGGTAGTGCGCCTGCGGGTTCGCCGGGTTCCAGTACTGGTTCGGCTGGAACCCGCCGGGGATCTCGGCGGCGAGCCGGTCGGCGGTGCGGTAGTAGCTGCGCGGGTCGTCCGGCTCGACGGCGGTGGGGCAGACGACGACCTCCGCGCCGTAGGCGCGCAGCAGGTCCATCTTCTCCTTGCTCATCTTGTCGGGCATGACGAACACGCAGCGGTAGCCGCGCTGCGCGGCGACGATCGCCAGCCCCGCACCGGTGTTGCCGCTGGTCGGCTCGACGATGGTCCCGCCGGGTCGCAGCAGGCCGGCGTCCTCGGCGGCGGTCACCATCGCCAGGGCGATGCGGTCCTTGACGCTGCCGCCAGGGTTGACGTACTCGACCTTGCCGAGCAGCGTCGGCGCGACGCCGGCGCTGAAGCGGCGCATGCGCACCAGCGGCGTGTTGCCGACGAGATCGACGAGCGAGTCGACGACGTCCATGCTCCCCCTCCCGCCGCCGTCGCGGCCGGGTTCAGCCGGGGATGACCTCCGCGAACTTGCGCTTGCCGGAGTTGCGGAAGCTCACCGTGCCGTCGGCCAAGGCGAACAACGTGTCGTCACCGCCGCGCCCGACGTTCTCGCCGGGGTGGATTTTCGTGCCGCGCTGCCGAACGATGATCGTGCCGGCGGTCACGAGCTGACCGCCGTAGCGCTTGACCCCGAGCATCTTCGGGTTGGAGTCGCGGCCGTTGTTCGACGAGCCGCCGCCTTTCTTGTGCGCCATGTCGGCCTCCTACGTGGCGATCTCGTCGACGCGGATCCGGGTGAGCGGCTGGCGATGGCCGTTGCGGTTGCGGTACCCGGTCTTGTTCTTGTACTTGAACACCGTCAGCTTCGGGCCCTTGACCTGCTCGACGACGGTGGCGCGCACCGTCGCCCCGGCGAGCGCGTCGGCCGCGGTCGTCAGCGCCCCGTCGTCGCCGACCAGCAGCACGGGGCGCAGCGACACCGTGCCGTCGTCGCCGGCGGCGAGCTTCTCGACGTCGAGCGTGTCGCCGACCCGCACGGAATACTGCTTCCCGCCGGTGGCGATGACGGCGTACATGTCGAGACGCTCCTCGGACGGCGGGCGGGGCAAGACGAAGGCGCGCCGCGGCGCGCCGGGCGGCCAGTGTAGGATCGCCGGCTTTGCGCCGTCAATCAGCGGGCCGACGATGACCGACGCAATCGAACACCTCGTCCTTCGGCCGGTGACCGCCGCCGAGTACACCGCGTGGTTCTCCGCGGTGTCACGCCAGTTCGGCGAAGACGTCCACGAGGACGACATCGCCGCCTACCGTGACGTCACGAAGCTGGACCGCACGCTCGCGGTGTTCGACGGCGACGAGATCGTGGCGACCGCGACGATCGACAGCTTCGACATGACGCTGCCCGGCGGTCGCCAGGCGCCGTGCGCGGGGGTCACCGCGGTCGGCGTGCGAACGACGCATCGCCGGCAGGGGCTGCTGCGCCGGATGATGCTGCGCCAGCTCGCCGACATCCGCGAGCGCGACGAGCCGCTCGCTGCGCTGCTCGCCTCCGAGAGCGGCATCTACGGCCGCTTCGGCTACGGACCGTCGACGCCGACGTTGACCCTCGCGATCGACCGCCCGTGGGCGCGGCTCGCCCGCCCCGTCGAGCCCGGCGGTATCCGGCTGCTCGACGCCGACACCGCGCTGGCCGAGTTGCCCGCCGTCTACGAGCGCGTCCAGCGCTCGCAGCCCGGGATGCTCACGCGCACCCCCGCCCGCTGGCAGCTGTGGCTCGGCCGCGACCCCGACCATTACCGCGACGGCTACAGCGCCCGCTACCACGCCCTGCTCGGCGACCGCGGCTACGTCGTGTACCGGCTGAAAGACGACTGGCGGGACAACGCCCCCGCCGGCCGCCTGCGCGTCCTCGAGCTGGTCGCCGCCGACCCGGAGGCGGCCGCGGCGCTGTGGCAGTACTGCTTCAGCGTCGACCTCGTCGCCACCGTCGAGGCCGAGATGCGCCCCGCCGACGAGCCGCTCGTCCACCTGCTCGTCGAGCCGCTGCGGCTGCGGGTCGGCGCCGGTGAGCCGCTCTACACCCGGCTCGTGTCGGTGCCCGACGCGCTCCGGACGCGCGCCTACGCGGCGGCCGGCAGCCTGGTGTTCGACGTGCGCGACGACGCGTGCCCGTGGAACGCGGGGCGCTGGCGCCTGGAGGCGACGCCCGACGGGGCGACCTGCGAGCCGACGCAGGCGTCGGCCGATCTCAGCCTCGACGTCGTCGAGCTCGCCACCGCCTATCTCGGCGGCGTCCGGTTCTCACGCCTGGCACGGGCACGTCGCCTCGACGCGCACACCGGCGACGCCCTGGCGACCGCCGACGCGATGTTCGCCACCGACCCGCTGCCCTGGAACCCCTTCTCGTTCTGATCTCCGGGCGGAGCGCCCGACGGATCAGACGATGTGCTCGACGATCTGCGCGCCGCGGCCCTCGCAGACGTCGCAGCGGGTCGTGAAGCTCTCCTGGAGTCCCTGGGAGACATTCTTGCGGGTCATCTGCACCAAGCCGAGCTTGGAGATCTCCATCACCCGCGACTTCGTCTTGTCACGGGCCAGCTCGCGCTTGAAACGCTTGAGCACCTCGTCGCGGTTGGCCGGGACCAGCATGTCGACGAAGTCGATGACGATGATTCCGCCCATGTCGCGCAGCCGGAGCTGCCGGGCGATCTCGACGGCGGCCTCGATGTTGTTGCGCAACACGGTTTCTTCGAGGTTGCGCTCACCGACGAACTTGCCGGTGTTGACGTCGATCACCCACATCGCCTCGGTCTTCTCGATGATGAGGTAGCCGCCGGAACGCAGCCACACCTTGCGCTCCAGCGCACGGCGGATCTGGTTGGTGACCTCGTAGGCGTCGAAGATCTGCGCGTCGCCGCTGTGGACCTTCACCCGGTCGACCAGCTCGGGGCTCACGTCGGCGAGGTAGTCGCGGATCTGGGCCGCCAGCTCTTCGGAGTCGACGATGAGCTCGGAGTACTCCGCTCCGAAGATGTCGCGGATCACCCGGATGACGAGGTCGGGCTCCTCGTAGACCGGTTCGAGCGGCTTCACGTCTTTGGTCCGCTCGTTGACCTGCTCCCAGATGCGCTCCAGGCGCGCGACGTCGTCCGCGAGCTGCTCGCGGGTGGCCCCCTCGGCGGCGGTGCGCACGATCAGGCCGTACCCGTCGGGTTTGACGTCTCTGAGCACCCGCCGAAGCCGCTCGCGCTCCTCGTCGGTGAGCTTGCGGCTGATCCCGAGCATGCCGTCGCCCGGGGCGAGGACGCAGTAGCGTCCGGCGATCGACAGGTGCTGGGTCAGGCGGGCACCCTTCGTGCCCATCGGGTCCTTGGTCACCTGGACGAGCACGGACTGCCCGGGCTTGAGCGTCTGCTCGATGCGCGGCAGCTCCTCTTCGAGGTCCGCCTCGTCGTAGTCGACCTCGCCGGCGTACAGCACGCCGTTGCGGCCCTTGCCGATGTCGACGAACGCCGCCTCCATGCTGGGCAGCACGTTCTGCACCCGGCCGCAGTAGATGTTGCCGACGTAGGAGACGTCTTCGCGGCGGGTGACGTAGTGCTCGACGAGCGTGCGCTCCTCGAGGACCGCGATCTGGGTGCGTTGCTCGCCGACGGTGACGAACATGCGTCGCGGCGGCCCCTCGGTGACGGCGCGCCGCGTCTCCTCGCTCACCCCGCCGACGGGACGCCGCGCGCGCGCCGGTGAACGGTCGCGCGACCGCAGGGTTGCGCGAGACCGCCCGGCGCCACGGCGAGCACGCGACTGCAGCCGCGTCGACGCGTCGGCGTCGTTCCCGTCGGCCGCGTCGGCCGCGTCGGCCGCGTCGACCGCGTTGACCGCGTTCACCGCGTCGGTCGCGTCGGTGTCGTCGACCGGGGCGTCGGCGTCGGCGCCGCTGGACTCCTCCTCGGTCAGCGGCGCGCGCCCGCGTCCACCGCGGCGTCCGCGCCCACGGCCACCACGGCGGCGGCGTGCCCGACCCGCCGGGCGCTCAAGCACCGTCGCCTCGCCGACGTCGTCCGCCACGTCGCCGGCCTCGGCGGTCGCCCCTTCGGCGACCGGCAGAGTGGCCTCGGCGGCGAGGTCGGCCGCGGGGTCAGCCGCCTCGGCAACGCGGTCGCCCACGTCGGGGGCGGGCTGCGCCGGCGCGTCAGCGGCGACGGGCTCGTCCGCGGCGGTGTCGGAGGCGCCCGAAGCCTTCGCACGGGTGCGTCCTCTGCGGCGCGACCGGCCGGGCGCCGGCGGGGCCGCACCGCCACCCT
>JAUJMS010000003.1:135253-199936 GCA_030446745.1 Egibacteraceae bacterium | reverse complement strand
TCGAGGCCGCCGCCCGCCGCTCGATGCGCCTGACCCCGCTCGGGGCGGGCTGGGGTACAACGCCTGGCTCAAGTCCACGCCGGCGAGTCCGCTGCCCTACGCCGCGGCCTTCGCGCTGCTGCCCGCCTTCGTGACGCTCGCGTCGCCCGTCGCGGCGCTGCCGCCGGCGTGGGCGCTGCTCGCCGGCGCGCTCCTCGGTGCCGGCGCGCACTTCACGAACACCCTCGCCGACTTTGCCGAGGACGCCGTGACCGGCGTGCGCGGCCTGCCGCACCGCCTCGGTGCCCGCACGTCGGTCGTCGTCGCGGCGCTGCTGCTCGGTTCGGGCGGCGTCGCCGTCGCGGTCGGGCCGGCGCGGCCGTTACCGACGGCCGCCGCCGGAGCGCTCGCCGCCGGTGCGGCGCTGGTCGCCGCGGTCGTCGTTGCGGGCCTGGCGGGCCGCGGGCGGGCCGCGTTCCGCCTGACGATCGCGACGGCCGGCGCCGTCGTCGTAGCGTTCCTGTCGGTCGGGCTCAGCCCCTGACCGGCAGCTGGGGGGTCACGTCGAGCGAGAGGCTGTAGGGGCCGAAGCGCGGCGCGGCGTACTGCGTCGAGCCGGTCGTCACCTCCAGCTCCAGGGCGTGCCCCGGCTCGAGGCGCCACGCCACACCGTGGAGGTCGATCGTCTGGCGGTGCGCGCCCGCACCGAGGCGCAGCGGCATGGTCTGGTCGTCCAGCGTCACGCGCTTGCCGCCCGGGGCGACGTCGACGAGCTCGAAGAACACGTTGGCGGCGACACCCGTCACCGTGCCGGCGACCGTGACGCGCGGGACGCCGAGCACCTCGCGCGCGGTGCCGCTGGCGGGCAGCACGACCGCGCGGGCGGCGGTGCGGCCCAGCTCCTCGGCTGGCGCGGGCGCGCCGTTGGCGACGCCGTCGCCGCCGCTGGCGCCCGGGCCGACGAGCGTGCCGGTCTTGACGGTGGCGCCGGTGACGGTCTGCGTGCCGGGCAGCGGGAAGCTCGGGGCGCCGTAGTAGCGGCCGTCCTGCGCCTGCCACTCGACCTCCGGGCCGGTGTCCGCGGTGCGATCACGCTTCACCCAGCGGTCCATCCACGCCACGATGCGGTCCTGCCACACCGGCGCGCCGGTGACGGTGTCGCTGGCGCCCTTCGTGCCGTACTTGCAGCCGGCCACGGTGTGGCCCGAGCAGTAGGCGACCAGCTTGACCGGCGTGCCGGCCGCCTTGATGTTCGCGTAGTTGTCGAACGCGTCCTCCAGCGGGAACAGCGTGTCGATGGAACCCTGCACCAGCAGTGTCGGTGCGGTGATGCTGCCCGAGCGAATGGTGGTGGAGCGCTCGCCGAACCAACGGCTGACGTCGGAACTCAGCTGCTGGGTGGTGTTGATCTCGACGTTGCCGCGGTGGATCTCCTCGGCGTAGACCCCCGTCTGCGGGCTCGCGGGCGAGTCCAGCCCGCCCGTGCCGGCGCCCGCGGCGCCCGCGCCGTACAGCAGCGTGTCCCAGGTCTGCTTCGGCACGCCGTTGGGCACGAGATTCTGGACGAGGTCGCCCCAGGAGATCTCGGGCGCGATGGCGTCGACGCGCGGGTCGACCGCGGCGGTGTTCAGCTGGATCCCGCCGGCGTTGGAGCCGCCGACCCAGCCGACCCGCGGGTCGCCGGGCGCGTCGGTCAGGATCTCGGGGCGAGCCGCGAGGTAGTCGAGCAGCGCCTGTGCGTCGCGCACCTCGGGCGTGCCGCCCGGGCCGGCCTCACCGCCGGAGTCGCCGAACCCGCGCGAGTCCCACGTCAGGATCGCGTAGCCGCGCTCCAGCAGCCGCCCGGAGGTCCCACCGGGCGTGGTGCGGCGGCTGCCGCCCCAGCCGTGGGTCTCCAGGATCGCCGGGACCCGCGACGTCGCGGATGCGCCAGCGGGCAGCATGAGCGTCGCGACGATCGGCGTGCCGTCGTAGGACCGGATGATGAGGCGGTCCTCGATCCGCGGCGGTGAGGGCTCGGAGGGGGCCACCTTGGGCTTCGCGCCGGCGGCGGCGGGAACGACGAGCACGGCGACGAGCAGTGCGGCGAGCGCGCGGGTACGCAACGAAACGGTCCTCCAGGATGGGCGGGCAGACGCGGCAGACGCGCCTTTCCCTGTTCAACGTTCGAGACGCGCTCCGGTTACTCCTGCGCGGCAGTTTCCAGCGCGGACACCAGGGCAGCGCGCGCAACCTCCCGCTGGTCGCCGCTCGCGAGGTCGCGCAGCATGACCGCCCCGCGGGCCGCCTCGGCCGGGCCGACGACCACCGCCCAGCGCGCCCCCGCCCGGTCGGCGGCCTTGAACTGGGCGCGCACCCCGCGGCCGTCGGCGAGCAGGTCTGTCGCGACGCCGGCGCGGCGCAGTTCGGCGGCGGTTGCGAACGCCTCCGCGGTGAGCTGCGATCCGGCCACGACCACGAACGCGGTCACCCGCGGCGGCCGCGGCGCAACGTTGCCTTGCTGGCGCAGCGCGAGGACGGTGCGGTCGACCCCGAGGGCCCAGCCGACGCCGGGGAACGGGTCGGGCCAGCCGAGATCCTCGGCGAGACCGTCGTAGCGTCCGCCGCCGCCGACGGCGTTCTGCGCCCCGAGCGTCGCCGCCTGGTACTCGAACGTCGTGCGGGTGTAGTAGTCCAGGCCGCGCACCAGCCGGGGATCGTGCGTCAGCGGCACGCCCTGCGCTTCGAGCAGCGCCACGACGGTGCGGTGGTGTTCGCGTGCCGCGTCGGAGACGAAGTCGGCGAGCAGCGGTGCGGCGGCCATCACCGCGGCCATGCCAGGCGCCTTCGAGTCGAACGCGCGCAGGGGGTTGAGCGCGCGTCGCTCTTCCACGTCGGGGGGCAGGTCGTCGACGCCGTCGAGGTAGGCGTTGAGCCGCTCGCTGTAGGCGCCGCGGTCGCCGCGGTCGCCCAGGGTGTTCAGCCGCAGGGTGACGTCGCGGACGCCGGCGCGGGCCAGCGCCTCCCAGCCGAGCAGGACGACCTCGGCGTCCACGATGGGGTCGGTGCCGCCAAGCGCCTCGACGCCGACCTGGGTGAACTGGCGTTGGCGCCCCGCCTGCGGGCGTTCGTGGCGGAAGAACTCGCCGGCGTAGGCGTACTTGACCGGCAGGCCGCCGCTGCGCGGGACGCCGGCCTCCAGCGCGGCGCGCACGACGCCGGCGGTGCCCTCGGGGCGCAGGGTCAGCGACCGCCCGCCCTTGTCGGCGAAGGTGTACATCTCCTTTTGCACCACGTCGGTCGACGCGCCGACGCCGCGGGCGAACACCTCGGTGTGCTCGAACACCGGCGTGCGCACGCGCTCGTAACCGCCGAGCCGGGCGGTGTCGAGGAACGCGGCCTCGACCGCGTCGAACAGCGCGGCGTCGGGCGGCAGCCAGTCCGGCGCCCCCTTGACGCCCGGAGGGACGCGGCCGGCGTCAGCCACCGGCGCTGGGAAGCGCCAGGGCGCGCAGGTACGGGTTGGTGCGGCGCTCGACGCCGACGGTTGTCTCCGGCCCGTGGCCCGACAGCACCCGCGTGGCGTCGTCCAACGGGAGCACAACGCGGGCGAGCGAGGCGTTCTGCGCCGCCATCGAGCCGCGGGGGAAGTCGGTGCGCCCCACCGAACCGGCGAACAGCAGGTCGCCGGACAGCAGCACCGGGTCGTCGGCGACGTCGAGCAGCAGGAACACGCACGACCCGGGGGTGTGGCCCGGGGTGTGCGCGACGCGCAGCCGCACGCCGCCGAGCGTCAGCGTCGCCCCGTCCGCGAGCGGCTGCAGCCGTTCGCTGTCGGGCCGCCAGTCCAGGCCGAACTGCGCGGCCAACGTGCCGGGCGGGAAGCTGCCGAACGCGGCCGCGGGGTCGTCCCACAGGTAGCGGTCGTCGGGGTGCAGCCACACCGGCACGTCGAGGTCGCCGGCGAGCTGCGGCGCCGACCACAGGTGGTCGAGGTGGCCGTGGGTCAGCAGCACCGCCTCGCAACGCACGCCAAGCGCGTCGAGCCGCCCTCGCACGAGCGCGGCGCCGTCCTGGCCGGGGTCGACGACGACGGCGGTGCCGGCGTCGCGGTCGCCGACCAGGTAGCAGTTGGCCTGCCACAACCCCAGCGGGAAGCCTTCGACGAACACCGTGCCATCGTGAGTGCGCGACGCCGAATGGGCAAAGTGGCGCCATGGTCTTCGCGTTCGTGTCGCTGTTCGTCATCGCGCTGCTGTCGCTGATCATCACCCGTGTCGCCACGCTGGCGCTGACCGCGACCGGGCTCAGCCGCGAGTCGGCCCGCTTCCAGGCCCGCTCGGCGCTGACCGGGGTGGGCTTCACCACCGACGAGTCCGAGGCGATCGTCAACCACCCCGTCCGCCGGCGCATCGTCATGCTCCTGAT
Organism: Egibacteraceae bacterium; assembly: GCA_030446745.1. Taxonomy (GTDB): domain Bacteria; phylum Actinomycetota; class Nitriliruptoria; order Euzebyales; family Egibacteraceae; genus JAUJMS01. The sequence continues at coordinate 195,550 of JAUJMS010000003.1, read as the reverse complement.
GCTGGTCGGCAACGCCGGCTTCATCACCGTCGTCGGCTCGCTGCTGCTGACCTTCGTCAACAGCGCCGGGCGCACGCAGACGCTGTCGCGCGCGGCGATCCTCGTCGGAGGGCTGTTCCTGCTGTTCGCGCTGGCGCGCAGCGCCTGGGTCGACCGGCGGCTGACGCGCGTGATCGGGCGGGTGCTGACGCGGTTCACCGACCTCGACGTCCGCGACTACGCCGGCATCCTGCGCCTGCACGGCGAGTACGAGGTGAGCGAGCTGCAGATCCAGCCCGACGACTGGCTCGCCGGGCGAACGCTGGCCGAGCTGGACCTGCCCCACGAGGGCGTGCTCGTCCTCGGCATCGTCCGGCGCGACGGCCGCTACATCGGCGCGCCGACGGGGCGCGACCTGCTCGAGGCGGGCGACGTAGTGCTGCTCTACGGGCGCGACTCGATCGTGTTCGAGCTCGACGAGCGGCGCGCGGGCGGTGAGGGCGACCGCGCCCACGCGGAGGCCGTCGCGCGCCAGCGCGCCGTCGAGGACGCCGAGCACCGCGCGGCGGCGACCCGCTCGTAGCGCGCCGCCGACCGTTGCCGGCCGCTCACGACGTCGTCGGGGCCTGCCGGGCGGGGCGGGGAACGACGCGGTAGGCGTCGAAGACGGCCTCGACGCGGCGGACCTGGGCGATGACGTGGTCGAGGTGCGCGATGTCTGCGAGCTCGAAGGTGAATCGCAGATAGGCGATCCGGTCGCGTTGGGTGGTGACCTGCGCCGACAGGATGTTGACGTGGAGGTCGCCGAGCACCGTGGTGATGTCGCGCAGCAGGTGCTTGCGGTCCAGCGCCTCGACCTGGACGGTGACACGGAACGTCGCCGGCGCCTTGGTGTCCCAGCGCACCGGGATCAGCCGTTCGGGGTCGCGGCGCAGGTCCACGGCGTTCGGGCAGTCGGTGCGGTGCACCGACACGCCCCGCCCGCGGGTGACGAAGCCGAGGATGTCGTCGCGCGGCACGGGGGTGCAGCAGCGCGCCAGCGTGACCCAGACGTCGTCGGTGTCCTCGACGACGACGGCCTCGGACGCCCGCGCCGGCGCCTCGATGCTGCTCGGAACCGGGATGTCGAGCTCCTCGACCTCGTCGGCCAGGCGTCCCGTCAGCTGCTGCGCCACGGTGTGCGCCGACACGTGGTGCTCGCCGATCGCACGGAACAGCGCGTCGACGTTCTGGTAGTTCAGCTGCTCGGCGACGGTGCGCAGCTCGGGCGCGGCCATGAGCCGCTTCCAGCCGGCCCCCTGCTTGGCCAGGGTGCGCTGCAGCTCATCGCGGCCCTTCTCGATCGCGTCGACGCGGCGTTCGCGGCTGAACCACTGCTTGACCTTCGACCGCGCCCGCGACGAGCCGAGGAACTCCAGCCAGTCGCGTGACGGCCCCGCGTCGGCGGCCTTGGAGGTGAGGATCTCGACCTTGTCGCCGTTGCGCAGCTCGTACTCCAGCGCGACGAGCCTGCCGTTGACGCGGGCGCCGACGGTGCGGTGGCCCACCTCGGTGTGCACGGAGTACGCGAAGTCCACGGGCGTCGACCCGCGGGGCAGCGCGACGACGTCACCCTTCGGCGTGAAGACGAACACCTCGTCGGCGTACAGGTCCAGGCGCATGTTGCGCATGAACTCGCCCGAGTCGGCGGTGTCGGACTGCCAGTCAAGGATCTGCGACAGCCACTGCGCGTCGCCGTCTGATCCCGCGTTGGCGGCGCCCGGGTTGCCGCTACGCGCCGCCGACTTGTACTTCCAGTGCGCCGCGATGCCGAACTCGGCGGTGCGGTGCATGGCCTTGGTGCGGATCTGGACCTCGATCGGCTTGCCCTCGGGCCCGACCACCGTCGTGTGCAGCGACTGGTAGAGGTTGAACTTCGGCATGGCGATGTAGTCCTTGAACCGCCCCGGGATGGGGCGCCACATCGCATGGAGCTCGCCGAGCGCGCCGTAGCAGTCCTTGACCGAGTCGACGATCACCCGCAGGCCGATGAGGTCGTAGATCTCGGTGAATTCCTTGCCCTGCAGCACCATCTTTTCGTAGATGGAGTAGTAGTGCTTGGGCCGGCCGGTCAGCTCGACGCGAATCTTGGTCGACCGCAGCCGCTCGTCGACCTCGGCGACGACCCGCTCGAGGTAGCGGTCCCGCTCGGGCTGGCGCTCCGCCACCATCGCCTTGATCTCGTCGTAGCGCTTCGGGTGCAGCGTGAGGAACGCGAGGTCCTCGAGGCGCCACTTGAAGTTCTGCATACCCAGGCGGTGCGCCAGCGGGGCGTAGATCGACAGCGTCTCCTCGGCGATGCGCTCCTGCTTGTCACGCGGCAGGTGGTGGATCGTCATCATGTTGTGGAGCCGGTCGGCGAGCTTGATCAGCAGCACCCGCGCGTCCGACGCCATCGCGATGAGCATCTTTCGCAGGCTCTCGGCCTGCTGCTCCTCCTTCGACGACGTCTTGATCCGGTCGAGCTTGGTCACACCGTCGACCAACGCGGCGGCTTCGTCGCCGAAGGCCTCGGCCACCTCAACGACCGACATCGCGGTGTCCTCGACGACGTCGTGGAGCAGCGCCGCGACGATGGTGGCGGTGTCCATGCCGAGCTCGCCGAGCAGCTCGGCCACACCGACCGGGTGGATGATGTAGGGCTCACCGGAGCTGCGCTTCTGCCCCGCGTGGGCGGCGTCAGCGACCTCGTAGGCGCGTACGACGGTCTTGACGTCGACCTTGGGCGAATGCTGCTTCAGCGTCGCGACGAGCGGCTCCAGCCGCTCGGGCACCTGGACGCCCAGGTCGAGCATCGGCAGCCGGGCGAGCACCGCTCGGACGCCGGACTGTCGCGGGCGCGGCGGGGCGGTCGCGGGGGGCGGCGACGTCGCGGCGGGCGGCGCGGGTGAAGGTGCCGGTGCGGCGCGAGCCGAGGCGGGCGGCTCGAGGTCGCGCTCGGGCGCCTGCGTCGTCGTCCGCTCCTGCGGGGTCGTGTCCGCCTCCTCGCGGCCGGGGTCGTGGGCTGCGAACGGCCCACGATAGCGCTAGGAGGTCGACCCGTTGGCTGCGTGAGCGCCAGGCAGACCCCCTGAGGCCAGGCGTCGCGGCGGGCCGGATCAGTACTGCAACAGGCTCGTGTACGGATAGCCGTCCAGCCGCGCCCCGCCACCGAGGAAGCCCAGCTCGATGACGAACGCGAGCCCGGCGACCGTGGCGCCTGCGTGCTCCACCAGGTCGCACGCCGCCCGCGCGGTGCCGCCGGTGGCGAGCACGTCGTCGACGATGAGCACCCGGTCGCCCGGTGCGAACGCGTCGGCGTGGACCTCCAGCGTCTCGGTCCCGTACTCCAGGTCGTAGGTCTGCGCGACCGTGTCGTACGGCAGCTTGCCGGCCTTGCGCAGGGGCACGAAGCCGGCGCCGAAGTGGTACGCGACCGGGGCGGCGACGATGAACCCGCGCGCCTCGATGCCGACGACCTTGTCGATCGTGCCTCGCCCGAAGCTGACGACGATCGCATCGACCGCCGTCGAGAAGGCCGCCGGCTCGGCGAGCAGCGGAGTGATGTCCTTGAACATCACGCCTGGCTTGGGAAAGTCGGGGATGTCGCGGATGGACGACCGCAGCACCGCGGTGTCCATCTCGATCCTCATGCCGACCTCACCGGCGTCGGATGCGACCGTCACGCCGTCAGCGTCGCCGGGCGGCACGCGACTTGCCGGAACCCGAACGGCGCGCGGGCGACGCAGCGGCGCCTGCGGTCGCCGCGGCGGGCGTGGCGGCGGGCGCGCCGCGGCGCGCCTCGACCCTTCAGCAGCTCCGCCCAACGGGGCTCCTTCTCTTTCAGCCACACCAGGAAGGGCGTCGCGACGACGATCGACGAGTAGGTGCCGACGGCCATGCCGACGAACAAGGCCAGCGCGAGGTCTTGCAGCGTGTCGGCGCCGAGGAGGTTCGCGCCGATGAACAGCAGCGAGCCGACCGGCAGGATCGACGTGATCGACGTCGACAGGGACCGCACCAGCACCTCGTTGAGGGCTCGGTTGGCGGTCTGCCCGTAGGTCTCGGTCGACACCGAGCTCAGCCGCGCGGTCTCCTCGCTCACCCGGTCGAACACGACGACGGTGTCGTACAGCGAGTAGCCGAGAATCGTCAGCAACGCGATGACCGATGCGGGCGAGACCTCGAAACCGACGATGGCGTAGATGCCGACGGTGATCGCGATGTCGTGGAGCAGCGTGACGAGCGCCGCGAGCGCCATGCGCGCCTCGAAGCGCAGCGCGATGTACAGCCCGACGAGCACGAGGAACGCCGCCAGGCCGCGCAGCGACTGGCGGGTGATCTGCTCGCCCCAGCGGGGACCGACGGCGTCGATGTCGATGTCGTCGGGTTCGACGCCGGTGACCTCCGCGATGACGCCGAGCACGCGGGCCTGTTCCTCGCCACCGATCTCGCCGAGCGCCTCGGTGCTGACCAGCGCGCCGCGGCCGTCGTCGACCACCTGCACGATCGCGTTCTCGACGCCCGCCGCGCCGAGCGTGTCGCGCAGCTCGTCGCCGGTGAACTGCGCCGTCGCGCCGGTCACCGTGAACCCCGTGCCGCCCGTGAAGTCGATGCTGAAGTTGAGTCCGCGCAGCAACAGGCCCGCGAGGCACACCGCGAGCACCGCGATGGTCACGAACAAAAAGGTGCGCGACCGGCCGATGAAGTCGATCGCTGAGCGGCCGGTGAGCAGGCGGTTGAGCCGGCTGTCGCGCGGCGCGGCGGCGGTGGCCTCGGTCATCTGGCGGCGCTCCCGGTCAGTTCGCGGTCCGACATCGGCGTCGCGACGCCGGCGCGCATCCCCATCGCCGGCGACCGCACGAGCGCCGGCGTGCGGGCGATCAGCCCGAACAGCGAGCGGGTGAAGGTGGCCATCAGCAACGTGTCGATCAGCGTCGACAGACCCAGCGTGAACGCGAAGCCGCGCACCGGCCCGACGGCGAGGACGTACAAGACGATCGCCGCGAGGAACGACACGGTGTTGCCGGTCAGGTTGGTGCGGAAGGCGTTCGCGAACGCCTTGTCGGCGGCGGTGCGCACCGTCCGCCCGGCGCGCAGCTCGTCGCGGAAGCGCTCGCGGTAGATGATCGACGAGTCCGCCGCGATGCCGACCGACACGATGATGCCGGCGATGCCCGCGAGCGTCAAGGCGAAGCCGACGGTGTTGCCCAAGACGATGATGAGCCCGAGCACGATGACGCCGAACATCGCCAGCTCGAGCACGGCGGCGAAGCCGATGCCGCGGTACAGCGCGACGAGGTAGACCGCGACGAACGCCAGGCCGAGGAAGCCGGCGAGCAGACCGGCCTGCAACGAGCTGCGACCGAGCGTCGGCGACACGCTCGTGGACTCCTGGATCTCCAGCTGGATCGGCAGCGCGCCGGTGCGCAGGACGAGCGCGAGCTCCTTGGCCTCGGCCTCACCCCCGCCCGTGGTGATGATCGCCGTGCCGCCGGTGATGCCCTGGTTGCACACCACCTCCTCGCTGACGCCGGGCGCCGACTCCACGATGCCGTCGAGCACGATGGCGAACTGCCGCTGCGGGTCGGCGATGTCCTTGCAGGCGAGCTCGCCGGTCACCTGCGCGAACTTGCCCGCGCCTTCACCGTCGAGCTCGAGGTTGACCTGCCAGTTGAACCCGGACGGGTCGAGCTCGGCCGTCGCGTCGGCGACGTCGGTCCCGCTGAGCGCGACCGGACCGACGCGCAGCTTCTCGCGCTGGTCCGGCGGGAGCACGGCGGGTTCGGGGTTCTCAGGGCTCGCCAGCTCGCGGGTGTTCTCGCACAGCACCACCTCACGGTCGGGCGGCGGCACCGAGTCCGACGTCTGGTCACACGGCGGGCCCGCCTCGGCGTACTGGGGGTCGTTCGGAGGGATGCGCGCGAGCACGGGGCGGAACTGCAGCTGCGCGGTGCGCCCGATGACCTGCTCGGCCTGGGCCTGGTCGGTCAGACCCGGCAGCTGCACCTGCACCGTCTCGCCCTGGCGGGTGATCTCCGGCTCCGCAACGCCCAGCGCGTCGATGCGGTTGCGGATGATCGCCACGGTCTGGTCGAGCACGTCCTGGTTGACGGTCTGGCCTTCCTCCGGGGTCAGCGTGATGCTGACACCGCCTTGAAGGTCCAGCCCGAGCTGCGGCGTCCAGCCCAGCGCGAAGATCGTGCCCCACAACGCCGCGACGACGACGAGGAACACCACCAGCGACGCCGCGAGTCTGCCTCTGCCCATGGCGATCGTCCTCGCCAGTTACTGGTCGGTGGTGGCGGAGCCGGGCTGGTCCGCCGCGCCGGCGTCGACGTCGACGAGGGTGCGCGCGATCGCGGCACGGGCCATCGTGACGACCGTGCCCGGCGCCAGCTCCAGCCGGACGGTGTCCTCGTCGATGCTGCGGATCGTCCCGTGCATCCCGCCGATCGTGACGACGCGGTCGCCGGCGCTCAGCGACGCCATCAGGGCGCGGTGTTGCTTGGCCCGAGACTGCTGGGGTCGGATGAGCAGCAGGTAGAACGCCCCGAAGATGAGCAGCAACGGCAGGATGCCGCCGAGCGCGCCGCCGCTGCTCTGGGCCAGCGTCGGCACCACCGCGAGCGCTTGCTGGACGGCCTTCGTGCGGGAACCGGACATCGAGCTCCGCCGCGGCGGACCGCGTGGCGGGGAGGTAGCGACCCGTGACGATACCACCGCCGGACCGGCGCCCCCGGCGGTCCGTCAGGAGGAAAAGAGCCGCTGCGCCGCCGCGGGCGCCGGCGCGACGAGCCCGAGGTGGCGCCACGCAGCGTCGGTCGCGACCCGCCCCCGTGGCGTGCGGGCGAGCAGCCCCGCGCGGATGAGGAACGGCTCGACGACGTCCTCGACGGTGTCGGGCTCCTCGCCGACCGCCACCGCGAGCGTCGACAGGCCGACCGGTCCGCCGCCGAACAGGCGGCACAGCGCGTCGACGACGCGGCGGTCGAGCTTGTCGAGCCCGCGCTCGTCGACTTCGAACAGCGCGAGCGCCGCCCGGGCGACCGCGCCGTCGACCGTGCCGTCGGCGCGCACCTCGGCGTAGTCGCGGACCCGCTTGAGCAGCCGGTTCGCGATGCGCGGCGTCCCACGGCTGCGCCCGGCGACCTCGTCGGCGCCGTCGCCGTCGAGGGTGACGCCCAGCAGCTGCGCGCTGCGCCGCAGAATGCGAGCCAGCTCGGCCGGCGCGTACAGGTCCAGCCGTGCCGCGAAGCCGAAGCGGTCGCGCAGCGGCGAGGTGATCAAGCCCGTGCGCGTCGTCGCGCCGACGAGGGTGAACGGCGGCAGCGGCAGTCGGATGGCGCGCGCGCCCGGTCCCTTGCCGACGACGATGTCGAGGCGGAAGTCCTCCATCGCCGGATACAGGATCTCCTCCACGGCGCGCGGCAGCCGGTGGATCTCGTCGACGAACAGCACGTCACCGGCCTCGACGTTGGTCAGGATCGCGGCGAGGTCGCCGGGGCGCTCGAGCGCCGGCCCGCTCGTCGTGCGCAGGTCGGCGTCCAGCTCGGCCGCGACGATCCCGGCCAGTGACGTCTTGCCGAGTCCAGGCGGTCCGCTGAGCAGGATGTGGTCGGCGCTGCCACCGCGGCGGCGGGCGCCGTCGAGCAGCAGCGACAGCTGCTCTTTGAGCCGCTCCTGCCCCACGAACTCGCTCAGATGCCGAGGGCGCAGCGACACGTCGAGGTCGACGTCGGCCGGCGCCTGCGCTGGAACGACGAGCTCGTCGGTCACCGTGCGCTCACCGTGCCGCTCAGCGTGCGCAACGCGTCGCGCAGCAGCGCCTCGACACCCACGTCGGTGTCGGCCGGCAGCGCCCGCAGCGCCGCGGCGATCTCCCCGGCGTCGTACCCGAGCGCGGCGAGCGCCGCGCGGACCTCCTCACGCGGCCCGGCCGCGCCGACGGGTGCGCTGTCCGCTGCCCGCGCCCGGCCCGCAGCGTCGCCGTCGGCGACGAGCTTGCCGCGCAGGTCGAGGACCAGCCGCTGGGCCGACTTGCGCCCCAGGCCGGGGACCGCGGTCAGCGCGGCGATGTCCTCGGTGGCGATCGCCCGGCGCAGGCCGTCCCCGCCGAGGGCGCCGATCGTCGCCAGGGCGAGCTTCGGGCCGATGCCGGGAACGGCGAGCAGCGTCGCGAACAGCGCCCGGTCGCCGGGCGCGGGGAAACCGTAGAGCGTCAGCGCGTCCTCGCGCACGACGAGGTGGGTGTGCACCACCAGCTCGGCGCCGATGGCGAGCGCGGTACCGGCGGGAACGAGGACCTCGTAGCCGACGCCGCCGACGTCGACCACGACGTCACCGACGCCGCCGCTGACCACCCGCCCGCGCAGCAGCGCGATCACCGGCTGTCTCCGCCGTCGCTTCCGCTGCGACGCGCAGGCGCCCTCCCCGCCCGCACGACCTGCGCGCCCGGCCCGGCCGCGGCGAGCGCGGCGGCCAGGCGTGGGCTGACGTCTCCGCCACCGGCGGGTGCCGACGACCGCGCAAGGTGGCACAGCGCCAGCGCCAGCGCGTCGGCGGCGTCCGGCGGTCGCGGCGCCTCGGCGAGACCGAGCTGCGCGCGGACCATGAAGCCGACCTGCGCCTTGTCGGCGCGCCCCGTTCCGGCGACCGCGAGCTTCACCTGCGTCGGGGTGTACTCGACGACCGGCAACCCCGCCTGCTCGGCCACGAGGAGCACGACGCCGGCGGCTTGCCCCACACCCATCGCCGTCCGCGCGTTGCTGTTGAAAAAGACGCGCTCGACCGCAACGGCGTCCGGTGCGGTCTCCGCGGCGATGCGTGCCAGCGCGCGGTGCACCTGCGCGAGCCGGCGGGCCACCGGCTCACCCGGCGCGGTGCGAACGACCCCCGCGCGTACGGCCACGCGCCGTGCACCGCGCCCGTCGACGACACCGATGCCGCAGCGCGACAACCCGGGGTCGACCCCCAGCACCCGCATGCCACCCTCGCTGCCGAACACGTGTTTGGCGACCCTAGCACGTCGCGTCGCGCCACCGCGTGAGGTGGCGCAGGAGCTGACTAGTCCCCCCGGGGCGGACACAACCACCCGAACTCGCCACTCAGGCGCCGGGGGCGGCAGACGAACAAGAAGCTACATAACCAACCTCCCCCGAACGGGGGAACGCCTCCCCCGAACCGGGGGCACAGAACAGGAGAGTGGTCGGACGTGAAGACTCGCGCATTTGTCGCTGGAGCCGCCGGAGCGGTGGCGCTGTCGCTGATCGGCGGACCGGCCATGGCCGACCAGGCCGACCAGACGGTGGACGGGACGCTGGCCACCACGGTCACGATGAACACCGCCCCGGACCCCTCGGTGTCGTGGGCGCTGTCCCCCGGTGCCAACACGAAGGCCGGCGGCAAGCTGGAGATCGCGTCGAACACCGCGTACACCGTCACGCTCCAGGCCGCCAAGGCGACGATGACGAAGTACTCGGCCGGGGCCTACGGCACCGACGCCCTGGCGACGGCCACCACGGTGACCCCGACGCTGACTGCCGGCACCGCGGTCCCGGCTCCCGTCCTCACCGGCACGACAGCCCAGACGCTGGTGACCGGCGTCGGCCTGACGACCGACACGATGAGCCTGCAGCTGTCGCAGCCGGTGCTGATCAGCGACAAGCCGGCCAGCTACCGCAACGTGTTCACCTACACTGCCAGCGCCGCGCTCTAGGTCGCCGCAGGCGGCGCAGCCGTCACGGCCACCCCCGTCCCCTCCGAAAGACGCACCCGCATGCCACACCTGCGTCGCCTTCTGCTGCTCGCTCTGGCCCTGGGACTCGTCCCGGGGCCAGCGGCTGCCCAGGCCGAGGGGATCACGCTCAGCCCGGCACGCGTCGAGCGCAACCTCGACTCGCGCGAGGTATCGCTGACGTACACGCTGACCAACGACACGGCGACGCGCCAGCGGCTCGCCCTGTCGCTGGCCGACCTCGGCCACGAGACCGACGGCACGCCGCGGTACATGGACAACGGCCCGGTCTCGGGCGACCTCGCGCTGCGCCCGACGTCGCTGAACCTCGCGCCGGGGGAACGCCAGGAGGTGACCGTGCGCGGCGCGATCCCCGACGGCCAGGCCGGGCTGTACGTCGCACTGCTGGCCGAGCTCGACGACGACGGGGCGACGCCGGTGCCGCAGAACCAGGTCCAGACCCGCTCGCGCATTGCCGGGCTCGTGCTGCTGCGGGGCCCGAAGCCGTGGGACCAGTCGCTCGATGTCACCGACGTCAGCGTGCGGCCGTCGGCGGTGCCGGAACAGGTCGAGGTCGTGGCGCTCGCGCGCAACATCGGCGATGTCCACGTCAACCCGACCGGGACGGTCACGCTGACCGCCGACGACGGGACGCGCCTGGACCGCGTGAAGCTGACCGGCCAGACGATCCTGCCCGGTTTCGCCCGCGCGCTCGTCGGCAGCTGGTCACCGCCCGCAGACCTCGACGGCGAGGTCGGGCTCGACGCGCGGCTGCGCGGGCCCGACGCCGGCGGGTCGGGCAGCGCCAACTTCGCCGACGGGGTCCTCGTCGACCCGGGCACCGGCGTGGCGCTGCCGCCGCCCGGGCTGCCACCGGAGCCGGACTTCTCCGCACCGGCGCCCGGCGGCGCGGTGCGCCTGCCACTGCTTGCGACGGCGCTGGCCCTGCTGCTCGTCGTCCTGGTGCTGCTCGTCGTGGCCTTGCGCCGCCGTCGCGAAGAAGACGAGGTGCCGGCCTGACGTCAGGCGACGGCCTCGAGGATCCGGTCGGGGATGTCGAAGTTGGCGTAGACGTTCTGCACGTCGTCGCAGTCCTCGAGCGCCTCGAGCAGCCGCAGCACCGCCTTGGCAACCGACTCCTCGTCGATCGACACGGTGACGCTCGGCAGCATGGTCACCTCCGATGACGCGACCGCGATGCCGGCCTGCTCCAGCGCCGCACGCACCTCCTGGACGTCGTTGGGCTGCGTCACGACGGTCAGGGTGTCGCTGTCGACGACGACGTCCTCGATGCCGGCCTCGAGACCCGCCGCGAGTACCTCGTCCTCGGAGGTGTCCGCCGCCCGCACGACCACGACGCCGGTGCGCTTGAACAGGTAGTTCACCGCGCCGGGCGTGGCCAGGGCGCCGCCGTTCTTGTTGAACGCGGCGCGCACGTCGTTGGCGGCGCGGTTGCGGTTGTCGGTCAGGCACTCGACGTACAGCGCCACCCCGCCGGGCGCGTAGCCCTCGTAGTAGACGGTCTCGTAGCTGATCCCGTCGAGGTCGCCGGCGGCGCGCTTGAGCGCGCGCTCGATGTTGTCTTTCGGCACCGACGCGTCGCGCGCCTTCTGCACCGCCGCGGCCAGCGTCGGGTTGCCGTCCGGGTCCGCGCCCCCGACCTTCGCCGCGGACTCGATGCCGCGAATCAAGCGCGCGAACAGCTTGCCGCGCTTGGCGTCGGCGGCGCGCTTCTTGTGCTTGATCGACGAGCACTTGCTGTGACCGGACACCCCTACCCTCCCGCTGCTCGCACCTGCTCCACGAGCCGGACGAACGCCGCGTGGAGGCGCCCGTCGCCGGTCAGCTCAGGGTGAAACGCCGACGCGAGCAGACGGCCCTGACGGGCGACGACGACCTTAGCACCCAGTGGCGTCGGCGCGACGGCGAGGACTTCTACCGCCGGTCCGGCGCGCTCGATCCACGGGGCCCGGATGAACACCGCGTGCATCGGCCCGCCGTCCACGCCGGCGACGTCGAGGTCGGTCTCGAAGCTGGCGACCTGGCGACCGAAGGCGTTGCGCCGCACGACGGTGTCCATGCCGCCGAGCAGCGGCTGGTCGGCCCGCCGTCCGTCGGCGTGCAGCGCCTCACGCGCCAACAGGATCGCGCCGGCGCAGGTCCCGAACGCGGGCAGCCCCGCGGCGAGGCGCTCGCGCAGCGGTTCCAGCAGCCCGTACATCGCGGCGAGCTTGCCGATCGTCGTTGACTCGCCGCCGGGCAGGACGATCCCATCCACGGCGGCGAGCTCCTCGCGTCGTTTCACGACGACCGGCCGCGCGCCCGCGGCGGCGACCATCTCGAGGTGCTCGGCGACGTCGCCCTGCAACGCCAGGACGCCGACACGGGGCGGTTGCTGGGCGGTCACGCGGCCGAGGGTAGCCACCGTGGCCGCGTCACCGGCGTGAACGTCGACCTCGCCGACCGCACCCACCTCGAACCCGACGTGGCGTTCGCTACGCCGAGCCGGTCGTCTACCGCCGGGGCGACGTCATCCGCACCGACGTGGCGCCGGCCTGTCATCGACGTCAACGACATCCTTTCCAGCCGCGGCTGACACGCGCGACCCCGCGCCCCGAAAACGGAGGGCGCGGGGCCGCGGATGCCGTGCGTGTCAGACGGTGGCGCGGCTGCGGCGGCGACCGATGACCGCCGCGGCCGGCAGGACGATCAGCCCGGCCAGCGCGAGGCCGGCGTCGCCGGTCGTGGCCAGTGGGGCGGCCGCGGGGGCGGCGCCGATCGTGTTGGGCTTGCCGGTCCACGACATCACGTCGATGCCGCGGCTGATGTCGGACGCGAGCACGTGGTACGTCCGAGTGCCGTCGGATCGCCGCCGGTCGCTTCGGTCCGACCGGCGAGCTGGACAACCTCGCCCCCGCGCTGGTCGTCGGCGCCGGCTGGCCGCTGCTGGTCCTCGCCTGCGCGCTGGTCGGCGACGTGTGGGACTGGCTCGACCCGTACGACACGCTGGCACGGCCGCTCGCCCCCGAGGGACCCGACACGCCCGACGCCGGTGTCCGCTGGGCCGGCGTGACGGCCTTCGCCTGGGTCTGGTACCTCAGCGCCTTTCCCCGACCCCTGTCGCCGCGCGCCGTCGCCACGGCGCTGGCCGTCTACCTCGTCGGCGTGCTGGCTGCCACGCTGGTCGCCGGCCGCAGCTGGCTTCGCCACGGCGAGGTGTTCCGGGTGTTCTGTGGCTGGGTCGGTCACCTGCCACGCGGACGGCTCGTGCGGTGGGCACCGCCGCGCCACAGCCCCCTGGTGCTCGGCGTGCTCGCCGGCGGGCTGCTGTTTCGGCGAGCTGCGCACCTCACCACTGTGGGGCGCCCGCAACGTCGCGCGCCTGGCTCCACTGCTGTCGCTGCTCGGCCTCGCCTTGTGCGCCGCCCTCGCGTGGACGCTGCTGGCCGCGGCCGAGCGCGCAGCGCGGCCCTGCGTGCGCCAGGGGCGGCCGTCGCGGCCGCCGTGCCGCTCACCGCTACCGTGGCCGTGGCGCTCGCACTGACCTCGAGCCGGCTGCTGACGAGCCGGCAGCTGTTACCGCGGCTGCTCGCCGAACCGTTCGGCGCGGGCTCGGCCGCGGTGGAGGTGGATCCGAACCCGCTCGGTCCCGTGGGGCTGCTCGCAACGCAGCTCGGCGTGCTGCTCGCAGGGGGCGTGGCCGGCAGCGTCGTCGCCGCCCGCCGCGCGCCGTCGCGTCGTGCGGCGGCGCCCGCGGTCGCCGCCGTCTGCGCCGTCGTCGCCGTCGCGGTCCTGCTCGTCGCCGGGACCTGATCGGGCGGCTACCAGCCGCGCTGCGCCAGCCGCTCCGACGGCGCGAGGGTGTCCAGCTCGATGCCGACCATCGCCTCGCCGAGGTCGCGGCTGACCTTCGCGACGACCTCGGCGTCGGCGAAGTAGGTCGTCGCCTCCACGATCGCGCGGGCGCGGCGGGCGGGGTCGCCGGACTTGAAGATCCCCGACCCCACGAACACGCCGTCGGCACCGAGCTGCATCATGAGCGCGGCGTCGGCGGGGGTCGCGATGCCGCCGGCGGTGAACAGCACGACCGGCAGCCGGCCGGCGTCGGCGACCTCGGCGACGAGGTCGTACGGGGCGCGCAGCTCCTTCGCGGCGGCGTAGCGCTCCTCGGCCGACAGCGTCGCCAGCCGGCGGATGCCGCCGGTGATCGCGCGCATGTGGCGCACCGCCTCGACGACGTTGCCGGTGCCCGCCTCACCCTTGGACCGGATCATCGCCGCGCCCTCGCCAATCCGGCGCAGCGCCTCGCCGAGGTTGGTGGCGCCGCACACGAACGGCACGGTGAACGCGTGCTTGTCGATGTGGTGCGCCTCGTCGGCCGGGGTGAGCACCTCGGACTCGTCGACGTAGTCGACGCCGATCGCCTGCAAAACCTGCGCCTCGACGAAGTGGCCGATGCGGACCTTGGCCATGACCGGGATCGACACGGCGGCCATGATCGACTCGATCATGTCGGGGTCAGACATCCGCGCGACGCCGCCGTCGCGGCGGATGTCGGCCGGCACCCGCTCGAGCGCCATGACGGCGACGGCGCCCGCCTCCTCGGCGACGCGCGCCTGCTCGGCGTCGACGACGTCCATGATGACGCCGCCCTTGAGCATGTCGGCCAGGCCCCGCTTGACGCGGTCGGTGCCGCGCAGCGGCGATGGATCAGTCACGGTGGTTCCTCCCGGGGCGGGGGCCGGCGCACCCGGATCGTGCGCGCCTTCGCAGGGTACCGCCGGGGAGAGGGGCGCTCACGGGCCGCCGAGCGGGCCGGTCAGCGCCGGTCGAGCTCCAGCACCGCCCCGGTGGGGAGCACCTCGACCCAGGTCCGCCCCTCGGCGAGCGGGAAAGGATCGCCGTCCTCGTCGAGCCAGCGCAACGGCGACGTCGCGCTGCGCTTGCGCCAGCGCGCGTCGTAGGCGCGGCCGTCGCGCAGGACGACGGCCTCGCCGCGACCGGTGAGGTCGATCGACACGGTCGGATTGCCGGCCGAGTCGACCCGGTCCCCGGCGGTCGAGGTCACGCGCATCACGACGACGTTGTCGGCGGTCAGCTGCTCGCCCCCGGCGGTCGCGTGGACGGCGCCGTTCTGGCGCCGTTGCCAGACCCGCTGTTGCGACGACCACCGCCATGTCGCCGACGCGAACGGCGAGAACGTCAACGCGGCCTCGGCGACCCGGTCGCCGCCGCGCAGTGGCTTCGCGGTGAACCGCCACAGCGGCTTGTCCGGTGGCTTCAGGTCCGCGCCGACCGACCACAACCGCTCCACGTCAGCGAACAGGTTGTGGGGCGCGCGCCGGCCGGACCGCCGGCGGAACGCGCCGGCCTGGCCCTCCTCGAACACGAGCAGGTCGGCGTCCTCGAGATCGGCGATCACGCTCGACGCGGCGCCCGAGATCGCGACGACCGGCTCGAAGGGCGGCAGCAGCACCGCGTCGGCTTCACGCCCCGAGCGCACCGGGCCGACCGCGCCCGGGTCCCTGGACTGGTACAGCGCGACGAAGCGTGTGATGCCGCCTTCGACCTCCTCCTCGAAGACGACGTCGGCCGCGTCGAGCCCCTCCTGCGGCACCGCCGCGGGCGCGTTGTCGATCTTGACCGCGACGACCGGGCGCCGGCGCGCGGACGGGTCGGTCAGCGCCTCGCCGGTCAGCGCGGCGACCGGCGTCGGTTTCGGCTCGGGTGTCGCCGTCGGCGTGGGGCTCGGCGTCGGGGACGGCGACGGTGACGGGCTCTGCGTCGCCGGCGCGGCGGCGGGCGCTGGCTCACTGGTGCAGGCACCCGACAACAGCCCGAGGACCACGACACCGACGTACGCTCGACGCACGGACACCCACGCTCCTGTTCGCCTCACGGGGGGACAATGGTACGGCCGTGACGGCCGTATCCGACGTCGCCTGGCGGTTTCGGCACCATGCCGCCGATCCCGTCGGGGCACGCGCGCTACGACGCCGTGAGCACTGCCCGGTACAGATCCTCGACGCGGCGCCCGACCACCGACCACGTGTAGTCCGCGACGGTGCGGCGCCCCTCGGCGGCCATCGCGTCGGCGAGACGGCGGTTCGCCAGCAGCGTGCCCAGCGCCTCCGCCAGAGCGAACGCGTCATCGGCAGGCACGAGGCGCCCCTGGCGGCCGTCCTTCATCACGGTGCGAAACCCTGGGATGTCGGAGGCCACGACCGGCAGCCCGGCCGACATGGCCTCGAGCAGCACGATGCCGAACGACTCGCCGCCCGTGTTCGGCGCGACGAACACGTCGGCGCTCGCGTGGTAGCGCGGCTTCTGCGCCTCCTCGACCGCGCCGACGAACAGCACGTCGGGGCGCAGCGACGGAGGGACCATCTGCTGGCACCGTTCGCGCTCGGGACCCTCGCCCACCACGCACAGACGCACGCGCGGCACGGCGCTGCGCAGCCGCAGGAAGGCGCGCACGAGCACGTCGAGGCCCTTGCGGGGTTCCAGGCGCCCGACGAACAGCAGGAGCGGCCGGGCGCGGTCGACCAGCTCGGGTATGGCCTCCGCGCCGGCGTAGGCGTCGGCGTCCACGCCGTTGGGCACGACGCGGAACGACCCCAGTGGCAGGCGCAGCGCTTCGGCGGCGAACTGCTGTGCCGCGGGCGACACCGCAACACGCGCGTCGAGCCGGGCGGCGATGCGCCGCGCGATGGGCGCCGCCAGCCGGTACAGGCGCTGCGACGAGGACCACGCGTGGAAGGTGGCGACGAGCGGCCGCGGACCCCACGCCGCGGCCGCCGCCGCAACGGCTGGCACGAGCGGCTCGTGCACGTGGACGACGTGCGGCGAGAACTCGGCCAGCGCGGCAGTGGTGCGGCGCCCCGCGGCCGGCGACAACGCCACCGGCGCCACCGAGCGGTTGTAGCGCACAGGCACCGGGCGCCCGACCGCGGTGACGAGGCGGTCGACGCCGTGGCGGTCGAGCGGCCGCGACGTCGGGGGGGCGACCCCAACGCGGTGGTGGTACCGCCGGTAGCTGCCGGGCCCCGCGACGGTCGCCTGGCCCCCGCCGTGGCGCGACCAGTCGTACGGGCAGACGAGCGCGATCTTCACGAGCCGGCCGGCGGCGGGGCGGGCTTGTAACGGCCGAGGGTGGCGGGCCTCCGCCGCTCCGCCGCCGTGCCGGAAGGTCGGCCAGCCAGACCGGCTGGAAGGCGTGCCACTGTTCAGGTGCCAGCCGGATGAGCGCCGCCAGCGCGTCGGCGACCCGTTGCGCGGCGACGTCGAGCGCGACGTCGGCGACGTCGACCGGCGGCAGGATCTGCAAGTGCCAGCCGCGCCCCGGCCGCTGGATCATCGTGATCGGCACGATCGGCGCGCCGGTGCGGCGGCTGAGCACGACGGGTCCGAGGGGATGCGCGCAGGCTCGCCGAAGAACCGCACGACCGGCGCCGTGCCGCTGAGGTCGCGGTCGGTCAGCAGCCCGACGAGGTGGTTGGCGGCGGCGACCTCCGTGAGCCGCTCGGTCAGCGCGGCACCCCGGCGCAGTGGCACCACCTCCAGGCCGATGGCTTCGCGCAGGCGCACGAACTTGGCGAACAGCGCGTGTGGCCGTAACACCTCGGCGACGACGGCCAGGTGATAGCCGTGGGTCTCGGCCCAGCGTGCGGCGCTGTCCCACGACCCGTGGTGGGCGAGCAGCACGACGACGCCGCGGCCGAGGTCCAGCGCCGCGTCGAGGTGGTCGAAGCCGTCGGTGGTGGTGCGCCGGTCGATCTCTTCGGGGCTGATGTCGGCGGCGCGGAACGCCTCGACCCAGTAGCGGGCGTAGGAGCGGAACGCCGCACGGACCGTCGCATCGAGCCCCTCGGGCGCCACCACACGGGCGAGGTTGCTCGCCACGCGGCGGCGCGCGTCGCCGCCGAGGCGGTAGCCGGCACGTCCGGCGGCGTCGGCCAGGGCGAGGACGAGCCCTTCCGGCAGCCGGCGGGCCGCCTCCCACGCGGCGGTCCAGGCGAGTGCGGTGGCGCGCAACCGCCAGTTTTCGGGGCGCGGGTCGGGCGGGATGCGGGTCGCCGCGCCGGGGTTGCGGTCGACCGCCGCGCCGGCGTGGCCCGAGCCGCGGTATGGCCGCGCGCGCGGGAGCGCGCTCACCGCGGGGCGGCCTGGCGCAGCACGGCACGCAACCGCTGCGCGATCGTGAAGACGCCGCCCGCCGCGAGCACCCACAGCGCGAGCGGCAACACGCCGAAGCCGATGGCGAGGATGACGATGATCATCCGCTCGGGGCGCTCGATGAGCCCGACGGTCGCGTCCCAGCCGAGCGACTCCGCCTTGGCGCGGACGTAGGAGGTGATCTGCGCGGCGGCGAGCGCGACCATCGCGACGCCGAACAGCAGCGGGTCGTCGCGCACCAGCCACGCCGCCGCGGCGAGGATCGCCGCGTCGCTGACCCGGTCGGTGACGCTGTCGTAGAAGGCGCCGAACCGGGAGGAGCTGCCGCGCAGCCGCGCGACCGTGCCGTCGAAGGCGTCGACCGCGCTGCCGAGCGCGAGGACGACCGCTCCTCCCCGCGGGTCGACGGCGAGCACGACGCCGACGCCGGTCAGGGTGACGACCAGGCCTGCGAAGGTCAGCCAGTTCGGCGTCGCCCCGACGCGCACCAGCCCCTTCGCGATCGGCACGACGGCGAGGTCGGTCACCGCACGGGCGTACGCGTTGATGGCCACGGTGGTGGCAGGCTAACCCGACGTCGGCGGCGCGGCGGTCACGCCGCGGCGAAGGCGGGCGCGAGCCTGGCGTAGGTCTCCTCGAGCAGCTCGGGCAGCACACGGGTCTGGCCGACGACCGGCATGAAGTTCGTGTCGCCGCCCCAGCGCGGGACGACGTGCTGGTGGAGGTGGTCGGCGATGCCCGCGCCCGCGAGCCCGCCCACGTTGATGCCGACGTTGAACGCGTGCGGCCCGCTGGCGGCCTTCAGTGCCCGCACCGCACGCTGGCACAGGTCGGCCATCTCGTGCAACTCGTCGGAGGTGACCTCGTCGAGACCGGCGACGTGGCGGTAGGGCACGGCCATGAGGTGACCGGGGTTGTAGGGGTAAGCGTTGAGGATCACGAAGGCGTGCTCGCCGCGGTGCAGAATCAACGACGCCGCGTCGGCGCCGGGCCCGCGCGCCGGCAGCACGCAGAACGGGCACCCCTCGTAGTCACGCTCCGCCCCCTTGATGTAGCCCATGCGCCACGGCGTCCACAGCCGTTGGAGTGCGTCGAGCCGGCACTCCTCGCCCGGCGCCACGTCAGACACGCGCCCGCGCGTCGACCTGACCGCGCGCGTCCACCTCGGCGCGCAGGTCGTCGACGAAGGTGTCCAGCGCGATGTCCTTGCGTTGCGACCCGGTCCGCGGGCGCACGGCGACGGTGCGTGCCTCGGCCTCGGCGTCGCCGACGATGACCTGGTAGGGCACCTTGGCGAGCTGGTGGTGGCGGATCTTGGCGCCCATGCTCTCCGGCGAGTCGTCGAGCAGCGCACGCAGGCCGGCCGCGGTCAGCGCGGCGACGACCTCGCGGCCGTAGGCCTCATGGCGGTCGGCGACCGGCACCGCCGCGACCTGCAACGGCGCGAGCCACGTGGGGAACGCCCCGGCGTAGTGCTCCAGCAGGATCGCGAACAGCCGCTCGACGGAGCCGAACAGCGCACGGTGGATCATGATCGGCCGGTGCTCGGCGCCGTCGGGACCGGCGTAGGTCAGCCCGAAGCGCTCCGGCATATTGAAGTCGACCTGCACGGTGGTCAGCTGCCAGGCGCGGCCGATGGCGTCGGTGATCTGGAAGTCGATCTTTGGCCCGTAGAAGGCACCCTCGCCCTCGTCGACGACGTAGTCGAGCCCCGAGCGGTCCAGCGCCTCGCGCAGCGACGCCTCGGCGTGCGCCCACCCTTCGTCGGTGCCGACCGTGGCCGCCTTCTCGGGACGGGTCGACAGCGCCACGCGCGTCGGGCCCTCGGCAAAGCCCAGGTCGCGGTACAGGTCCAGCGTGAAGCTGATGCAGTGCCCGATCTCGTCGACGATCTGGTCGGGCGTGCAGAACAGGTGGCTGTCGTCCTGCGTGAACCCGCGGATCCGCAGCATCCCGTGCAGCGCCCCGCTGCGCTCGTAGCGGTACACGGTGCCCAGCTCGTACAACCGCAGCGGCAGCTCCCGGTAGGAGCGCGTGCGTGACCGGTAGATCAGCAGGTGGAACGGGCAGTTCATCGGCTTGGGGTAGTACTGCGCCTCCTCGCCGTGGCCCTTGGCCGCCATCTGCATCGGCGGGTACATCGCGTCGGCGTAGAAGCCGAGATGCCCGGAGATCTCCCACAGCGTCGAGCGCCCGATGTGCGGGGTGTAGACGGGGACGTACCCGCGGGCGAGGTGCGCCGCGCGGGAGTAGTCCTCCAGCTCCTTGCGCACGAGCCCGCCGCTGGGGTGCCACACCGCCAGGCCGGCGCCGAGCTCGTCGGGAAAGCTGATCAGGTCGAGCTCGCGGCCAAGCTTGCGGTGGTCGCGGGCGCGCGCCTGCTCCAGGCGTTCGAGGTGCGCTGCCAGCGCCTTGCGCGACTCCCAGGCCGTGCCGTAGATGCGCTGGAGCATCGGACGGCGCTCGTCGCCGCGCCAGTACGCCCCGGCGACGCGCTGCAGCGCGAACGCCGGCACCCACTTCGTCGTGGGGATGTGCGGGCCGCGGCACAGGTCCGGCCAGACGTCGCCGTCGGCGCGGACGTTGTCGTAGACGCTGATCGTCTCGCCGCCGGCGCCCTCCGATGCGTCGAAGCCCTCGATGACCTCGCGCTTGTAGGGCTGCTCGGCGAACAGCTCGAGCGCCTCCTCGCGCGACAGCTCCCGACGCACGAACGGCTGTGCCTCGCGGATGATCTCGTGCATCCGGTCGGTGATGCGCGCGAGGTCGTCGGGCGTGAACGGCTCCGCCACGTCGAAGTCGTAGTAGAAACCGTCGGTGATCGGCGGGCCGACCGCGAACTTCGCGTCGGGCCAAAGGTCGGTCACCGCCTGCGCCATGATGTGCGCGACCGAGTGGCGCAGCACGTCGCGGCCCTCGTCGGAGTCAGCGGGCACCGGCGCGACGGTCGCACCGTCAGCGACCGGCGTGGCCAGGTCGCGCACGGTGCCGTCGACCGTCGCCGCGAGGACCTGGCCGCGGACCAGCCCGAGCGCCTGGAGGGCCTGCTGGGCGGTGGCGCCGGCCGGCAGCGACGCGCTGGCGCCGTCTGGTCCCTTGACGGTGATCTCGTCGGCCACGTGCGGTGGCTCCTGACTGGCTGCGGCTGCGGGGAACGCCCGAGGATAGCGAGCGACGCGGCGGCCCCCGCGGTCAGCTGCGTGCCGACTCGATCTCGGTGAGCAGCGCCCGTGCGGCGTCGAAATCGTCGGCGGCGACGAGCACCTTCGTCGCGAACTTGCCGCTGTCCAGCCCGTAGACCGAGCCCAACCCGTCGCGATCGAGACGGACACGCAGGCCCTCCGCTTGAAGCGCGCCCATGATGAGGTGCGCCTGGATCGACGGCCGGGCGGTCAACACGACGTAGGGGTCCACGACAGCGATGGTATGGCGCCGGGTGGCCCCGGTGGCTGACGCGGGCATACTCGGGCCACGCCACCACCACCCAGGAGCGCCCGCCATGGCCGAGCCCGTCATCGTCGCGACCGCCCGCAGCCCGATCGGCCGCGCGTTCAAGGGCTCACTGCTCGACGTCCGCCCCGACGACCTCGCTGCCGCCGTCGTGCGCGCCGTGCTGGCGAAAGTGCCGCAGGTCGACCCCGGAGAGGTCGATGACCTCATGCTCGGCTGTGGCCTGCCGGGCGGCGAGCAGGGCTTCAACATGGGGCGCGTCGTCAGCATCCTCGCGGGGCTGCCCGACGTGCCCGGAATGACGCTGACGCGCTACTGCTCGTCGTCGCTGCAGACCATCCGCATGGCGGCCCACGCCATCAAAGCCGGCGAGGGCGACGTCTTCGTCGCTGCGGGCGTCGAGACCGTCAGTCGCTTCGTCAAGGGCAACTCCGACAGCCACCCGGACACGATGAACCCGCTGTTCGCCGACGCGGGGCAGCGCACCCAGCATCGCTCCGAGGGCGGCGCCGAGACCTGGGCGTCCGCCACCGACGCGCTGCCCGACATCTACATCGCGATGGGCCAGACCGCCGAGAACGTTGCGCAGCTCGAGCAGATCTCACGCGAGGAGATGGACGCGTTCGCGCTGCGGTCGCAGACCCGCGCCGTCGAGTCGCAGAAGAACGGCTTCTTCGAGCGCGAGGTCACCCCGATCACGCTGCCCAACGGCAACGTCGTCAGCGTCGACGACGGCCCCCGCCCGGACACGACGATCGAGAAGCTGGCGACGCTCAAGCCGGTGTTCCGCCCCGACGGTCGCGTCACCGCCGGCAACGCCTGCCCGCTCAACGACGGCGCGGCGGCGGTCGTGGTGATGAGCGACACGCGCGCCCGCGAGCTGGGCGTCGCGCCGCTCGCGCGGATCGTGTCGTCGGGGGTCCGCGCGCTCAACCCCGAGATCATGGGGCTCGGCCCCATCGACGCGAGCCGCCAGGCCCTGGCGCGGGCGGGGATGACGATCGACGACGTCGACCTCGTCGAGATCAACGAGGCGTTCGCCGCACAGGTGATCCCGTCCGCGCGTCACCTCGGCGTCGACGAGGACAAGCTCAACGTCAACGGCGGCTCGATCGCGGTCGGTCACCCGTTCGGGATGACGGGGGCGCGGATCATGACGACGCTGCTCAACGGCCTGCAGACCGCCGACGCCACGATCGGGCTGGAGACGATGTGCGTCGGCGGCGGCATGGGCATGGCGATGGTGGTCGAGCGCCTGTCGCCATGACCGTCAAGATCCTCCCGTCGGTCACGACGGCCAACTTCGCCTGCCTGGGCGACGAGGTCCGCGGACTGGCCGCGGCGGGCGTCGACCGGATCCACTGGGACGTGATGGACGGGCGCTACGTGCCCAACATCACCTTCGGCCCCGACGTCATCGCCGCGTGCCGGCCGCTGGTCGCGTGCGGGTTCGAGGCGCACGTCATGTGCGACTCCCCCGAGGACCTGCTGCCGCGGTTCGTCGACGCCGGCTGCGAGCTGGTGACGCTGCATCCGGAGACGCTGCGCCAGCCGCACCGCACCTACGCCGCGGTCCGCGAACTCGGCCTGCGCCTGGGGATCGCCCTGTCCCCCGCCACCGGCGTCGAACCGCTCACCCACGTCCTCGACCTCGTCGACATGGTGCTCGTCATGACCGTCGACCCCGGCTTCGGCGGACAGTCGTACCTGACGTCGATGGAACCGAAGGTCGCCGCCGTCGCCGAGCTGCTCGAACGCGCCGGCCACACCGTGGAGCTCGGCGTCGACGGCGGCGTGGGTCCCGACACCATCGCCGGCCCTGCGGCCGCGGGCGCCGACGCGTTCGTGTGCGGCAGCGCCTTGTGGCGCTACCCCAGCTTCAGCGAGGGCGTCGCCGACCTGCGCCGCCGCGCCGACGCCGCCCGCCCGGCGACCGCGTAGCTGCCCGCGGCGACGTAGGTGGACTGCCTTACTGGCCGTCGAGCAGCGCGCGCACGGCGGCGAGGCGGTCGTCCACAGCGGCGCGCAACCCTTCCAGTAAGCCTGTCTAGCCGGATCGTTCGCTACCGACGTGTTGCGGCGTCGAGGGACGGATCATGCGTAGAGTCCCAGGAGGTGTGGCTTGGCGTGACCGCTCAGCACGACGACTCACGATCGAGCCGCGGGATGGCCGTACCGTTCACGTGCGGCCTGGCGGGAGATCCCAAGTGCGAGTCCGATCTGACTCCAGTTTCGCCCGTTCCGGCGGGCGGCGGCGACAGCGTCGTCGACCTCGCGCTGCGCGTCAGCCAGCCCGCGCAGGGCCAAGCCGATCCGCCGTAGGTCCGAAGGGTCCTCGGCGGGCGTCGTCGCAGGATCGAGCGAATCCAGCCACGCCTCGGCCTCGGCCGCGGCTCGGTCCAGCTCTTCACGTGTACGGGGCACCCGCATCACCCTCCTCAGAGGTACCGGTAGAACTTCGGACGAAGCGGCATGGCATGAATGGCGACAGGATCGCCTTCCGGATCGAGCACGACGACCTCGAGCAGGCGGCCAGCGGTATCAGCGCCGATCACCAGCACCCGGTCCGCGCCTTGGAGCACGAGGCGAAGCGGGACGCTGACCGCGGCGCGAATGTCATCGTCGACTACGCCGTGCCGACGAGCACTGTCGGCGATCTGCACACCTGACAGGATAACCTGTCAGGTCGTCCGTCTGGCGGTCAAGGCGAGTCGCTGACCGGATCATGTCGGCGACGCTGCTGCCAAGGACGGTGATCGGTTCAGCGGAAGGGTCCGGTGGGAAGCGAGCGCGGTCACCCCGTTGGCGAATCGGTGGGCCCGACAGGTTTTGAACCTGTGACCTCTCGCGTGTGAAGCGAGCGCTCTCCCACTGAGCTACGAGCCCGGGTCGGCGAGCAGCCCCGCCGGGGGTGGGCAGGATAGCCGCTCGTCGGTTGGGCGGCCAGCGGCCGCTACGGCGTGGGGCGGGCCTCGAACACCGTCAGGCCGCTCGGCTCGGTGCCTGGCCGCTGGTCGCCAGGGTCGGTGATGAGGATGCGTTCGACCCGAGCCGGCAGGGCGAACAGCTGCTCGACGCGTCCCTCGTCCGTGGCCTGGAAGATGTAGCTGGCCGGAATCTCGCTGTCGGCGGTGATCGCGTACAGCCCGTACACCTGGGCGGGGTCGAGGCCATCCGCCGTGAGCACGAACCGGCCGTCTTTCACCGTGACCGTGCCGGTGACGCCGCCTTCCTCGCGCACCGTCGACCACGGCGTCCCGGAATCCTGGATAACGGCGGCCTGGACGAGGTTGCGGTTGGTGTGCTGCGCCGTCTTCAGCGCCCCGTGCAGGGTGAAGTTCCACAGCGACAGCCCGACGAGCAGCGCCAGCCCGACGACCACGGTGACGCGCGACGCGCGCGAGGCCTCCGGGACGTCGTCGAGGTCGGGGTCTTCGTCCTCGCTCTCGCGGCGCTTGGTGTCGATGGCCTGCGCGGCGCGCATGCGACGCTCGTCGCGTTCGGCCTCGGCGAGGTCGTGGGCGATGGCGCGCAGCTCGCCGACGCGCGCGCGGCAGTCGCCGCATTCGAGCAGATGGGCCCGGAACACCTGACCCTTGGAGTCGTCGAGCCCGCCGAGCACGTGGGCGACGGCCAACCCCTCGAAGTAGCGGTGGCCGTCAGCTGGCTCCATCACGCGAAGGATACTCCGGGGCGGCGTCGCGGGTACCCGCGCTTGGATGCTCCTCGGCGTCGTCGGCGTCCGCGGCGGGCAGCTCGGCGTCGCCGTCTCGAGTTCGCCACGGGTGCGCGAACGCCGGCGGCGACCATGCGTACGGCCGGCGCCGCGACGGCCGGGCGAGCGCCACCCACAGCAGGCTCGCCGCGATCGCGGCGAGCGCGGCGACCTGGCTGCCGGTGAGCTGGCCGACGAGGTCCTTGTCGGCGTCGCGCGCGAAGTCGCTGACGAACCGGGCGCCCCCGTACAGAACCGTGAAGGCGACGAGGAAGAAGCCGTCGAAGCGCGGGCGGCGCTCGAACGCGAGCAGCGCGGCGAGTACCAGGCCGGCGGCGAGGAAGTCGTACAGGGCGGTCTGGTGCAACACCGCGTCGAAGCAGCCCTGCGCCGTCCCGGGCCCCGCCCCGGGGAACGGGTAGGGCGCGCCCGGCTCACCCACCGCGCCGGTGCAGCGCCAGCCCAACAAGAACGTCGTCGGCCCGCCGAGGTGCTCACCGATGACCAGGTCGCCGATGCGGCCGATGAAGATGCCCAGCGCCAGCCCCGGCGCGACCGAGTCGAGCAGCAGCGGCACGCTGAGCCGGCGCGAGCGCGCGTACGGGACGCCGGCGAGCACGGCGCCGGCGATGCCGCCGAGCAGGCTCAAACCGCCCTCCCACACCCGCAGCCAGCTCAGCGGGTCCGGGAACGCCTCCAGGCGGGTGACGACGTAGAAGAAGCGCGCCCCGACGATGGCGCCCACCGCGGCGCGGGTTACCAGCGACTGCACGATCTCGGCGACGTCGGGCACGTCGCGCCGCGCGACGCCGCGGCGCTCGGCGCGCCGCAGCATCAGCTGCGCCCCGGCGAGGAACCCCAGCGCGATGCTGATCCCGTGCGGCGAGACCGCGAGGTCGCCCACGAGCGGAATCCGTTCGAGGATCGGCCAGCGCAGCTCAGCGAGCACCGCACACCTTTCTTTTCGCGGACGCAACCCGACGCGGCGAGCAGCTCGGCGAGTCTATGAGGGCGGCCGTCACCGCCGTCAGCGACGGGCAGCGCGCCGCAGGCCGGCGAGGCGCACGGCGCGACGCCGGCTCAGTGGGGTGCGGCCGGTCGCGTCGGCACGCGAGGTGCGACCGCCCGGACGGTCGGCGACCTCCGCCATGAGCAACGCGACGGCGCGCTCGAGCTCTTCCGCCTCGTCGACCTGCTCGAGCAGCCGGCTGACCGCTGCGGCGCGCTCGTCGGGCGCGAGCATCCACGACTCGAGCCACCCCATGAACCACAAAAAGCCCAGCAGGAGCACAGGGAAGCCGACGATGAGCGCAGCGGCGCCGAGCCCGATCCCGAGGTCGCCTGCCACACGGCTCCTTCTCCCGACGCTGGCGCGACCGTACCCGACGGCGTCGCCGCCGCAACCCGCGGTGCGAGCTGCACGTCCGTCGGTGCACCCGGACCGGACCCGACGTGTGGCACCGTGGCATCCGGGAGGCGGGCAGCGAAGCGAGGGATGAGTGACTGACGGCGACGACGACTTCGGTCCAGCGCTGCGCGGCGGCGGTAGGCCACCGGCGGTGCCGGCTGCCGACCCCGGCGACGAGCGCTTCGGGCCGCCGGCGCGAGGACGCGCGAGGTCGGCGTGGCGGCGGGCGCGGCCCGGGGCCGCCCTCGTCGCCCCCGTCGCCCGGCGCGGCAACGCCGGGCCGCCCCGCGCCCCTGCGGTAACGGGGACGGCGCAGGAGTCACGGGTCGCGGTCGACAACCTCGAGCCAGCCGACGGCCGGATGAACGTGCTCGTCGTCGGCTCCGACAGCCGCGAGCAGCTCACCCGCCAACAACGGCGCGAGCTGGGAACCGGCAACGCCGACGGGGCCCGCACCGACACGATCCTGCTGCTCACCGTCGACGGGCCGCGCGTGGCGATGCTGTCGTTTCCCCGCGACCTGCTGGTCGAGCGCTGCGACGGCACGACCGGGCGCATCAACGCGGCCTACGGCGCGGGCGGCCCGTCGTGTCTCGTCGCAACGGTGACCGGCGTCTCCGGCATCCCGATCAACCACTTCGTCGAGGTCGACTTCCTCGGCTTCCGCAACATCGTCGAGGCGGTCGGCGGCGTGCGGCTGTGCCTGCGCGATCCGATCGCGGACGCCGACGCCCACATCGACCTGCCGGCCGGCTGTCAGCGGTTGGACGGCAAGGAGTCGCTGGGCTACGTGCGTGTGCGCAACATCGACGACGACCTCGGGCGCATCGGCCGCCAGCAGCGCTTCCTCAAAGCCCTTGCGCGCCGCGTCGCGCAGCCGCGCACGATCGTCGACGTCCCACGGCTGTTCGCGACGGCCAACGCGACCGCCGGCGCGCTGACCGTCGACGAGGGTCTCGGCGCGCTCGACCTCGCCCGACTCGCGCGCGCCGGCGCCGCCATCGGTGACACCGGCGTCGCGACCCACGTGGTGCCCGCGATGCCGGCGACGATTGGTGGCGCGTCGGTGCTCGCGCTGGACGAGTCGGCCGCACGGCCGCTGTTCGCTTCGTTCCGCGACGGTTCCGTGCTGCGCACCGCCGGCGACGCCGAGCTGTCGCCGGCCGACATCTCGCTCGAGGTCAACAACGCCACCGCGACTCCCGGCCTCGCGGCGCGGGCGCGCGACGTCTTGGAAGACGAGGGCTTCACCGTGACGGCCATCGGCAACGCCGCCCCGGTGGAGCGGACCGTCGTGCGCTTCACCCGCGGCAACGAGGCCGCCGCCCGCTACCTCGCGCAGCGCACGCCCGGCGGGGCGGCCGTCGAGCAGGTCGACAGCGGCCCGCCGCTGGTACTCGTCGTAGGACCCGACGCCACCTTCGAGTAGCCGCCGCCCCGGCTGTCCCTTACGGCAGGTAACCGCGCGGGTCGCGCGGCGAACCGCCGACGCGCACCTCGAAGTGCAGGTGCGGGCCGGTCGAGTTGCCCGTGGAGCCGACGCGGCCGATTTGGTCGCCGCCGTCCACTGCGCTGCCGGCGTTGACGAGGATTTCGCTCTGGTGCGCGTACGCCGTGACGACGCCGCCGTCGTGCGTGATGAGCACGAGGTTGCCGTAGCCACCCATCGAGCCGGCGTAGCTGACCGTCCCGGCGGCGGCCGCGACGACCGGGGCGCCCTCTGGCGCGCCGACGTCCAGCCCGGCATGCAGGCGGCCCCAGCGGTAGCCGTACTCGCTGGTGACCGGTCCACTCGCCGGCCACGTCCACCCGCTCGAGGCGACGGCCGGCGCCGGTGCGGGGGCGGTGGTGGTGGCGCCGGCGGGGGCGGCGGAGCCGGCGCGGGGGCGGATCAGCGGCGCGGCTGCGGCCTCCGCGGCGGCCGCGCCGCCGCGGCGGCGGCGGCGGCCTCCGCGGCGGCGGCCGCTGCCGCCTGCTCTTCGGCGGCCTGCGCGGCGGCGGCGGCGGCCGCCTCGCGTGCACGCGATGCGGCCGCGGCCCGGGCCGCGCGGCGGGCGATCGCCGCGAGCTGCGCGCTCTCGGCCTCGAGGTGGGACTCCTCAGCCGCGAGGCCGTCGAGCTGCTGGCTGCTCTCGGCGAAGACGACGGCGCGGTCGTTGCGCACGTCTTCGGCAGCGGCGGCGATCTGGCGTTGCCGTTCCACCACGCGCGCGAGCGACTCACGCTCCAGGGCGAGCTGGCGGCGCTGCGCGCCAACCGCGGTCTGGGTGATCGTCACCCGTTCGAACGACCGCCGGTCGGCACGACTGGCGGCGTCGACGACAGCGGTCCGCCGCAACGCGTCCTGCGGGGTGTCGGCGCTGAGAATGGATGCGAAACGGGTGGTCGACCCCTGCTTGTACAGCGCGACGGCGCGCTCCGACATCGCCTGGTCCTGGGCGGCGGCGCTGCGCTCCAGGGCGACGAGCCGCTCGGCGGCGGCGGCCACCGCCCGCTCCTGACGCGCGACGGCCTGCTCGGCGGCCGCCACCGCGGCGTTCACGACGGCGAGATCCGCCTCGGCTTGCTCGAGCGACGCGGCGTCACGCGACTGGCGCGCGGCGGCGTCTTTCATCTCCGCGCGCACCTGTTCCAGACGCGCCTGGGCCGCCTCGAGACGCGCCTCGTCGGTCGACCCCGCAGCGGCGGTTCCCGACAGCGCCGCCACCATCGCGACCACGACCGCGAGCAGAGCCAGGCCCCGCCCGCGCAAACAGCTCAACGCAAGCATAGAACTCCGTGCACAGACTGCGGACCCCACGAAGGGGTCCGCAGTGAACCGGGGAAGTTCGCAGTCACCCTAGCCCCCCGCGCCGGAGAGGTCAAAGACCCCGGTCTGGGCTGCGCCCACCAGCCTCTCAGGGCTCGCGTGCCTGACTGCTAGCCTGGCGCCGGGCCATGACGACCTTCACGACCCGGCATGCCGGCACGAGTCCGCCCTCCACCGCCCGGCGTGCGTGGTCGCTGCTGCGCCTGGGCGTGGTCGCCATCGTGGCGGTCATCGTGGTGGCGGCCGGCACGCTCGTGGGCCTGCGTGCCGCCCGCGCCGGTGTGCTGCCCGGCGTCAGCGTCGACGGGATGCCCGTCGGCGGAAGCTCCGAACAGCAGCTGCGCGCCTCGCTGGAACGTGTCGAACGCCGCAACGGCCGCGCGCGCGTCCGGGCGGTCCGCGGCGACGACGTCGTGACCGCGCGCGCGGCGGAGCTCGGCTACGCCGTCGACATCGACGCCACTGTCGCCGCGGCGCTGGCACCCGGACGGCAGTCCAACCCGGTGACCGCACTGACCGACCACCTGCGGGCATTCCGCGAGGCGACGCCGGTCATGCTCGTCGAGCGCGTCGACGCCGAGCCGCTCGAACGCTGGGCCGAGACGACCGCGCGCGCGCTGTCCGCCTCGCCACGCGAGGGCGGCGTGCGCTTCGACGGCGCCGATGTGCTCCCCGTCCGGCCACGGTCGGGCGCCCGCGTGTTGCCGGGACCGCTGCGCGACGCGGGGCGGGCCGCGGCGCTGGCCGGCGGTGGGGAGATCCCGGTCGCGACCGAGCCCGTCGATCCGGTGACCACCGCGGCCGACGTCGCGGCAGCCGTGCGGCGCGCCCGCCGCGCCGTGTCCGGCCCCGTAACCCTGTCGCGCAACGGTCGCGTGGTGACCCTGACACCCGACGAGATCGCGGGCCTGCTGTCGAGCCGCGTCGTTCGCGGTGGCCGCGACCCGCGCGTGCGCCTGCGCGTGGACGCGCAGCGGCTCACCGAGGTGATCGGCGCCTCCACGATCGCCGCATTCGAGCGCGAGCCGGTGTCGGCCCGCGTCGAGGTGCGCGGACGGCGGGTCGCGATCGTGGCGGGCAGCAACGGTTTCCGCTACGACGCGAAGGCGGCGGCGGCACAGCTTCGCGAGGTCGCCACCGGCGACGGGCTGCGCAGCACCCAGCTCGCCGGCGATGTGGTCGAGCCGGAGCTGACGACCGCCGAGGCCCGCGCCTTGCGCATCGTCGAGCCGGTGTCGAGCTTCACGACCGAGCACCCGTGCTGCATGACGCGCGTCAAGAACATCCACCGCATCGCCGACATCGTCGACGGGGTCGTCATCGAGCCCGGCGAGACGTTCTCGGTCAACGACTTCGTCGGCCGGCGCACGCGGGCGAAGGGCTTCGTGGCCGGCGGGGCGATCCAGGACGGCAAGTTCGTCGATGAGGTCGGCGGCGGGGTCAGCCAGTTCGCGACGACGCTGTACAACGCGGCCTACTTCGGTGGCTACGCGATCCCGCAGCACCAGCGCCACTCGTACTACATCAGCCGTTACCCGGAGGGTCGGGAGGCGACGCTGAACTTCCCGACCGTGGACCTGCAGATCACCAACTCGTCGCCGCACGGGATGCTGCTCGAGACCGACTACACCGACACCTCGGTCACCGTCACGGTGTGGGGCAAGCGCTGGGTCGACGTGTCGTCGAAGACCAGCCCCCGCACGAACGTCACCGACGGCGAGACGCAGTACAAAGAGAACAACGACCTGCCCCGGGGAGCGCGTGTCGTGGTCCAGGAGAAGGTGCCGGGCTTCGACGTGACGGTCACCCGCACGCTGCGCTTCCCCGACGGGCACAGGGACCGCGAGGAGATCTTCACGCGGTATCTGCCGCAGCCGCGCATCATCGAGCGCAACCGCCGCGGTGGCTGAACCCGACATCGACGCCATCGCGGACCGCGGGTAGATGCTCGTCGCGCTCGGCCTCGTTGCCGTGCTGGCACTCATCCTGGCCAACGGCTGGTTCGTGGCAGGCGAGTTCGCCTTCGTCGCGGCCCGGCGTGGACGGCTCGAGGAGCTCGCCGACCAGGGCGACCGGCGGGCGGCGCGCGCGCTCGACGTCCTTGGCCAACTGTCGTTCGTCCTGTCCGGGGCACAGCTCGGCATCACCGTCACGTCCCTGGTCGTCGGCTTCATCGCCGAGCCGACGTTCGGCCGCGCGTTGACGCCGGTGCTGCGACTGGCCGGGCTGCCTGAGGGCGCCGCCTTCGGCGTCGCGGTCAGCGTCGGCTTCGTCCTCGCGACGGCCGCGCAGATGGTGCTCGGCGAACTGGGGCCCAAGAACCTCGCCATTGCCGAGCCCGAACGCTTCGCGCTCCTCCTCGCGCGCGGCACACACCTGTACAACCGCGTCGCCGGGCCGGTGATCAGCGTGTTCGACCGCGCTGCGAACCGACTCGTCCGCAGCGTCGGGATCGAGCCGGTCGACGAGCTGAAAGCCGGCGTCTCCGCCGAGGAGCTCGAGCTGATCATCTCCGAGTCCAGCCGCGAGGGCTCCCTGAACGAGGGCACCGCCGCCCTGCTGCGCCGGGCGCTGGAGTTCCGCGAACTGCGCGCCGCCGACGCGATGGTGCCGCGACCTCAGGTCGCGTCGCTGCCCGCCGACGCCACCTGCGCCGACCTGCGTCGCCTCGCCATCGAGACCGGCCACTCGCGCTTCCCCGCCGTCGGAGACGACGGGCTCGACGACATCGCCGGCGTCGTGCAGGCGAAGGACGTGCTCGCCGTGCCGGTCGACGCGCGTGACCGCACGCCGGTGCGATCGCTGCTCAAGCCCGTGCTCGCCGTGCCGGAGTCGGCGCTGCTCGGTCCGCTGCTCGGCGAGCTACGCGACGCCCGCAGCCAGCTCGCCATCGTCGTCGACGAGTACGGCGGCACGGCCGGCATCGTCACGCTCGAGGACATCGTCGAGGAGCTCGTCGGCAACATCCAAGACGAGTACGACCCGGCTGAGCCGGGGGTGCAGCGGCTGGCCGCCGGGACGTTCCGACTGCCCGGGTCGTGGCGCGTCGACGAGACGGTCCGCGACACGGACGTCGCGCTGCCGGAAGGCGACTACGACACCGTCGGCGGCCTCGTGATGGCGCTGCTCGGCCGGGTGCCGCAGACCGGCGACAGCGTCGCCGTGCCAGGGGCGACGCTGCACGTCGAGGCGATGAGCGGCCTGGCTGTCGACCGTGTCCGCCTCGTCGTGACGCCCCAGCAACCGGCGGCCGCGCCGACCGACCCGGCGGCGCCATGAGCGCGGGGGCGCTGCTCGCCGCGGTCGTGCTGCTCGGCGCGAACGCGTTCTTCGTGGCGGCCGAGTTCGCGCTGCTGGCGTCGCGACGCAGCCGCATCGAGCAGCTCGCCGCCGAAGGGGACGGCCGCGCGACGCAGGCGCTGGCGGGCATCCGCGAGCTGTCGCTGATGCTCGCCGGGGCGCAGCTGGGAATCACCATGGCGTCGCTGGGCCTCGGCGCCGTCGCGGAGCCCGCGCTCGCCGCCGGCCTGGAGGTGGTGTTCGAAGGCGTCGGCATCCCGTCCGCATTGCGCCACGCGATCGCGTTCACCGTGGCGCTGTCAATCGTCGTGTTCCTGCACATGGTCGTCGGCGAGATGGCGCCCAAGTCGTGGGCGATCGCGAACCCGGAGCGCTCCGCCCTGGCGCTCGCGCGACCCTTCCGCGCCTTTGCCCTGCTGGTCCGCCCCGCGATCCGCGCGCTGAACGCGATGGCGAACGGGGTCGTCCGCCTCTGCGGTGTCGAGCCGCAGGAGGAGCTCGCCACCGCGCACGCCCCGGCGGACCTGCTGCTGCTCGTCGAGGAGTCCGCCCGCTCGGGCACGCTCGGCGCGGAGCAGCACGGCCTGCTGTCGCGGGCGCTGGACCTGTCCGGCCTTGACGCCGAGGCCGCGATGGTCCCGCGGCGCGACGTCGTCGCGGTCGCGGCGGACGCGACCGTCGACGAAATCGAGCGCGTCGCGAGCACGACGGGGCGCTCACGCCTGCCGGTCTACGAAGGCGACCTCGATCACGTCCGCGGCGTCCTGCACGTCAAGGACGTGCTGCGCCTCGAGCCGTCGCAGCGCGCCCGCACGACAGCGGCGACGCTGGCCCGGCCGGCGTTCGTCACGGTCGAGTCCCGGCCGATCGAAGACCTCATGCTCGACATGCGCAAGCACCGCGCCCACGTCGCGATCGTCGTCGACGAGTACGGCTCGGTCAGCGGGCTGGTCGCCCTGGAAGACCTGCTCGAAGAGCTCATCGGCGACTTCGAGGACGAGACCGACCCCGCGCTGCGCGGCGGCAGCCGCCGGGCGTTGCGCCGCCGCCCCGACGGGACGCTGCTCGTTCCCGGGGCGCTACGCCCCGACGAGCTCCACGCACGCGCCGGCGTGGCGCTGCCCGACGGCGACTACGAAACCGTCGCCGGCTACGTCCTGGCGTCGCTCGGCCGCGTCCCCACCGAGGGCGACCGCGTCCCCGTCGACGGCGGCTCACTGGAGGTCGTGCGCATGGACGGCCCCCGCGTCGTCGACCTGGCCCTGCGGACCGGCTGAGCCACGGGGCGGTCGCCAAGGGCCTTCGAGTGACGCACGTGTTGATGGGTGACAACGATAGGTGGCGCTCCTAACGCTAACTATGCGTGCCGTCGAAATCGTGGCCGCCAGCGCCCGGCGGTCTCCTTCGCAGAGGACCTGCTCGAAAAGCTCATCGGCGACTTCGAGGACGAGACCGACCCCGCGCTGCGCGGCGGCAGCCGCCGGGCGTCGCGCCGCCGCCCCCGACGGGTGACGCTCGAACCATTGGCGTTTCGGGGGCGCTACGCCCCAACGAGCCACCACGCACGCGCCGGCGTGGCGCTGCCCGACGGGGATACGACACCGTCGCCGGCTCTGCCTACACCGTCGGCGTCATTGGCGGGGCGGCCATATCTCGTACGGCCTTGGGCTTTCGACCTTCTTGCGCGCCCGGCGACGCTGACCGGACTGCCGTGGCAAGTGCCATGCTGTGGAAGATCAAGCGGCCGAACAAGCAGTGAGACGGCCGCTCTCAGGGCGATCGTGCAGGCGACGGAGAGTCCACGTTTCTGCCGATGTGCGCGCACGGCAGAGCTACGACGGGGGCTCCGGAAGGTGTACCCGCCACTCACCGTCCTGCTCGCGAAGCATCTCCAAGTTCAGGCTATGCATGCTGCGATCGGTGAAGACCAACTCGACCGGTACGACGACAGAATGCGCTACCAAGCCCGTCGAGGGCCGCTTGGGAACCGCTGCGCCCGACTGGATCGTGTACGCAGCGATCCCGCGGCCACGTGAGCGAGCCTCTTGCTGCTCGCGCAGGAACACCTCGTAGCTCGCGGCGTCGCGCGACGGTTGGGTGGCAGACGGTAGGCGCTCGATTCGTCGCCCTCTGCCCGCCGAAAGGAACGCGTCCGCAGACCGGATCGCGGGGCCGGTATCGAAGACAAACGCCTCGCCGCAGACGACGCAAGCCGCCGCGCTGAACGACAGCAGCAATGCCGCCACGGTGAACGCGCTGGTATGGCTGTGGAGCGTCAAGTGGCTCGAGGCTGTGCCAAGCGTCGCCCCGGTCGATCGCACCGCCACGGCGACGTCAGGCGTCGGCGGTCGGGACGTGCAGGGGCGGGAGGTTGCGCTCGATGGCCTCGCGCTCGTCGGCCATCCACGGCGGCAGCTGCAGGCTCGTGCCGAGGCGGTCGGCGGGCTCGTCAACGGTGAAGCCGGGCTCGTCGGTGGCGATCTCGAACAGCACGCCGCCTCCGACGCCTCGTCGGGGCGCGCCAGGCGCGCCACGTGGTGGACGGTGGTGGACCGACCGCGACCGCGCCCCGCAGCGCGTTCGGTTCCGACAGCACGTCGACGCGCGCGCCGGCACCCCCCTCGCCGGTGTCGAAGCGGAACCGGTTGCCCTCCTCGTCGACGTGCCGGAAGCCGAGCGTGTCGGTCAACAGCGACGCGGTTCCCTCGTAGCCCTCCTCGGACAGGGTCACGGCGTACAGCCCGCGGATCGCGTGCTCCCCGGGATCGGGCCGCGCTCCCACGGGGGCGCTCGTCGGCGCCGGCGTGCGCCACCAGCTCGATGTGCAGACCGTCGGGGTCGGCGAAGGACAGCACGTCCTCTTCCAAGCGCGTCAGCGCGCTGTCGACCTCGACGCCTTTGGCGAGGCGGTCCTTCCAGTACCCGAGCGACCCCTCCGGGACCGAGAAGCTCGTCGTGCTGGTCTGGCCGGTCCCGCGCCGGCCGCGCGGCGCCCCCGGCCACGAGAAGAAGGTCAGGATCGTGCCGGGGCTGCCGACGTTGTCGCCGTAGTACAGGTGGTAGGCGCTGCGGTCGTCGAAGTTCACCGTCTGCTTGACCAGCCGCAGCCCGAGCACCGTCAGGTAGAAGTCCACGTTGCGCTGCGGGTCGTCGGCGATCGCGGTGACGTGGTGCAGGCCGAGGGGTTGCACCGCCATGACGAGGTCCTCAGTACGTGGGGATGGCGTCGTCGATCTCGCGGGCGTAGGCGTTGATCCCGCCTTGCAGCGAGCGGACCTTGCGGAAGCCCGCGCCCTGCAGCTGTTCGAGCGCCTGCATCGAGCGCATGCCCGACTTGCAGTGCACGACGATCTCTTCGGCGCTGTCCAGCTCGTGCATGCGCTTGGGCAGCTCGCCGAGCGGGATGAGCTCCGCGCCGGGGATGCGGCTGATCTCCCACTCGTGGGGGTCACGCACGTCGATCACGCGCACGTCGCCACGGATGCGCTCGAACTCGGCCGGGGCGATCTCGACGCCGCTGTCGGCCAGCGACGTCTCGTGGTCGTTGGCGGGGACGCCGCAGAACTGCTCGTAGTCGATCAGCTCGGTGACCGTCGGGTTCTTTCCGCACACCGGGCACTCGGGGTCCTTGTTGACCTTGATCGTCTGCCAGCGCGCCTCGAGCGCGTCGTAGATCTGCATCCGCCCGATCAGCGGCTCGCCGATGCCGGTCAGCAGCTTGATGCCCTCGGTGGCCTGGCCGGCGCCGATCGTGGCGCAGATGACGCCGAACACCCCGCCCTCGGCGCACGACGGCACCATGCCCGGCGGCGGCGGTTCCGGGAACATGCAGCGGTAGCACGGCCCCTCGGCGGCGTAGAAGACGGCAAGCTGGCCGTCGAAGCGGAAGATCGACCCGTAGACGTTCGGCTTGCCGAGCAGCACGCAGGCGTCGTTGACGAGGTAGCGCGTGGGGAAGTTGTCCGTCCCGTCGATGACGAGGTCGTACGGGCGGATGATGTCGAGCGCGTTGTCGCTGCGCAGCGCGGTCTCGTGGATCTCCACCTGCACGAACGGGTTGATGTCGGCGATCGTCTCCGCTGCCGACACAACCTTGCGCTTGCCGACGTCGGAGGTGCCGTGGATCACCTGGCGGTGCAGGTTGGACTCGTCGACGACGTCGAAGTCGACCAGCCCGATGGTGCCGACCCCGGCGGCCGCGAGGTACATCGCCAGCGGCGAGCCGAGCCCGCCGGTGCCGACGAGCAGCACCTTCGCCGCCTTGAGCCTGCCCTGCCCGTCGACGCCGACGTTCGGCATGATGAGATGGCGGCTGTAGCGGCGGATCTCGTCGTTGGTCAGGGGCGCGGGGGTGGCAATCAGCGGCTCCATGGTCCCTCCAACGCTAGCGCGCGCGTTCGCCTTCCCATACCGGAGCGTCAGACCGAGAAGCCCATCGCGCGCAGCTCGTCGCGGGCCTCGTCGGAGATCATGTCGGTGCTCCACGGCGGCGTGAACGTGAAGTCGACGTCGACCTCCTCGACCCCCGGCAGGCGCGTGAGTACGAGCGTGCACTGCTGGTGGATCAGCTCGGTGAGCGGGCAGCCCATCGACGTCAGCGTCATGGTGACCGTGACCTTGCCGTCGGCCTTGTCGATGCCGTAGACCAGCCCGAGGTCGACGATGTTGATGCCGATCTCGGGGTCCATCACCGCGGTCAGCGCGGTGCGCAGGTCGCGTTCGGCGGGCATGCCGTCGGCCTCGACGGCGACGTCGGTCAACGTCGCCGCCGGGGCGGCGGTGTCGTCGGTCGGCCAGCCGGCCATGGGGTCAGTCATTGGTCACCCGGTGCTCGTCGCGGCCCGCCGCGTAGGTGGTCACGGCGTCCTTGAACGCCATCCAGCCGAGCAGCGCGCACTTGACCCGCACGGGGAACTTCGCGATGCCCTGGAACGCAACGCCGTCGAGCAGGTCGTCCTCACGCTTGACGCCCTCGCCGTGCATCATCAGGCGGAACGCCTCGGTGAGGTCCTCGGCGTCGGACAGTTTGCGCCCCACGACGGCCTCGCTCATCGCCGACGCGCTCGCCATCGAGATCGCGCAGCCGTCGCCGTCGAAGGCGAGGGCGTCGACCGTCGGCGCCGTCGGGTCGCTGCGGTCCACACGCAGGCGGACGTCCAGCTCGTCGCCGCACAGCGGGTTGGAGTGGTGGACGTGGACGTCGTGGGGGTCGAGGTCTGCCGACCGGTTCCGCGGGCTGCGGTAGTGGTCGAGGATGATCTCCTGGTACAGGTCGTCCAATGACATCGTCGGCGGCTCCTCGATGTGCGCCACGGGTGGGGCGTGACCTAGCCGTTGAAGAAGCGCTTCGTCACCTCGATCGCGTCGACCAGGGCGGCGACCTCGTCGACGGTGTTGTAGACGTAGAACGACGCGCGGGTGGTCGCCGCGGACCCGAGCAGGCGCACCAGCGGCTTGGCGCAGTGGTGGCCGGCGCGCACGGCGACGCCCTCGCGGTCCATGATGGTGCCGATGTCGTGCGGATGCAGCCCGGCGACGCTGAAACTCACCGCTGCGCCCCGCTCGTGCGGGTCGCGCGGGCCGTGGACGGTGACACCGTCGATCGCCAAGAGCGCAGGGAGCGCGACCTCGAGCAGCGCGACCTCGTGCGCGCGCACGGCGTCCATGCCGAGCGCGTCGAGGTAGTCGACCGCCGCGCCGAGGCCGACCGCCTCGGCGATCGCGGGCGTCCCGGCCTCGAACTTGTAGGGGATCTCGTTGAAGGTCGTGCCCTCGAGCGTGACGTTGCTGATCATCTCGCCGCCGCCGAGGAACGGCGGCATCGCGTCGAGCAGCTCCGGCTTGCCGACGAGGGCGCCGATGCCGGTCGGGCCGAGCATCTTGTGGCCGGAGAAGCACAGAAAGTCGGCACCGAGCGCGAGCACGTCGGTCGGCAGGTGCGGGACGCTTTGCGCGCCGTCGACGACGACGACGCAGTCGCGGTTGGCGGCCCGGACGCGCCCGGCGAGGTCGGCGACGGGGTTGATCGTCCCGACGACGTTGGACATCGCCGTGCAGGTGAACAGCTTCACGCGGCCGGTCGCCAGGATGCGCTCGAGGCCGTCGATGTCCAGCCGCCCGTCGGGCGTCACGGGGACGTAGCGCAGCTCGAACCCGGCCTCGGGCTGCACCAGCTGCCACGGGACGATGTTCGCGTGGTGCTCCATCTGCGTCGACAGCACGATGTCGCCGGGGCCGAGGCGGGTGCGTGCCCACGAGTAGGCGACGATGTTGAACGCCTCGGTGGCGTTGCGGGTGAACACGACCCCGCGCGGGTCGGCCCCGACGAAGCGCGCGACCCGCGTGCGCGCGGACTCGTACGCCTCGGTGGCCTCCTCCGCGAGCGCGTGGACGCCGCGGTGGACGTTGGCGTTGCGCTCCTCGTAGAAGCGGGTGATCGCGTCGAGCACCGCCTGCGGCTTCTGCGAGGTCGCGGCCGAGTCCAGGTACACGAGCGGCCGCCCGTGGACCTGGCGCTGCAGGACCGGGAAGTCCTTGCGGATCGTGGTCGCGTCGAACACGGCGTCAGCCCACCGTGGTGCGCAGGTGCTCGTAGCCCTTGGCCTCGAGCTCCTCGGCGAGCTCGGGACCGCCGGACTGCACGATGCGCCCGTCGAACATCACATGGACGTGGTCGGGGATGACGTAGCGCAAGATGCGCGTGTAGTGGGTGATGATGAGCACGCCGAGGTCGGGGCCGCGCAGGCGGTTGACCCCTTCGGACACGACCCGCAGCGCGTCGACGTCCAGGCCCGAGTCGGTCTCGTCGAGAATCGCGATGCGCGGCTCGAGCAGCGCCATCTGCAGGATCTCGAAGCGCTTCTTCTCCCCCCCGGAGAACCCCTCGTTGACATTGCGCTGCAGGAACCGCTCGTCCATGTCGAGCGCCTTCATCTCCTCGCGCAGGCGGCTCATGAACTGGCGCACCGGGACGTCGCTGTCGCGGGTCGCGTTCATCGCGGTGCGCAAGAAGTTCGTCAGGCTTACGCCGGGAATCTCGGTCGGGTACTGCATCGCGAGAAACAGGCCAGCCTTCGCGCGGTCCTCGGGCGACAGCTCGGTGACGTCGACACCGTCGAGCACGATCCGCCCGCCGGTCACGTCGTAGGCCGGGTGGCCCATCGTCGCGTAGGCCAGGGTCGACTTGCCCGACCCGTTGGGGCCCATGAGGGCGTGGGTCTCGCCTTGCGTGACGCGCAGGTCCAGGCCGTTGAGGATCTGTTTGCCCTGGACCTCGACGGTCAGGCCGCTGATCTCGAACGTTGCTGGCATGGGGTGGGACTCGCTTTCTGTCCTGGTCAGTGCCGCGGCACGGCGGCGTCGTTGAGCTGGCGGGCGCCGTCGACCCAAACCGCGCCGGCGTCGACGCGGCAGGCGTAGACCGGCACCGGTTTCACGGCGGGCAGCGACTGCGGCGCCCCGCTGTCGAGGTCGAAGCTCGACCCGTGCAGCGCGCACTCGACGGTGTTGTCCTCGACCCAGCCCTCGGCCAGCGAGTAGCGCTGGTGGCTGCAGGTGTCGTGGATCGCCTTGACGGTGTCGGCGTCGACGCGCACGAGGCACACCGGCTCGCCGGCGACCTCGACGGCAAGCGCCGTCCCGACGGCGAGGTCGTCGAGGGTCGCGACGCGCTCGAAGGCCATCACCGCCGGCGCTGGTTCATCAGCGTCGTCGGACCGGAGCGGATCTCGCGCTCGACCTCGGCGAGCACGACGTCGGTGACCGCCGGCACGGCGATGCGGTCGGTGACCTCGGCGAAGAAGCCGAACACCAGCAGCCGCGCCGCCTCCTGCCGCGGGATGCCGCGCGACTCCAGGTAGAACAGCTGCAGCT
The DNA here is from genome assembly GCA_030446745.1 of Egibacteraceae bacterium. GTDB lineage: Bacteria > Actinomycetota > Nitriliruptoria > Euzebyales > Egibacteraceae > JAUJMS01. The sequence continues at coordinate 155,088 of JAUJMS010000003.1, read as the reverse complement.
CGTCGACCTGGCCGACCGAGGAGTGGTGCCCGCAGCGCACGACGTCGGAGTTGAAGATCTCGAGGAACGGGACGGAGTCCGCCTTCGCCAGGTCCGTCAGGATCAGGTTGCGGTTGGTCTGGTCCGACGCGGTCGCGCGGGCGTGCTCCTCGATGCGGATGTTGCCGAACCACGACGCCCGCGTGTCGCCCTGCAGCACGCCCTTGTAGACGAGGTCGGAGCTGGTGTGGGAGGCGTTGTGGTGGATCAGCGAGCGGTGCTCGACCTGCTGCCCGTCGTCGCAGAAGTAGACGCCGAGCAGCTCCGCGTTGCCGCCCGGGAAGTCCAGGCGCACGTCGGGACGCAGGTAGACGGTGCGCCCGCCCAGCGTCGCCTCCAGTGACCGGTAGTCGGCGTTGGCGCCGACGAGACCGGTGTGGCTGCCGACGTGGTCGACGCCGTCGCCCCAGTCCTGCACCGACACGACCGAGACCTGCGCCCCCTCGCCGACCACGACTTCGACCGCCTCGACGACGGTCGCCGTGGCGTCGCCGGCGTGGTCGACGAACACCGTCGCCTTCGCGGCGCGCTCGACGACGACGAGGACGCGCGGCAGCACGGCACCGTCGCCAGCGGCGGTGACGGTCACCGCGATCGGATGGCGCAGCTCGACCTCAGCCGGGACATAGACGAAGGCGCCGCCGGTGAACGCGGCGAGACTCAGCGCGTCGAGCTTGGTCGCCGGCGGCACCACCTCGCCGAGCGACCGGCGGACGAGCTCGGCGTGGTCGCGGGCGGCGGTGGCGAGGTCGGTGACGACGACGCCACGCGCCGCCGCCTCGGCGCAGACGGTGGCGGCAGCCACCCCGCCGTCGACGATGCGGACCATTCCGTCGAGGTCGTCGCCGAGCGTCGCGACGACGCCGCGACCACGCGGCGGCGCCGTCCCGGCTGCCGTGACGATCGCCCGGCCGAAGTCGAAGCGGCGCGGCTCGGTGTAGCGCCACTCCTCGTCGCGGTTGGTCGGCCAGTCGAGGTCGGCGAAGGCCTTGAACGCCTCCTGGCGACGGTCGCGCAGCCACTCCGGCTCGTCGTAGGCCGCCGAGATCGCGACGACGTCAGCCTCGGTCAGGCCGTGGGGGGTCATCGCCATCAGCCGACCGAGCCCTCCATATTCAGGCTGATCAGGCGGTTGAGCTCGACGGAGTACTCCATCGGCAGCTCCTTGGAGATCGGCTCGATGAAGCCGCGCACGATCATCGCCTGCGCCTCGGACTCCGCCACGCCGCGGGACTGGAGGTAGAACAGCTGCTCCTCGCCGATCTTGGACACCGACGCCTCGTGGGCGATCTGGGCGTCCTCCTCGGCGATGTTCATGTACGGGTAGGTGTCGCTGCGCGCGGTCTCGTCGAGCAGCAACGCGTCGCACACGACACTCGACTTCACGCGGTTGGCACCCTCGGTGACGTCGACCAGGCCGCGGTAGCTCGTGCGCCCGCGGCCCTGCGACACCGACTTGGACACGATCTGGCTCGACGTGTCGGGGGCGTGGTGGACCATCTTCGCGCCGGCGTCCTGGTGCTGGCCGTCGCCGGCGAAGGCGACCGACAGGACCTCGCCGCGGGCGCCGCGCCCCATCAGGTGCACCGCCGGGTACTTCATCGTCACCTTCGACCCGATGTTGCCGTCGATCCACTCCATGGTGGCGTCCTCGTAGGCCGCCGCGCGCTTGGTCACAAGGTTGTAGACGTTGTTCGACCAGTTCTGGATCGTCGTGTAGCGCACCCGCGACCCCGGCTTGCAGATAATCTCGACGACCGCCGAGTGCAACGAGTCCGAGCTGTAGATCGGCGCGGTGCAGCCCTCCACGTAGTGCAGGTACGAGCCGGGTTCCGCGATGATCAGCGTCCGCTCGAACTGGCCCATGTTCTCCTTGTTGATGCGGAAGTAGGCCTGCAGCGGGACGTCGACCTTCACCCCCTCTGGCACCCAGATGAACGACCCGCCCGACCACACCGCGGTGTTGAGCGCGGCGAGCTTGTTGTCGTTGGACGGGATGACCTTGGTGAAGTGCTCGCGGAACAGGTCCTCGTGCTCGCGCAGGGCGGTGTCGGTGTCCATGAAGATCACACCCTGCGCCTCGAGGTCGTCACGGATCTTGTGGTACACGACCTCCGACTCGTACTGCGCCGCGACGCCGGCCACGAGGCGCTGCTTCTCGGCCTCGGGGATGCCGAGCCGGTCGTAGGTGTTGCGGATCTCCTCGGGCAGGTCCTCCCAGGTGTTCGCCTGCTTCTCGGTCGAGCGCACGAAGTAGAAGATCTCGTCGAAGTCGATCCCCGACAGGTCAGAGCCCCAGGCCGGCATGGGGCGCGCCTGGAACTGGCGGAACGCCTTGAGGCGCAGGTCGCGCATCCACTTCGGCTCGCTCTTGAGCGCCGAGATCTCCTCGACGACGTCGCTGGACAGGCCCCGCTTCGGCTCGAACACCGGCTTGGACTCGTCGTGCCAGCCGTACTTGTAGGTACCGAGCTTCAGGTCTTCAGCGCGCGTGGCCATGGTGGCTCCTGCTCCGGGGGGTCAGCGGGAAACGGGGTCGGCGGGGGTGATGTGGCACACGCAGGCGCTCGCGCCGCCGGCGATGGTCTCGCGGCGTGACAGCCGGCCGCCGAGCAGCTGCTTGAACAGCGACGCCTCGTAGGCGCACACCTCGGGGTGGGCTTCCGCCACCGCCTTGATCGCGCAGTGGCCTTGGGTCAGCGTGAGCACCGTCGCGCCGTCCGGAGCCGTCGCCGTGGCGACGGTCGAGGCGAAGCCGTCCTCGGACAGCACGCGTGCCAGCGCCTCGGTGCGCTGCTCGACGGTGTCGGCGCCGTCGAGCGCGGCGGCGTAGCGGGCCGACTGCCGCTCGGCGCGCCAGCGCAGGAAGCGCCGCAGCTCGCCGCGGCCGTGCTCGGCCTCTAGGAACGCCAGGAGTTCGTTGGCGAGCGCGGCCGAGTTGTCCGGGAACAGGCGCCGCGCCTTGGCGGTCAGGGTGTACTCGGCGCTGGGGCGGCCCGGACCGCGCCGGCGGACCGTCGCCGCGGACACCAGCCCGTCGCGCTCGAGCACCTGCAGGTGGCGGCGGATCGCGACCTCGGACAGCTGCAACTCGCGCGCCAGCGCCGCCACCGACGCCGAGGCGGTGCGCAGGCACTCGACGACGCGCGCGCGGGTGTCGCCGAGCAGGTCGACGAGGCCGGGCACCGCGGGATCGAGGTCGAGCGTCACCCAATTAGGTATAGCACTTGTTGAGAAATCCGCCGCGGGTGGGCGGGGGCGTCACACGCCGAAGGTGTGCTCGATCCGGGCGAGGAGCTCCGCCCGCTCGAGCTCCTCCGCCCGCGCGGCGGTGCGATCGCGCCTCGATCGTGAGGTGACCTCCGCGAGGGCGGCTTCCAGCTCGTCGAGGCCGAACGGCTTTGTGAGGTAGGCGTCGGCACCGTCGCGGTAGGCCGTGACGTGGTCGCGTTCGCCCGCCTTGGCGGTGAGCATGACCACCGGCACGTCGGCGCCGTTCTCGCCGCCGCGGATGCGACGCAGGACGGCGAACCCGTCCATCGCCGGCATCATGACGTCGAGCAGGACGGCGTCGACCGGCGTCTGGCGCAAGACGGCGAGCGCCGCCAGGCCGTCGGCGGCGACGAGCACGTCACAGTCCTCCAACGCCATGCGCACCATGGTCTGGATGTCGACGTCATCGTCGACCACGAGGACCCGCATGCTCACCTCCGCTTCTCGCAGAGGGCATCGGCAGGTCGCGCAGCGCCTTTAGCGGTGCGCCCGTCAGCGGTCGACGACGAGGACGCCGTCGCCGAGGGTCACGTCGCTCCACAGCCGCGTGCGGCGCAGCTCGTTGCGCCGGCCCACCGACGCGCGCGCCCCGACGATCGCGCCGTCCAGCGTCGCGCCGTCGCCGACGCGCGCATCCGCGCACACGATCGAGTTGAACACCTCGGTGTCGTGGCCGATCTCGACGCCGTCGAACACGACGCAGTCCTCGAGCTGCGCCCCCGAGCGCACGACCGTGCCGCGCCCCAGCACGACGCGGCCGAACAGCTGCGCGCCGTCCTCGATGGTCACTCCGTCACCGAGCACGGCGGGCTGGATCACCCCGACCGCGTCGCGCGTCACGCCCTCGCCCTCCCACAGCCCGTCGGCGGCCAGCGTTCCCTCCGGCCACCAGTCGACGCGCCCCTCGAGGACGTGGCGGTTGGCGTCGAGGTAGTGGCGGGGGCGCCCGGTGTCGAGCCAGTAGCCGCCGTCGAACAGGCCGTAGACCTTCTCGCGGTCGCCGACCATCTTGGGCAGCAGGCTCTGCTCGAACGAGAACATCGTCTCCGGCGGGACCCGGTCGAGGACCCGCGGGTCGAGCATGACGATGCCGGCGTTGACGAGATGGCTGTCGGTCTCCTCCGGCGCCGGCTTCTCCAGGAAGTGCTGAACGTGGCCGTCGGCGGCCAGCTCCAGCACGCCGAACTCGCTGACGTTGCGCACCGAGGTGAGCCACAGCGTGACCGCGGCGTCGCGCTCGCGGTGGAACGCCGACAGCGCCGCGACGCTGGGCGTCGCGACGACGTCGCCGTTCATCCACAGCAGCGGCCGTTCGTCGAACGCGCCCTGGTCGACGCACCACCGCAGCGCCCCGCCGGTGCCCAGCGGTTGCGGTTCGACGACGATGCGGACGTCGAGCCCGAGATCCGCCGCGTCGTGCTCGACGCCGGCGAAGCGGTCGGCGTTGTAGCCCAGCGCGAGCGTCACGTCGCGCACGCCGCTCGCGGCGAGGTGGCGCAGCTGGTGGGAGATCAGCGGCCGGTTGGCGATCGGGATCAGCGGCTTGGGAAGGTCTGCGGTGACTGGACGCAGCCGCGTCCCCTTGCCGCCGGCGAGGATGACGGCCTGGACGTCGGTCACGGGGTGCACTCCGCGGTCATGAAGCGTTTCTCGGCCGGCGACGCCGGCGCCAAACCCCGCCGGCGTCGGCCGTCACGTGCCCCCGGCGTCGACGTCGACGAGAGCGAGCTGCTCGCGGCGGCAGCGTCGCAGCGTCGCGACGTTCAGCCGCCACAGTGCGACGACGCCAGCGATGACGGCGAGCGCAGCCACGGCTGCCGCGGCCTGCGGCCGTGCGGCGACGGCGGCGCGCAGCACGTCCGCGGACACACCGCCGCCCGATCCCGGCAGGCCGAAGCGCGGGGCGGCGCCATCTGGCGACAGTAGCCCGAGCAGCCACGGCCCGACGAAAAAGACGGTGACGACGACGACCAGGCGCAGCAGCCCGCCGCTTTCGACGATGGCGCGCACCGACGGCGCCCGCGCCGACTGCCACACCCCGAACACGGCCGCGGCGTAGGCCACCAGCGCGGCGGCGGCGGCCACCGCCGCGACGACGCCGAGGGACGGCATCGGGGCGTCGGCGACGACGCCGGTCGCGCGCAGCAGCGCGGCGGCGAGCACCCACACGGCGAGGAACAGCCAACCCCGAACCGCCCCGTACAGCGTGGCGGCGGCGACCTTGCCGACGGCGATCCCCCGGTCGGACAACGGCGAGGCGAGCAGCGACTCGAGCGTGCCGCGCTCGCGCTCGCCGGCCAGCGCGTCAATCGCGACGAGCCGCGCCGGCAGGAACGCCATGAACACCGCGAAGAAGGCCGGAAGGTTCGCGGCGCCGCGGAAGCGCAGCGGCACGAGCAGCCCGAAGACCACCACGACGCCGAGCGTGCGGGTCAGCGGCTTGCGACCCACGCGCCCGAGAAGGTCGCCCAACTCCTTGCCGGCGACCAGGCGCCAGTCCGGGGTGGCAGCCTTCTCGTTGCGGGTGGCAGCCGTCTCGTTGGGCGCCGCGGTCACGGCAGCGCCGCGGCGGCGGGCGGGGCGGGGGCGGCGGTCGCGGCCGGTTCGGCCGCGGAGTCGGCGGGGACTGCCGCCGGCGCGGCGCCGTCGCCGACCAGCGCGAGAAACGCCGCCTCCAGCGTCTGGCCGACCGGCTCGACGCGGTGCACCGCCGCGCCGGCGACGACGAGCGCGGCGACGACGGCGGGCTCGGCGGCCAGGCCGTCGACGTCGGCGACGACGGCGTCGACCCCCTCGGCGCGCCAGCCGCGGCCGGGCAGCGCCCGCCCCGCCACCGCCGCGATGCCGGCGCCTTCGACGCGCACACAGGCAACGGTGGTCCCGCGGCGCAACGCCGACGGCGCCCCCGTCGCGACGACGCGACCGGCCTTGACGACGGCGACGACGTCGCACAGCCGCTCGGCCTCGGCGAGCAGGTGGGTGGTGAGAAACACCGTGGCGCCCGCGGCGACCAGCTCGGCCAGCTCGACCCGCAAGGCGGCGGCGGACTCGGCGTCGAGTCCGTTCGTCGGCTCGTCGAGAACGAGCAGCTCGGGCCGGCTAACGAGCGCCCGCGCGATGGCCAGGCGCTGGCGCAGGCCGCGCGACAACGTCTGCGGGCGGGCGTGCAGACGTTCGGCGAGCCCGAGGCGTTCGGCGACCTGTTCGACGCGGGCGGCGGCGTCAACGCGCTCCAGGCCGTAGGCACGCGCGGCGAAGACCAGGCTCGCCCGCACCGACAGGCCCTCGTAGAGGCCGTGGTGTTCGAGCACGACGCCGGTGCGCCGGCGCACGTGCGCACCGTCGACGATCGGGTCGCGCCCGAGCACGGTGATCCGCCCGGCGCTCGGCGCGAGCAGGCCAAGCAGCAGGCGGATCGTCGTCGTCTTGCCCGCGCCGTTGGGCCCGAGGAACCCGAACACACTGCCCCGCGGCACTCGCAGATCGATGCCGTCAACGGCGGCCACGCCGCCGAAGCGACGGGTCAGCCCCTCGGAGCAGATCGCCCAGTCAGGCATGGCCGGCGACGGTACGTCGCCCGAAGCCGACTACTGGTGCGAGCGCTTCCGGCGCCGAACCTCGCCCTGGATCATGTCGGACTGGTGCATGAACTTGCGCAGCCGGGAGTTGAACTCCTTGTCCGGCTTGGTGCTCTGCCGACGCTGGGCCTCCTCCTCCCAGGAGGGGTCCGCGCGCTTGATCGACAGGTCGACGCGCCCGTCGTCCTTGATCGCGACGACCTTGACCGTGACGTCCTGGCCCTCGGTCAGGTAGGCGTGGATGTTGTCGACGAAGTCCTTGTGCACTTCCGAGATGTGCACCAGCCCGGTGACGTCCGGGGCGACCTCGACGAACGCGCCGAAGTCGTGGAGACGGACGACCTTGCCGGTGACGATGCTGCCTGGGGTGACGGCGGACACTGCGCTCCTCTCGCGGCGCGCCGACGATGGGCAGCGACCGCAGGGTCGAAGATTCGGGTGGAGCCGCCAGGCTACCAGCAGCCGGTGCGCCCGCCGCCGGCGCGGTGTGCGTTCGACGCCGTTGCCTACGCTGATCGCGACGAAGGGAGAGCGGCATGCGAGCGGTCGTGTCACCCGAACCGGGCGGCCCGGAGACACTCACGCTGGTCGAGCGGAACGAGCCGCGCCCCGGCGCCGGCGAGCTGCTCGTGCGGGTCGCGGCGACGGCGGTGAACCGCGCCGACGTGCTGCAACGACGCGGGCTGTACGCGCCGCCGCGCGGCGTCACCGACGTGCTGGGATTGGAGATGGCGGGCACGGTTGCTGCACTCGGCGACGGCGTGAGCGGTTGGGCGGTCGGCGACCGTGTCTGCGCCGTGCTGCCGGGCGGCGGCTACGCCGAGGCGGTCACCGTGCCGGCCGAGGTCGCCCTGCCGGTGCCCGCGTCGCTGTCGCTGCTCGAGGCCGCGGCGATCGCCGAGGTGTTCGCGACCGCGTACGACAACCTGTTCCTGCGCGGACGTCTGCGCGCCGGCGAGACGGTGCTGGTCCACGGCGGCGCGAGCGGCGTCGGCACGGCGGCGACCCAGCTCGCGAGACGCGCCGGATGCCGGGTGCTCGTGACCGCCGGCAGCGCGTCGCGCGTCGCGGCGTGCCGCGCGTTCGGCGCCGACGACGGCTTCGTCTACCGCGACGCCGACATCCCGGCGACGGTCCGCGAGCTGACCGGTGGGCGCGGCGCCGACGTGGTGCTCGACGTCGTCGGCGGGGCGTACCTCGCCGCGAACCTCGCCGCGCTCGCGGTGGAGGGGCGCCTGGTCGTCATCGGGCTGATGGGCGGCGCGCGGGGCGAACTCGACCTGGGCCTGCTGCTCGCCCGGCGCCTGACGGTGCTCGGCTCGACCTTGCGCGCGCGAACGGCCGCCGAGAAGGCGCCCTTGATGGAGCGGCTGCGCTCGGAGGTGTGGCCCGGCTTCGACGACGGCTCGCTGCGTCCGGTGATCGACCGCGTGCTGCCGCTGGAGCGCGCGGCGGAGGCGCACGCCGCGCTAGAGGCATCCGACCACGTCGGCAAGATCGTCCTCGCCGTCGACGCCACACTGGATGTTCCGCCGCCGGGCGAGGCAACACACCCATCCATCGGCGCATGACTGAGGTACGGGTGGTCCACACGGCGTCGCTGCGACTCGATGACCTGCACGCGATTCGCGCCCTGCTCGACGCGGCGTTCGACGGCGGCGTGACCGACGACGACTACGAGCACGCCCTCGGCGGCATGCATGCCATGGTCCAGGAGGGCGGGGAGCTGATCGGGCACGGCGCGGTCGTCATGCGGCGCATGCTGCACAGGGGGCGGGCGCTGCGCACCGGCTACGTCGAGGGCGTCGCGGTACGCGCAGACCATCGCCGGCGCGGCCACGGCTCCGCCGTCATGGCGGCGCTGGAAAAGGTGATCCGCGGGGCCTACGAGCTCGGAGCGCTCAGCGCGAGCGACGCGGCGACGGACTTCTACGCCGCCCGCGGTTGGCAGCGGTGGACGGGCACCGCCTCGGTGCTTTCGCCCGACGGCATCGCGCGCACGGAGGGCGAAGAGGACGCGATCCACCTGTTGCCGGTCACCGTGCAGCTCACGCCGGATGGTGACCTGGCGTGCGACTGGCGGGGCGGCGACGTCTGGTAGGCGGGCCTCGGCGTCCGTTGCGCCGACCGACTCGCGTTCAGTCGTAGGAGCGGATGAGGCGCACGTTGAGGGCGAGCATGACCGCGCCGAGCACCGCCAGGACGGCGAACCCCCGGGCCAGCGGAGCCCACGCCAGGTCGCGCAGGATCAGTGAGCGCAGCGCCTCCATCACGTACGTGACCGGGTTGAAGGTCGCCGCGAGTTCCATCGGTCGGGTCAGCAGCTCGCGCGGCACGAAGTTCGGCGTGAGAAACAGCAGCGGGAAGAACACCAGCCCGCCGGAGTTGGTGGCCGCGGCACTTCGGGTCTTGAGCGCGATGAGCTGCATGAAGCCGGCGAAGACCACGCCCCACAGCGAGGTGAGCACCAGCAGCAGCAAGAAGCCGAGCGGTCCGCTCGCGATCGAGATCCCGAACGGCAGCGCGAGGACGACGAGGATCGCCGTGATGACGACGCTCTTGGCCGCCTCGGCCATCAGGCGTCCCAGGACCAGCGCGCTGCGCGACACCGGCGCTGCCCGCAGCTTGTCGAAGTAGCCGCCCTCGATGTCCTCGACGAGGTACAGCGCCGCCGTACCGAACGACGCGGCGAGCAGCAGCGAGCTCGGCAGCTGGAAGGCGGCGTAGCTCTGGCCCTCGAGGAACGACGTCGAGCTGGAGGGGAAGATCTTGCCGGCCTGACCGACGTTGACCACCAGAAAGAACAGCGGAATGAGCAGCGTCGGGATGGACGAGTCGGGGGTGCGCAGTGCCTCTCGCAGCGCGCGGCCGCCCAGGAGACTCGCCTGCTGGACCGTGCTCATGCCGACACCTCCCGGACCTCGCCGGCGAGGCGCTCGCGAGTGCGACCGGTCGCGTCGAGGAACACCTCGTCGAGCGTCGGATCGACGTGCAGCCCTCGGCGCTGGCGCAGTTCGGCTTTCAGCTCCGCCGGTGTCCCCTCCCGCACGATCAGCCCGCCGTCGATGATCGCGAGCCGGTCACACAGCTGGTCCGCCTCCTCGAGGTACTGGGTGGTGAGGAACACCGTCGTTCCCCGCGCGTTGATCCGCCGCATCTCCTCCCACACCGTGAGCCGGCTCGCGGGGTCCAAACCGGTCGTCGGCTCGTCGAGGAACAGCACCTCCGGCTCGTGGACGAGCGCCGACGCGAGGTCGAGGCGACGCTTCATGCCGCCGGAGTAGCCCTTGATCCGCCGGTCCGCGGCGTCGACGAGGTCGACCAGCTCGAGCAGGTCCTGCGCCCTGGCCGCCGCCTGCGCCGCCGAGCTGCCGAACAACCGTGCCTGCAGGACGAGCAGCTCGCGGCCCGTCTGCCGAGGGTCGAGTCCCGCCTCCTGCAGCGCCACCCCGATGCGCCGCCGTGCGGCGTCGGGGTCGGCCATCACGTCGATGCCCGTGACGCGCGCCGTGCCGGAGGTGACGGACATGAGCGTCGTCAGCATCCGGACCGTCGTGGACTTGCCGGCGCCGTTGGGGCCGAGGAACCCGAACACCTCCCCGACCCCGACGCGAAGGTCGACGCCGCGCACCGCGTCGACCGTCCCGCCCCGCCCCCGGTACTGCTTGACAAGGCCCTCAGCTTCCACCGCCAGTTCCATGGCAGGGATCGTAGGGGGCGGCGACTCGACGGTGGCGCTCACCTTCGAGCCCGGCTCGCGGGGCACGCGGATGCGCCTGTTGTGATCTGGCCGTTCCTCCAGCCATAGGATCGAGCGATGCCGTCAGCGGCGTTGGGCGCCTGGGAAGGCGAGCGGTCCATGCTGCTCGACCAGCTCATCCAGGCTCACGCTGCCGTGGGAGGCCCCGGAGCGGGACGGCGTTGGGCGACGGACGAGCTCAACCGTGCACTGCTCCTTCGCGTCGCTGCGCAGTTCCAAGGCTTCGCGAAGGACCTGCATGCCGAAGTTGCCATCACGTTCGGCACGTTGGTGCAGCCGAGGAACGCCACCCTCGCTCGAGTCATCTCGGCCGGTCTGCAGACGAGGCGGGACCTCGATCGGACCAACGCTCACCATGAATCCTTGGCCTCGGACTTCGGAAGGTTCGGCATCGCGCTTTGGGACGAGATGCAGAAGCACGACACCCGGACAGCGGCACGACGGAAGCATCTGAAGTGGTTCAATGAGGCGCGGAACGCCCTCGCCCACGACGACGCCGAGAAGCTCGCCAAGGTCATGGCGGCCGGCTACAAGATCGACCTGACGGGGGTGCGTCGGTGGCGAAGCGCCCTCAACGGGCTGGCACGTACCATGGATGTCGTGATGGCGACACACCTCGCCCGCCTGTTCAACGTGCCGAGGCCGTGGTAGCCGGGATGCCCAAGTTGCGTCCAGGAGACCGGGTCGTCGTTCCGTGGGGACTCGGTGAGGCTGCGGGAACAGTCGTGCACGTGTTCGGACCATCCAGCGAACCGTTCGTCATGGTGCGCGTCGGTCTCGGCGAGACCGACGGGGACGTGGAGTTGGCCGAGGTCGGTTTCAAGGCGAGCGACGTTCGCGCCGCCCCTGTCGAAGCCCACGGGTAATGACCCGGGTCGGTGAGACCGCGGGCGGTGGAGGTGACCGCTACTTGTAGCGGTAGGTGATGCGCCCGCGCGTCAGGTCGTAGGGGGACAGCTCCACGGTCACCCGGTCGCCGGGCAGGATGCGGATGTAGTGCTTGCGCATCTTGCCGGAGATGTGGCCGAGGACCGAGTGGCCGTTGTCGAGGGTGACGCGGAACATCGTGTTGGGCAGCGCTTCGTCGACGACGCCTTCGAGCTCGAGGGCGGCCTCTTTTGTCGAGCCGGCCCGCGCCTCGCGCTTCGCGCGCGTCTCCGCGTCGGCGATCCGTCGCGAGGGTGGGCGTCCGGTACGTCGGCGTGCCATGCAGTCCTTCTTCGTCGTGACATGCGGGGGGCCGGCAGAGAGCCCGGCGCCTGCGGCCCGCAAGGGGCGGCGGGCGCGGCACGGCAGCACGGCGGCCACCGACCACGGTAGCAGGTCGTCGAGCAGCGTCAGCGGGCCGACAGCGCGAGCAGCGCCACGGTTTCACAGATGAGGCCGCCGGCGCCGACGCCGTCGCCGGTGAGCCCACCGAAGCGCCGTCGCCACCACAGCGCGTACGCCTCGGCGCTGAGCAGCGCGAGGCCGAGCCCGACGACGCCGCGCGGTCCCGACGGCACGGCGCAGACCACCGCGACCACCATCGCGGCGATGACGACGCGAGCCGTCGGCCGTCCGAACGCCTGCGCCAGCGACCCGTCGGGGCGCGCGGGCAGCCGCCACAGCAGCAGCGCCATTGCCGCCCGACCGGCGACGGGCGCGGCGAACAGCCGGAAGCCGAAGTCGGCGGAGAACGTCAGCGCCCCGTAGCGCAGGAGGCACACCAGCAGCAGGACGGCCGCGCCGACGGCACCGATGGTCGGCTGGCGCATGATCGCCACCGCCTCGTCGGGCGGCTCGCGGCTCGCGACGCCGTCGGCGACGTCGGCGAGTGCGTCGAGATGCAGCGCCCCGGTGATCAGCGCGTCGACGAGCAGCACCGCCGCGGCGGGCACCCCGGCGGAAGGGAACCGCGTGCCGAGCAGCAGCCCTGGCAGCGCCCACGCGGCACCGACGACCAGGCCGACGACTGGGAAGAACACCAGCGACGTGGGCGTCGGTGGCCGGTCGCTGCCGGCGGGGACGACGGTGAGGAAGCGCAGCGCGTCGCGGACGGCTCAGCCCTCCGCCGGTGCGAGGTCGGCGATCGCGGCCATGTCGGCGAGGATCCGCGCCGCGGCGATGACCAGCGGGGTGGCGCACAACCCACCGGTCCCCTCCCCCAGCCGCAGGCCGAGGTCGAGCAGCGGAGCGAGCCCGAGCGCGTCCAGCGCCACCGTCGCCCCCGGCTCGGTCGAGCGGTGGGCGGCGATGAGGTAGCCGGCGGCTGCGGGACACAGCGCCACGGCCGCCAGCGCCGCGCTGTTGGTGATGACGCCGTCGAGAACGACGGGCACGCCGTCCGCCGCGCCCGAAAGGATGACGCCGACCAACGCGGCGTGCTCGAGCCCACCCACGGCGGCGAGTACGCCGATCGGGTCGTCGGGGTCGGGCTGGTGGAGCGCGAGCGCGTCGCGGACGACGTCGCGCTTGCGCGCGAGGACCACGTCATCAGCGCCCGCGCCGCGTCCGGTGACCGCGTCGGCGTCCGCACCGGTGAACGCCGCGACCAGACACGCCGAGGCGGTGGTGTTGGCGATGCCCATGTCGCCGGTGACGAGCAGGTCGACGCCGGCGCCGACGAAGCTCCTCGGCGAGCCCGGCGCCGGCGAGCAGCGCCCGCGCGACCTCGTCGCGGCGCAGCGCCGGCTCGACCGAAAGGTCGGCGGTGCCTGGGCGCACCCGCGCCCGGCGCGCGAGCGGGTGCGCGGACGTTGGCCCCGCGACGCCGACGTCGAGGACGGCGACCTGCGCGCCGACAGTCGCCGCGATCGCGTTGACCGCCGCCTTCCCGCGACACATCACGTCGACCATCGCCGCGGTGATCGCCTGCGGCCACGGCGTGACGCCCTGCGCGTGGACGCCGTGGTCGCCGGCGGCGGCGACGACAGCGGGGCGCCGCGGGACCGGCGGAGGGCAGGCGCCGGCGACGGCGGCGAGACGGGCACCGACGTCTTCGAGGACACCGAGGCTCCCGGGCGGCTTGACCAGCCCGTCGGAGCGGTCGCGCGCGGCTTGGGCCGCGGTCGCGTCGACCGGCGTGACGGTCGCGGCGAGCTCGTCGACACGCGCCTCGAGCGGGCTGCGCTCGGTCATACCGCCGCACCGGTCAGCACGTCGGACAAGGCGGCGACGAGCACGGCCGTCGCGTCGGGGTCGCGTACGGCGATGCGCAGGTGGTCGGTGTCCAGGCCGGGGAACGTCGACGGACGCACGGCGACCCCGCGGTCGAGCAGCCGGCGGTGCACCCGCGGTCCGTCGGGAACGCGGCACAGCACGAAGTTCGCGGCCGCGTCGTAGCAACGCACCTGAGATCTCGCGGAGCGCCGCCAGCAGGTGACCGCGGTGGGCGGCGACCCGCGCGGCGACGTCGCGGCGGTACGCCTCGTCGCCGGCGCGCACAGCTCGAGTGCGGTCAGCGCCGCGACGCCCAGCGGCCACGGTTGGCGCCGCGCGGCGCAGCGCGCGCGATCAGGCCGGCGGGCGCGACGAGGTACCCGGCGCGGATCCCGGCCAGCCCCACAGCTTGGTGACGCTGCGAACGACGACAAGGCCGGGCAGGTCGCGGCGGGACGCGGAGCTCGCGGTGGGGTCGGCGACGAAGTCGACGAACGCCTCGTCGACGACGGTGACCCGGCCCGGCCGGCACAGGGCCGCGACGCGGTCGGGGTCGTCGAGGGTGCCGGTCGGGTTGTTGGGGTTGCCGACGATGACGAGGTCCGCGTCGGCGGGCACCTCGTCGGGGTGCAACGCCCAGCCGTCGTCGGGCCGGCGCAGCACGGCGGACGGGCACGCCGGCGGCGCGCAGCGCCTCCGGTTCGCCGAACTGTGGGTGGACAACAACCGCGGAGCGGGCGGCGACCGCGCCGGCGAGCAGCCACAGGGCGTCGGCGGCGCCGGCGGTGGGGAGCACCTCGGCGGGCGGCCGGGCGTGGGCCGCGACGGCGGCGGTCGCCGCGGTCGCGTCGGGGTAGCGCCCCGCCCGCCTGACGGCGGCGCCCAGCGCGCGCGCAGGTGGGGCGGCGGTCCGTCGCCGTGGATGTTGACCGCGAAGTCGAGCGCCCCAGCGGGCACCATCGTGTCGCCGTGGGCGCGCAGGTCGCCGTCGTCGCTCCCGCCAGCGTCCAGGTCGCGTGCGCGGGAACCGGCGGCAGCTCGACGCCGCGGCCGGCGACGACGAGCAGCACCCGGTCCGCCCGCGCGGCGAGCCGCTGCACGATCTCGCCCGCCAGGTCGACCCACCGGCGCGTCGACGGGTCGGCGGCGACGACGCCCATGCCGACCTCCTCGGCGACGACGACGACCGGGCCGCCGGGATGGTCGGCGGCGGCGGCGACGAGCGCGTCGGCCGCCGCGAGCAGCGCCGCGCGCGCGGCGACGCCGCGCGCGTCCAGCGGCGTGACCGCCGCGGCGCCCTCGGTGAGCGGCCCGGCGGCGACCATGCGGGTGGTCAACCAGCCGCCGAGCCCGTCGACGAGCACGGCGGCGTCGCGCGGCGCGGGCGGCGACGGCGGCCGCCGGGTCGAGTTCCTCGACGGTGCGCCAGTGCGCGGGCCGGCGAGCGCGGTGGGCCGCGATGCGCTCGGCCATCTCGGCGTCGCCGGCGGCGGCGGTGGCGACGTAGGTGACCGCCGGTGCGCCGGCGACCAGCTGTTCGGCGACGGCGCTCTTGCCGGAGCGGATACCGCCCAGTACCACGACGAGCTCAGCCATGGCGGTGTCCGGCGGACTCGTCGGGTGGAAATGCGCGCGCTGCGGCAGCCCGACCGCGGTCAGCAAAGCCTGGCAGCGCGGTGCGGTGGACGCACAGGTCGCAGGTCATGCGTGTCTCGCCACGGACCGCGTCGGCGTAGCGGTCGAGCACCAGCCGCGCGACACGGTCGTCGGGACCGAGGTAGCGGGTGACGGTCACCGCGACGTCGGGATGCGCCGCAGCGAACGCGGTCGCCTGCGCGGATGCGCTCCTCAAGCACCCCGGTGAACAGAAAGTAGGGAACGACCGCGATCCGGCTGGCGCCGAGACGCCGGCAGCGTTCGAGCCCCTCGGGGAGTCGCGGCGCGGTGATGCCGACGAAGCACACCTCGACGAGCGGGTAGGGCCGGCCCTCCCACAGCAGCCGCGCGACCTTGGCGAGTCGGCGTTTGCGTCCGGATCCGACGAGCCACGGCCGACGAGCAGCACCGCCGTGTCGCGCCGGTCGCTGGGGGCGACGGTCGCGTCGAGCCGCTCGTCGACGACGGCGAGCAGGTCGGGTGGACGCCGAGCGCCGCCGCGTACGTGAACCGCAGCGCGGGAAGCCGGCGCGCGCGGCGGCGATGCTCGCCGGCACGTCGGTCTTCGCGTGGCCGGCCCCGAACAGCACCAGCGGCACGACGACCACCGCGTCGGCGCCGGCGGCCGCGAGGTCGGCGACGGCCACCGAGATCGGCGGGGACGACAGCTCGATGAACCCTGTGCCGACCTTCAGGTCCGGCGCGAGCGCGCGCACCCGCTCGGCGAGCGCGAAGTACTCCTCGACACCCGCGGCGCTGCGGGTGCCGTGGCCGACGAGCAGCAACGCCGGCCGGCTCACGTCGTGTCCTCGGCGTACAGCAGCGCGTTGACCGCGGCGGCAGCGACCGCCGAGCCGCCCTTGCGCCCGCGGTTGCTCAGCGCCGGCAGCCCGCTGTCGCGCAGCGCCTGCTTCGCCTCGACGGCGTCGACGAAGCCGACCGGCAAGCCGACGACCAGCGCGGGCGCGGCGTCGACGGCGGCAGCGCGAACAGCGCCGTGGGAACGACGCCGACGACGTAGACGGCGCCGGGACCGGCGTGTTCGGCGGCCAGGCGCATCCCCGCGGCGCTGCGCGTCGTGTCGTCCGCGGCGGCGACCTCGGCGACGCGTGGATGGTCCAGACCGCAACTCACTGCGCGCGACGTGATGCCGGCGGCGACCATGCGGCCGTCGACGACGATGGGCGCCCCGCCGCGCAGCGCGTCGAGTCCAGCGGCGAGCGCGTCCTCGTCGAGCACCAGGTCGTCCGCGTAGTCGAGGTCCGCGCTCGCGTGGATGATCCGCTCGGCGACCGCGCGCGACAGCGGCGGCAGCGCCGACAGGTCGGCGGCGGCGCGCAGCCGCCGGTACGACTCGGCCTCGATGGGGTGCACCGGCCGGGTCACGCGTACCCCCGCGGGGTGACCATCCGGCCGGCGACGACGCGGGTCTGGCGGTTGCCGACGACGACGGTCGTGAGCATCCCGACGTCGGCGGTGTCCAGCGTGCCGAGCGTCGTGAGCGTCACCGACTGGGTGGGGCGGTACGCGTCGGTGACCAGGCCGACGGGGGTGCTCGCGGGGCGGTGTTCGGCGAGCAACAGCCGCGCCTCGTCGAGCTGCCAGTGCCGGCCGCGGCTGCGCGGGTTGTAGAAACTGACGACGAAGTCGCCCTCCGCGGCCGCCTTCACCCGACGGCGGATCACCTCGTACGGGGTGAGCAGGTCCGACAGCGAGATCGCGCAGTGGTCGTGGCCGAGGGGGCTGCCGAGCAGCGCCGCCGCCGCCACGGCGGCCGTGACGCCCGGAACGACGACCACGTCGACGTCGTCGCCGGCGCGTTCCAGCGCGGGGCTGGCCATGCCGTAGACGCCGACGTCGCCGCCGGAGACGAGCGCGACGCTGCGGCCGCCGCGCGCGGCGCCGATCGCCGTTTCGGCGCGGGCGACCTCGTCACCGATGGGGCTTGCTGCGACCTCGCAGCCGGGCCGCAGCCAGGCGCGGATGCGCTCGACGTACTGGTCGAGCCCGACGACGAAGTCCGCGCCGGCGAGCGCGTCGCGGGCCAGCGGCGGCACCAGCGCCGCGGCGCCAGGACCGGTGCTGACCACCGCGAGCCGGCCGCGGACCGGACGGCGGGCGACGGCGACGGTGGCCGTCGCGGACTTGCGCTTGGCGACGAGCAGCTCGCCGCCGCCCACCAGCGCGGCGGCCTCGGCCACCGACGGCGTGCCGACCTCGGCGTGCACGACCGGCGACGGGTTGGGCACCGCGACGGCGGCCAGCGCCGCCGCGGGGTGGGTGACCAGCGGCCAGCCGCGGGCGGCGGCAGCAGCGACGATGCCGGCCTCCTCGGCCTTGCGGTCGACCGTTGCGACGTGCGCGACCGACAGCGGCGACAGGCCGGCGTCGGCAAGCGCCGCGTCGATCAGCCCGCCGACCTCGTCGGCGGGGGCGCCGCGGGACGCGCCGACGCCGACGACCAGTGACGCGGGGCGGTAGACCAGGCACGGCGCGGGCACCGCGACGAGCTCGTCGGTCACGGCGATGCCGGGAGCGGCGGGCGTCGCGACGTCGACGACCGCGCCCGGCAGGGGTCCGGTCGGCCACGGTCGCGCCCGCCAGCGCGCGACGCGCTCGCCGCCGAGCAGGGCGGCGGCCACCGCCGCGACGTGGGGCCGGCTGGCCGGATCGAGCCGCAGGCCGAGGTGCGCCCCGAGCGACTCGAGCGCGGGCAGGCCGGCCGCGTCGGTCGCGGTGGTGACGACCGGCGTGGCGCCGAGCGCGTCGGCGACAGCGCGGGCGAGGTCGTTGCCGCCGTGGTGGCCGCCGGTCAGCGCGACGGCGAACGCGCGCGCGTCGTCGACGTCGACGACCGCGGGGTCGGCGTGCTTGTCACGCAGGTGCGTGGCGACGACGCGGACCGCGGCGCCGGTCGCCATGCACAGGACCAGGGCGTCAGCGCGATCCCAGGCCGCGGCGACCGCGTCGGCGGGGCGGCCGTCGAGCGCGCACGCGCCTGGCAGCGCGCCGGCGAGGTGATCGGCGGTGCGGCGGCCGGCGGCGGTCGCGCCGATGACGCCGATCACCGCACACCGCCGCGCAGCAGCACCACGGGGTTCGTCGCGGCCAGCCG
The DNA here is from genome assembly GCA_030446745.1 of Egibacteraceae bacterium. GTDB lineage: Bacteria > Actinomycetota > Nitriliruptoria > Euzebyales > Egibacteraceae > JAUJMS01. The sequence goes on along the minus strand of JAUJMS010000003.1, from coordinate 136,526 downwards.
TGTGCCGTCGCCCAGCGGTGCCAGCCGCGCGGCAGACACCACCGTGGCGTCGACCGTCAGGCCGGCGTCGCACAGCGCGGCGCGGACGGGGGCGATCCGTTCCAGCGTGGCGAGCGCGACGACCACGCAGCGCCGGACCCGCTCGGCGGCGGTGCGCACGATCTCGGTGAGCAGGTGTCCGCCGCCGCCGACGAACACCGCGTCCGGGTCTGGCAGGTCGGCGAGCGCCGTCGGGGCCGGGCCAGCCACGACCGCGACAGGTACGCCATGGCGGTCGGCGTTGCGGGCGACGCGCTCGCACTGCTGCGCGTCCGCGTCGACAGCGACGACCGCGGCGCCGAGTCGCGCGCACTCGACGGCGACCGAGCCGCTGCCAGCGCCGACGTCCCACACCAAGTCGCCGAGGCCGGGGCCGAGCCAGGCCAGCGCGACGGCGCGGACCTCGGCCTTGGTGACCATGCCGTCGCGGTGGTCGAACGCGTCGTCGGGCAGCGCCCAGCGGTCCGCGGTCCACCGGGGCGGAGCCGACCAGCCTTTGGCGCCCGGCGCGACGTCCTCGTCGAGCACCACGACGACGTTGGGATCGGCCCACTGCCGCGTCGCCGCGTCGGCCGCGGGCAGCGCAGTGACACGCTCGTCGGAACCGCCGAGTCGCTCGGCGACGACGAAGCGCTTGGACAGTCCGGTCAGCGCGCCGGCGAGCTCCGCCGGGCCGAACGCCGGCTCGGTGAGCACCGCCACCTTGGGGAAGCGGCGGCACACGTTGACGGCACGGTGCGGCGGTCGCGCGTGCGCCGACACGACGTGCGCGTCGTCCCAGGCGACGCCGGCGGCGGCGAACGCGGCGGCGACCGACGACGCGGCCGCGACGATCCGCACGTCGTCGTGCTCGGCGCGGACGGCGCGCACGATCCCGAAGTAACCGGGGTCGCCCGACGCGAGCACGACGCGGTCGCCGTCGGTGGCCGCGATGGCGTCGAGCGTGGCGCGCAGGTCACCGTCGATCACCTTCGTCGCCGCGGCGGCGGGCAGCAGGTGTGCGACGGCGTCGAGGTGGCGCCGTCCGCCGACGACCAGTCGAGCCTTTGCGAGCGCAGCGAGCGCCGGCTCGTCCAGGCCGCGGCCGTCGATCCCGATGACGGTGATCACGTCGCGGCTCGAGACCGACCCACGGGTTGCAGCGAATCGAAGTCGACGAGCACGACTTCGGCGGTGACGGCACCGTCGGTGAAGCGCTCGAGGTTCGCGGCGACCTGCGCGCACAGCGCGGCGG
>JAUJMS010000003.1:57918-135153 GCA_030446745.1 Egibacteraceae bacterium | reverse complement strand
GCACCGTCGGTGAAGCGCTCGAGGTTCGCGGCGACCTGCGCGCACAGCGCGGCGGCGGCGACGTCGGCGACCCCGTGCTCGCGCCACAACTCGTAGGCGTGGCGGCCGGTGTTCGCCGCGCCGACGGCCGCGACGACGGCGGACGGTGCGCCGACGTCGGCGGTCAGGCACGCGAGCAGCGACAGGTCGACTGCCGAGCGGGTGTAGTGGGTCATGAGCACGCCGGCGCCAAGCTTCGCGAGCTTGCCGGCCATCCCGACGAACACGCAGTGCGGCACGCCGCGCGACGCCATCCGCCGCAGCGCCGCGCCGGTGAAGTCGCCGACCTCGATGAAGCAGCCTTCCGGCAGGTCGGGCAGCAGCCGCATCGCGGCGCGTTCGGTGCGCCCGCCGGTCGTGAGCACGACGGTGTCGTGGTCCTGCGCGGCGGCGACGTCGATCGCCTGCACGACCGACGCGCGCCACGACGCGGTCGAGAACGGCCTCACGATGCCGGTGGTCCCGAGGATCGAGATGCCGCCGACGATGCCGAGACGCCGGTTCGTGGTCTTGCGCGCCATGACCTCGCCGCCGGGAACGCTGATGGTGCAGCGCAGGCCTCCGGTGGCGAGGACCTCGCGGACGGCGGCGGTGATCATCTGCCGCGGCACGGGGTTGACGGCCGGGCCGCCGACGGCGAGCCCGAGCCCCGGCTTGGTCACCGTGCCGACCCCGTCGCCGGCGACGAAGGTGACCTCGCTGCCGTCCTCGCGTTCCAGACGGACGGTCAGGTGCGCACCGTGGGTCACGTCCGGGTCGTCGCCGGCGTCCTTGACGACGACCGCCTCGGCCGACCCTCCGTCGGCGGCCAGCTCCGCGCGGTCGACCGCGAAGCGATGACGGCTGCCGTCGGGGAAGCCGATGTCGACCGCGTCCGGCGGCGACGAGCCGGCGAGCAGCAGCGCCGCGGCCTTCGCGGCGGCCGCGGAACACGCCCCGGTGGTCCAGCCGCTGCGCAACGGTCCGGTGCGCATCTTCGCGGTGCGCGGCAGGTCGGGTTCGCGCAGGTCCGGGCTGCCCGTGCCGGGTTCGCGGACGTCGGACGTCACGGCGCCGCCCGGCGGAACTCGTGACCAAAGTCGGGCGCGTAGAGATGGCTGCGCCGGCCGCCGGCGTCGAGCGCTGGCCCGACGAGGATCAGCGTGTGCTTGTGCAGCTTGGCGTCGCGCAACGTGGCGGCGAGCTCGTCGAGCGTGCAGCGGTACACCGCCTCGTCGGGCCAGCTCGCCCGGTACACGACGGCGCACGGTGTGTCGAGCGGGTAGCCGCCGGCGAGCAGCTCGCGCTGCACGGCGCGTCCGCGCTTGGCCGACAGGAACAGCGCCATCGTCGTGCCGTGCGCGGCGAAGGCGCGCAGGTCCTCGTTGCCCGGCATCGGCGTGGCGGTCGCGAAGCGGGTGAGGATCACCGACTGCGCGACCTCGGGGACGGTCAGCTCGCGGCCGACCGCGGCGGCAGCCGCGGCGAGTGACGACACGCCGGGGACGATCTCCCAGTCCAGGCCGCGCGCGTCGCACTGCTCGATCTGCTCCCCGACCGCGCCCCACAGCGTCGGGTCGCCCGAGTGGACGCGGGCGACGGCCAGACCTTCCGCCGCCGCGCGGTCGTAGACGGCGCAGACGTCCTCGAGCGTCAGGCGCGACGAGTCGAGCACCTCCGCGTCGGCGCGCGCCCCGGCGACGGTGTCGGCCATGACCAGGCTCGCGGCCCACACGACGACGTCGGCGGCGGCGATCACCGCCGCGCCGCGCACCGTGATGAGGTCCGGGGCGCCCGGGCCGGCGCCGACGAACCACACCTTCCCGCGGCCGGGGGTGCGGACGGCGCCGGTCACAGCCGCGCCCCCCGCGGTCCGCGAGGGCGGGTGACGAGCACCGTGGACAGGTACGGCGCCGCGGCATCGGGCAGCGGCCCGACCGCCTCGCCGTCGAGTCCCAGCCGCGCCCCGAACACCGCGGTGTCGAGCCGCCCCGCGGCGGCAACGGCGGCGCGCACCTGCGGCAGCCAGCGACCCCCCTTGTAGGACACGACGGTGTCGTAGGTGTCCAGCGCCGTGCGCAGCCGCTGCTCGCCGGCGGTGAACGGCAACAGCGCGAGCGTCTGCGTGCCTTCGGCGAGCACCGTGCCGCTGCGTGCGGCGAGGTCCTGCATCGCGGTGATGCCGGGCACCGTCGCGATGCGGACGCCGGGCACCAACGCGCGCACCGTGTCGGCCAGGTAGGTGAACGTCGAGTACAGGTTCGGGTCGCCGATCGTCGCGAACGCGGCGCTGCCCCCGTCGCGCACGACGGCCGCCACCGCAGCGCCGGCGTCGTCCCACGAACGGTCGCGCGCGGCAACGTCGTCGGACAGCGCGAAGACGAGGCGGTGCACCGTCGCCGCGTCGATGTGGGCGAGCACGACCCGCTCGGCGTAGCCGGGGTCGCCGGTCTCGGCGACCGGCACGAACACCACGTCGGCGGCGCGAAGGGCCTTGACACCCTTGACGGTGACGAGGTCGGGGTCGCCGGGGCCGACGCCGATACCGGTCAGCGTGCCGGGAGCCCGGCCGGCTGGAGTGCTCGGCGGCGTCACGCGGGCACCGCCTGGCGCGCCGCGGCGACGAGGTTGCCAGCGACCTGCGGCGTCGCCGCCCAGTGGGTGTGCAGGTAGGACGCGTGCAACGCCGCGGTGGCGAAGCCCTCCGCCCCGCCGGGCGCGAACGTCCACGCGGGTGTCGCGCCGGCGCGGGGGGTGACCGCCGAGACGTGGAACTCGTGGCCGCGGACCGTTGCGCCGGCCCGCCACAGCGGCGAGTCGCCGGCGGCAGTCGCGTCGCGGTAGCCCAACGTCAGCGCGCCGCCGGTGGTCGCGTCGGCGTCGACGACGCCGCACATGGGGCGCCCGTCGAGGCTGCGGCACAGGTACAGCAGCCCGCCGCACTCGGCGACCAGCGGGCGTCCCGCCGCGACGAAGGCTGCGACCGTCGCGCGCAGCGGCGCGTTGGCGGACAGCGCGTCGGCGTGGACCTCCGGGAAGCCGCCGCCGAGGTAGAGCGCGTCGGCGCCGTCCGGCAGCGACGGGTCGGTGGTCGGGTCGAACGTCTGCAGGTCCGCACCGGCGGCGGCGAGCAGCTCGAGGGTCTCGGGGTAGACGAAGCTGAACGCCGACCCACCGGCAACGGCGACACGCGCGACGGGCGGCCCGCCGCGGGTGGGCGGCTCCCACGCCGGCGCGCGCAACGGCGGGGCGGTCCTCGCCAGGCTCAGCAGGGCGTCGAGGTCGACGCCCGAAGCGACGCGCGCGCCGAGCTCCGCGACGGTGCGCCGCGCGGCGGCCGTCCGCTCGGCGACGGGCACGAGTCCGAGGTGGCGCGACGGGGTGACGACCGCACCGTCGCGGCGCACCACGCCGAGCAGCGGCACGCCGACGCCGGCGAGCGACTCGGCGAGCAGGGCGGCATGCCGGTCGGAGCCGACGCGGTTGGCGATCACGCCGGCGAGACGCACGTCCGGATCGAAGGCCGCGTAGCCCGAGACGGTCGCGGCGACCGACCGGCCCATCCCCGCGGCGTCGACGACCAGGACGACCGGCGCGTCGAGCAGCTTCGCGACGTGCGCGGTCGACGCGAACTCGCCGCGGCCGATCGCGCCGTCGAACAGCCCCATGACGCCCTCGACGACGGCGACGTCGGCACCCCGTACGCCGCGGGCGAACAGCGGAGCGATGAGCTGCTCGCCAGACAGAAACGCGTCGAGGTTGCGCCCCGGCCGGCCGGTGGCCACGGCGTGGTAGCTGGGATCGATGAAGTCAGGGCCCACCTTGAAGCCGGCGACGCGCAGCCCCCGCGCGGCGAGCGCTGCCATCAGGCCCGTGGCGACGGTCGTCTTGCCGACGCCGGAGGCGGTGCCGGCGACGACGAGACGCGCCGCCGCGGTCACCACTCGATGCCCTTCTGTCCGCGCTGGCCGGTGTCGTACGGGTGCTTGATTTTCGTGACCTCGCTGACGAGGTCGGCGATCTCGATCAGCTCCGCGGGCGCGTCGCGGCCGGTGACGACGACGTGCTGGAAGCCGGGTCGCTCGCGCAGCACCGCGACGACCTCGGCGGTGTCGACCCAGCCGAACGTCAGTGGGTAGGTGAACTCGTCGAGCAGCAGGAAGCGGTAGGTCTGGTCGGCGAGGCGGCGCTTCACCTCCTCCCAGCCCTCGCGGGCCAGGTCGGAGGACTCCTCGAGGTCGCGCGACGTCCAGGTCCAGCCGTCGCCCATCTTGAACCAGTCGATGCCGCCGAGGGCTTCAGCGGCCTTGTGCTCGCCGACCCGCCACTTTCCGGACTTGACGAACTGGTAGACGCCGATGGGCCAGCCTTGCGCCCACGCGCGGAGCATGAGGCCGAACGCTGCGGTCGACTTGCCCTTGCCGCGCCCGGTGTTCACGACGAGCAGTGGCTGTTCGCGGCTGCGCCGGCGTGGCCGCTCCTCGGCGGTGTCGCTCACGCCGCCCTCCTGCCGGTCAGGTCGCGCACCACGCCGGCGAGTGAGCCGGCGGCGAGCGCTTCCAATCGGACGCACGGCGCCGCCAGTGCGTCGGCGAGCGTCGCCGCCAGTCCGAGGCGGACGGCGCCGTCCTCGGTGTCGACCACGACGGCGCGCACGCCCCGGGCCGCGAGCGCGCCGGCGGCGGCGCGCGGGTCGGGACCGCTGGTCGTGCGCCCGTCGGTGAGCACGACGAGCAGCGGTCGGCGCCGCGGGTCGCGGACCGCCTCGGCGGCGAGCACCGTCGCGGCGCGCTCCAGTCCGGCGGCGATCGGCGTCCGGCCGCCGGTCGGCAGCCGTTCGAGCAGCCGCACGGCCAGCTCGGTCGACGGTGTCGGCGGCAGCGCGACCTCGGCGGTGTCGCCGCGGAACGTCACGACGCCGATGCGGTCGCGGCGCTGGTAGGCGTCGAGCAGCAGCGACACGACGGCGCCCTTCACCGCGCTCATCCGCCGGCGGGCCGCCATCGAACCGCTCGCGTCGACGACGAACAGCACGAGGTTGCCCTCGCGCCCCTCGCGAACCTTCTCGCGCAGATCGTCGCCCCGCAGCGCCAGACCGCCTCCCGTGAGGCGGCCGCGGGCGCGTTGGTGGGGTGCCGCGGCGCGCAGGGTGGCGGTCACGGCGAGGTCGCCGACGCGGCCCGCGGGACGACGGTCGCCGACGGTCGCCCCGTGCTCGCCGCGCGCCGGGCTGCGCCGACCCTCGGGGCCACGGCCCGGGTCGGCCAGGCGCAGCAACGCCGCCGGAAACGTCGCCCCGGTCGCCAGCGTTTGCTCCCCCCCTCCCCCGGGGCTTGTCACCGGCGTGCCGATTTCGGTGCCGTCGGTGACAAGGCCCGGGTCAGGCGGATCGGAATCGGCGACCGGGTCGGGTGCGCCGCCGCCGGGGCCGCCGCCCGGGCCGGACGGGGGCGGGTCGCCGTCCGGGTCGTCGAGGCCGTCGGCGCTGCGGTCCTCACGTCGTCGACGGTGACGTCGGTGCGCCCGTCCCATGCCGCCAGCGCCGTCGCGGTCTTCGCGGTGACGATGTCGGCGCGCATCCCGTCCACGTCGAACGCCGTGCACGCCGCGACGACCGCGGCGATCGCGTGGTCGTCGAGGACGACCTCTCCGAGCAGCTTGCGTGCGGCGATGATTCGCTCCGCGACCTCGGCGTCGGCGTCGGCCCAGGCCGCCGCGAACCCGTCGGGGTCGGCCTCGTACGCCAGGCGCCGGCGGACGATCTCGCGCGCTCGGCGGCGTCGCGAGACGCGCGCACCTCGACGGTCAGCCCAAAGCGGTCGAGCAGCTGCGGGCGCAGCTCGCCCTCCTCGGGGTCATCGTCCCGACCAGCTGGAAGCGCGCGGCGTGGCGCACCGAGACGCCCTCGCGCTCGACGTGGTTGGTGCCCATGGCGGCGGCGTCGAGCAGCAGGTCGACAAGGTGGTCGCCGAGCAAGTTGACCTCGTCGACGTAGAGCACGCCGCGGTGCGCGGCGGCCAGCAGTCCGGGCTCGAAAGCGCGCCGACCCTCGGTCAGCGCGCGTTCGAGGTCGAGCGACCCCGCCACGCGGTCTTCGCTCGCGCCGACCGGCAGCTCGACGAGCCGGGCGGGGCGCACCTCGGCGGCGGCGTCGCTGGCGTGCGGCCCGTCGGGGCACGCGGGTCGGGCGCCTGCGGGTCGCAGGCGAACCGGCACCCGGCGACGACCTCGACGTCGGGCAGCAGCGCGGCGAGCCCGCGCACCGCCGTCGACTTGGCGGTGCCCTTCTCGCCGCGGACCAGCACCCCGCCGATGGCCGGCGACACCGCGTCGACGAGCAGCGCGAGCTTGAGGTCGTGCGACCCGGCGATCGCCGAGAACGGGTACGGGGCGGTCACCGCGCCACCTCGGTCGCGCGGTCCTCGAGGTCACCCTCCAACTCGAGGTAGACCGCGCGCAGCCCGTCGAGCGTCGCGGCGTCGGGCTGCGCCCACAGGCCGCGGTCGGCCGCCTCGAGCAGGCGCTCGGTCACCGCGCGCAGCGCCCACGGGTTGGACTGGGCCATGAACGCGCGGGTGGTCTCGTCGAAGACGTAGCGCTGCGACAGCGTCTCGTACATCCAGTCCTCGACGACGTCCGCGGTCGCGTCGTAGCCGAACAGGTAGTCCACCGTGGCCGACAGCTCGAACGCGCCCTTGTAACCGTGGCGCTGCATCGCCGCGACCCACTTGGGGTTGGCGACGCGGGCGCGGAACACCCGGGCGGTCTCCTCGCGCAGGTCGCGGGTCCGCACGCGCGCCGGGTCGGCGGAGTCGCCGACGTAGGCCTTGGGGCTCGCCCCGGTCAACGCGCGGACGGTGGCGACCATGCCGCCGTGGTACTGGAAGTAGTCGTCGGAGTCGAACACGTCGTGTTCACGGGTGTCGGTGTTCTTCACCGCGACCTGCATGCGCGCGAAGCTGCGCTCCATGTCGGCGCGGGCGTCGACCCCGTCGAGGTCGCGCCCGTACGCGTAACCGCCCCACACGGAGTAGACCTCGGCGAGGTCCGCGTCGGTGCGCCAGTTGCGCGCGTCGATCAGCGGCAGCAGGCCCGCGCCGTACGCCCCGGGCTTGGAGCCGAACACCCGCGCGGTGGCCCGCCGGCGCGACGCCCCGGCGGCGACGTCGGCGCGCACATGGGCGGCGACCGGGTTCGCGTCGGCGGGCTCGTCCAGCTCGGCGACCAGCGCGACCGCGTCGTCGAGCAGCGCCACGAGGTGCGGGAAGGCGTCGCGGAAGAACCCCGAGATGCGCACCGTGACATCGATGCGCGGGCGCCCGAGCTCCGCGACGGGGATCAGCTCCAGCCCGGTGACGCGGCGCGTCTCGGGATGCCAGACGGGGCGCACGCCGAGCAGCGCGAGGATCTCGGCGATGTCGTCGCCGTGGGTGCGCATCGCGGCGGTGCCCCACACGACCAGCCCGACCGAGCGCGGCCAGTCACCCTCCTCGCGGCGGTACCGGTCGCACAGGTCGGCGGCGAGGCGCTCGCCGACCTGCCACGACAGCTCGCTGGGCAGCGCCTTGGGGTCGACCGAGTAGAAGTTCTTGCCGGTCGGCAGGACGTCGACGCGACCGCGCGTCGGTGACCCGGACGGGCCGGCGGGCACGTAGCCGCCGTCGAGGCCGTGCAGCAGCCGGACCAGCTCGCGGTCGGTGCGGTCCAGGCGCGCGACGACCTCGGTCGCGGCGAAGCGCAGCACCGCGACGACGCCGGGGTCGGCGGCGCCGAGGACGTCGGCGACGACCGACTCGACGGCAGCGGCGTCCCAGCCTTTCGCGTCGAGGCGTTCGACGAGGGCGCGGGCGCGCTCCTCGAGGCGGTCGACGACGTCGGACGCGGTCACCGCCGGCCGCAGCGCGGGCGGCGCGTCGACGCGGGCGCCTGGGTCGGCGAGCAACGTCGCCTCGTCGGTCCCGCAGGCGGTGGCGATCGCGGCGCGCAGACCGGGCAGACCGGCTTGTGGCAGCCGCAGGATCGCGAGCACCAGCCCGAGGCGCTCCTCGCCGACCGGCACCTGGCCGAGGACGTGGAGGCCGCCGCGGATCTGCAGGTCCTTGATCTCGCACAGGTAGCCGTCGACGGACACGACGAGGTCGTCGAAGTCGTCGGGCACGGCGCCGTCGGCGCCGTCGATGTTCAGGTCGCGGGTCAGCTCGGCGGTGCGCAGCAGGTGCCAGATCTCGCCTTGCAGCGCCGGCGCCTTCGACGGGTCGAGGGTCGACACCTGGTAGTACTCGTCGAGCAGCTGCTCGAGGCGCGCGAGGTCGTCGTAGGTCTCGGCGCGCGTCATCGGCGGGACGAGGTGGTCGACGACGACCGCGTGGCCGCGACGCTTCGCCTGCGTGCCCTCGCCGGGGTCGTTGACGACGAAGGGATACAGCAGCGGCACGTCGCCGAGCACCGCGTCGGGCGCGCAGCCGGCCGACAGTCCCAGCCCCTTGCCGGGCAGCCATTCCAGCGTCCCGTGCTTGCCGAGGTGGACGATCGCGTCGGCGCCCCACTGCTCGTCGAGCCAGCGGTACGCCGCAAGGTAGTGGTGGGTCGGGGCGAGCGCCGGGTCGTGGTAGATCGCGACGGGGTTCTCGCCGAAGCCACGGGGCGGCTGGATGGCGAGCAGCACGTTGCCGAACGCAAACGTCGCGAAGGTCAGGTCGTCACCGTCGAGGTACAGCGTTCCCGGCGCCGGCCCCCAGGCGGCGGTCATCGCGTCGCGCAGGTCGGCGGGGACGCGGCCGAACCACTGGCCGTAACAGGCGGCGGGCACGCGCGCCGGGTTGGCGGCGAACTGCTCGTCGGTGAGGAACTCGGCGTCGAAGCCGCCCGCCGCGATCAGCCGGTGGATCAGCCCGTCGCCGTCGAGTCCCGCGTCGGCCCACCCGCCGGTGTCGTAGCCCGCGGCGGTCAGGGCGTCGAGCAGGCGCACCGCCGACACAGGGGTGTCCAGGCCGACGGCGTTGCCGACGCGGCTGTGCTTGGTCGGGTAGTTGCTGAGCACGACCGCGACGCGTTTGTCGCGGTTGGGCGTCGCGCGCAACCGCGCGAGGCGCACGGCGATGCCGGCGACGCGGGCGGCGCGTTCCGGGTCGGCGACATACCGCGTGGCGCCGTCGTCGCCGCGCTGCTTGAACGAGAACGGCACCGCCACGATGCGCCCGTCGAACTCGGGCAACGCCACCTGCATCGCGGTGTCCAGCGGCGACAGCCCGGCGTCGCTGCCGGCCCACTGCTCGCGCGACGACGTGGCGCACAGCGCCTGGACAACGGGGACGTCGAGCGCCTCGAACGCCGGCACCGTCCACGCGCCGCCGACACCGTCGCCGCCGGCCGCGTCCGCGCCGGTCGCGCCACCCATCGCGAGCACGGTGACGACGAGGGCGTCGACCCGGCCGGTGAGCAGCTCGTCGACGGCGGGCACCCGCCCGTCGCGCGGGCGCAGCGAGTAACAGAAGACGGGGAGCGCGTTGGCGCCGCGCGCCTCCACCGCCGCGGCGAGCGCCGCCACAAAGTCGGTGTTCCCGCTCATCCAGTGCGCCCGGTAGAACACGAGCCCGACGGTCGGCCTGGCCGGGTCGAGGTCGTCGGGGGTGCGCAGCCAGTACCCTCGTCGGGCAACGGCTGCGGCGGGTCGAAGCCGAAGCCGGTGCGCAGCAGCGTGTCGGCGAGGAAGCGCAGCAGGTTGGCGATGTTGGCGACGCCGCCGTGCACGAGGTACTCGAACGCGTCGGCGAGCACGCCCTCCGGGGGCCGTCGACACGGCCGTCAGCTCGGCGTCGGGTGTGGCCTCGCCGGAGAACGCGAGCAGCGCGACGCCGGCGGCACGGCAGCGTGTGGCGAGCGCGTCGAACCCGTCCCACGCGCGACGCCCGCCGAGCAGGCGCACGACGACGACGTCCGGCGCGTCGGCGAGCAACGCGTCGACGGGCGGGGCGTCGGACGCCGTCGGGTTGAGCGCGCGCACCGCCGGAAAGTCGGCGGGCAGGGTGCGCGCAGCGGTCAGCGTCGCGATCACCTCGGTGTCGGCGGTCGTCAGGAACAGGATCACGGCGACGCCCCGGTCAACGTGCCTGGTGAGCGTCGGCAGGCCCGGCGGGGACACCGCCGGCGATGAGCGCGCCCAGCGCCGCGGTGTCGGCGTGGTCGGCGACCAGGTCGCCGACGGTGTCGAGCACCCGCTCGCGCTCGGCGGCGAACGACACCGTGCCGGCGACGAACGCGAGGCCGCGGCGCTCGGCGACCCACGCCAGCAGCGCGCGTCGCAGCTCGTCGTTCTCGAGCAGCCCGTGCCACGACGTGCCGAGCACCGCCCCGTCGACGCAGCCCTCGTCGGCGCCGGCGGCGGTGCGCAGCAGCGGCGCGCCGCCGTGCACCGTCGTGCGCCCGTGGTGGATCTCGTAGCCGGCGGCGGGGACGTCGCCGAACGGCGAGCAGCGCCCCGACGGCCGCGCGAGGACCTTGTCGGTGGCGAACGTGGTCGTGACGGGCAGCAGCCCGAGACCGGCGACGGTGCCGCGGCGCGACTCGACGTCGTCGCTGACCGTCCGGCCCAGCAGCTGGTAGCCGCCGCACACGCCGAGCACCGGGGCGCCGGCGCGCACGGTCGGCCAGCGCGACGTCGAGGCCGTGGGCGCGCACGAAGTCGAGCGCCGCGACGGTGGTCTTCGTGCCGGGCATCACGACGAGGTCCGCGCGCGCCACGTCGGCCGGGTTGACGGTCAGGCGCACCGTGACGCCCGGCTCGCACGCCAGCGCGTCGACGTCGGTGACGTTGCTCAGCCGCGGCAGCCGGATCACCGCGACGTCGATGCCGTCGCGCCCGAGGGGCGGCGGCGGCGCCGGGCGCGGCGCGTCCAGCGCGAGGAGTCCTCGGCGTCCAGCGTCAGCGCCCCGGCGTGCGGCAGCACTCCGAGAACCGGCCGACCGGCGCGCGCGCGCAGCGTGTGCAGGCCTGGTGCCAGCACCTGAGGGTCGCCGCGGAACTTGTTGACGAGGAACCCGGCGACGTGTGCCTGGTCCGCGGGGTCGAGCAGCGCGAGGGTGCCGTAGAAGGCGGCGAGCACCCCGCCGCGGTCGATGTCGCCGACGACGACGGCGGGCAGACCGGCGGCGCGGGCGAGCCCCAGGTTGACGAAGTCGTCGGCCCGCAGGTTGACCTCGGCGGGGCTGCCGGCGCCCTCGCAGACGACGACGTCGAAGCGGGCGCGCAGGTCCTCCAGCGCATCCAGCGCCACGTCGAGCAGGGCCGGCTTGCGGCGCTGGTAGGACGCGGCGTCCTCCTCGCCGGCGGCACGGCCGAGGACGACGACCTGCGTGCGCTGCTCGACGGACGGCTTGAGCAGCACGGGGTTCATCGCGGCCTCGGGTTCGACGCCGGCGGCGGCGGCCTGCAGTGCCTGGGCGCGGCCGATCTCGGCGCCGTCGGCGGCCACCGTCGAGTTCAGCGCCATGTTCTGGGCTTTGAACGGCGCCACCTTCACCCCCTGGCGCGCGAGCCAGCGGCACAGGCCGGCCACGACGAGGGTCTTGCCGGCGTCGGAGCTGGTGCCCGCGACGAGCAGCGCCCCGTTCACCGCGCCACTCCCGCGGTGTCGTCGCGTCGCGTGGGCATCCGGACAGGGCCAACGCCGCGCAGCGGAACGGTGAGCACGGCCGTAGCGGCGGCGACGAGCGCCGACAGCCGCGCGGCGCGTTCGACGCTCGCCGGGTCCGGCGCCGGGCCGTCGCCGAGCGGGCCGCGCCGCTCGACGCGGTCGCCGTAGCGGTTCACGCCGCCGAGTTGCACGTCGAGCGCCCCCGCGAACGCGGCCTCGACCGGGCCGGCGTTGGGACTGGGATGGCGGCCGCCGTCGCGCCGCGCGGTGCGCAGCGCCCGCCGGCCGTCCCCGCCGACCAGCGGCGCGCAGGCGGCGGCGAGCGTGGCGGTCACGCGCGCCGGCAGCCACGTCAGCGCGTCGTCGAGTCGCGCCGCCGCGGTCCCGAAGCGCGCGTAGCGCAGGCTGCGGTGGCCGACCATCGCGTCGAGGGTGTTCGCGCAGCGGTACGCGACGACCCCGGCCGGTCCGGCGACCGCCCCCACAGCAGCGGGGCGACGACGGCGTCGGCGGTGTTCTCGGCGACGGACTCGACGGCGGCGCGGCACAGCTCGGCGGCGTCCAGTCCCGACGGGTCGCGCCCGACCAGCGCCGGCAGGCGTCGGCGGGCGGCGTCCAGGTCGCCGTCGCGACGGCGCGCGCGACGGCGGTCGCCTCGCGGCGCAGCGAGCGGCCGCCGAGCGCCGCCCAGGTGACGACGGCAAGCAGCGCTCCGCGTGCCGGGCCGACGCCCAGCCGGCGCTGCACCGCCGCGGTGGCGGCGGTCGGCACCCCGACCGCGACGGCGGTGAACGCGAGGCCGGCGCGGCGGTCGTCGCGCCACCAGCGCCGCTCGAGGCGCTGGGCTGCGGCGCCGAACAGCGCGACGGGATGGCCCCGGCGCGGGTCGCCGACGACGAGGTCGGCGAACCAGCCGGCGAGCAGCGCAACCCCGGGGAAGGCGGGCACCGCGACCCAGGGCCGGTCGGCGAGCAGCGCGACGCCGGTCACGGCGCCGCCCCGACCGGTTGACGCACGCCGCGCAGCGTCGGCACCCAGTTCAGCCGGGTCACGCGCCACCGCCCGGACGCGACGCTGAGCTCGGTGACCGAGGCGGGGTCGGCGTCCAGGCGCCACACCGCGGTGGCCGGCAGGTCGAGGACCGTGAGCAGGGCCGCCTTCACCAGTCCGCCGTGGGTGAACGCGACCGCCGTCCCGCCGAGCTCGGCCGCGCGAGTGAGCACCCGCACCGCCCGCCGGCGCACGTCGGCGAGTCCCTCACCGCCGTGCGGGGCCGCGTCGGGGTCTGCGTACCAGGCCGCGAGCCCGTCGGGGTCGGTGGCGTGGACCTGCTGCGGCGTGCGACCGGCCCACGCGCCGAAGTCGCACTCGGCGAGGTCGCGGTCGGGCTGCGGTGCGTAGCCGGCGAGCTCGGCGGTGGACCACGCCCGCGCGGCCAGCGTCGACCAGCAGCGGTCGGCGGGCGGGAGGACGCCGGCCAGCCCGCGCGCCTGCGCGGCGCCGGCGGCGTCCAGCGTCGCGCAGGCCGGGTCGCGGACGCGGCCGGTCGTGGCGGAGAACGCCGCGCGGCGGGTGTCGCCGGTGGCCGCGTGCCGCACGAGCAGCAGGCGGTCCATCAGCGCGCCGCGGCGACCGGCGCGTGCTGCTCGGCCCGGGCGGTGAGCAGCCCGAACGCCGCCGCCGTGAACGTCCACAGCGCCGTTTGGGTCGCGAGCGCCCCGAGCCGGAAGCGCCACAGCAGCTCCGCGGGCACGGCCACCGGGTCGGCGACGGTCGGCAGTCCGGCGAGCAGCAGCGCGGCCGCCGCGACGACGGCGACACCGACGAGCGCCTGGCGGGCGGGGCGCGACAGCGGTCCGGAGGCAAGTGCCCGAGCGCCGGTCCACGCGGCGGCGGCGAGCAGGACGCCGAGGAGGATGAGTCCGAGGTAGAGCGTCGTGCGTGTCCCGACGGTCGCCGGATCGCCGACGCCGGGCGGGTTCGGCGGGTACTTCAGCGCCGGGAGGACGACGAGCGCCAGCGCGACCGTCGCGCCCAGCTTGAGGCTGCGGGTCCAGCCGTCGCCGGCGACGCGCCCGACGGCCCAGGCCGAGACCAGACCGAACACCGCACCGGCGGCGAGCCCGAGCAGGGCGCTGCCGGCGACCAGGCCGGCCTTCTGCTGGCCGCGGGTGATGGCGACGTCGCTGTCGTCCGCGGCCGCGGGCTCGTCGCCGGCCGCGGCGGCGGTTGCCGCCTCCAGTCGCACGGCCTCGTCGAGGCTGGGCTCACCGACGGCGAGGCCGAGCAGACCCGCGAGGATGCCGGCGAGCATCCCCACGGCGACGCCACGGCGAAGGTACGCGCCGATCATCGGGGGGCGCGACAGCTAGTGGCAGGGGAAGCCCAGCAGATGCCGGGCGTCGTGGAACAGCTCGTGCAGCACCCCGCCGCTGTCGCGCAGCGCGTCGCTGACCGGCGCGGCCAGCGCGCCCTGGTCGAAGCCGACGGCAGCGACGAGCAGTCCCGCCAGCAGCGTGACGCCGAACGTGGGCGCAGCGAGCCGGCGCACCGGCAGGGGGGCGGAAGAACGACCACTCATGACGACCTCCTCGGGGATTCTCCGTCCCCGGACGGGTTCGCAGGCGGCGGTCAGTCTCCTGGCTTCCGGATCGTCGCTGGTCCCGGCCTTCCCACCGGCGTGCCGGCAGTGGCGGTCGTGGGCGTCGCTCCCCGGTGACAGTGGCGGGACCGCGCCGGACTCGCACCGGCTTCCTGAAACCCGCCGCCCGATGGCGGCTCCCGCCGCCGACTTCGTGCTGACGCGCCGGGACGCTAGCAGGTCACCGCGGCGGTGTCGCGACCGCCGGCACTGCCGCCCCCCGCGGTGGTTCAGTCCGAGGGCATGGGCGGCAGGTCGAAGGTGCGGACGTCGCCGCCGGGGCGCCGGTCGATCGGCCGTTGCGGCGCGATGACCACGCCGCTGAGGCGCCGGCGGGCTCCCGACCAAGGGGCGGGCGGCGCCGCGATGAGCTCCGCCAGGCCGTACGCGAGCCCCTCGTAGTTGTTGCGCCAGCCGCGGAAGTGCTGCCACGCATCTTCAGGGCTGCGTTCCATCGGGAACCCGACCGCCTCGAGTCGCGCCACGCCGACCAGGAACTCGTCGTAGGACAGCCGCAGGGGTGCGTCAGGACTCGGATCCGGGTCGTAGGGCACGCCGACGACGTCGGCGATGTCGCGCAGCGCGGTGAACCCCTGGCGCAGGCACAGCCGGGTCTCCGACGGCGCGGCGTCGCCCGCCAACGCGTGGTACAGCGCCGCCGAGTCGAGCACCGCGAGCAGGGCGATCACCCACGATCGCAGCGGGTGCGGCGAGCGGAAGCGCAGCAGCACCGGGTAGTTCGCGTGGCTCTCCGCGACCTCGGCCGCCCACGCCTCCCAGTCGCCGTAGAAGGCACGCAGGTTGTCGATGATGCCGACGAGCTGGTGGCGCGCGAGGATCTCCGGACCCCACGCCGGCGATCCGGCCCGGCTCTGCAGCATCGTCACGAGAACCTCGCGGCGACTGAACGCGCCGTAGAGCACTGGCAGGTAGGAGATCTGCAGCGCGACGGCGAGCAGGCCCGTCGCCGCGGCGGCGAAGTCCACGGCGGTGGCCGCGGCGGTCGGCTGGCTCGCGAAGCCGAGCGTGAACAGCGACGACCCGATCTCGCGGAAGGCCTGCCCGAACGTCACGTCGGTCAGCGGCCATAGCACCAGCGTGTAGCCCAGCGCGAACAGCGTCAGCCACGCGCCCAGGACGCCGAGCACCGCCAGCGGTCCGGCCTGCGCGAGCAGCCGGTCCTTCGTTGTGTACGACCGCGCCCGCCCGGCGAGCAGATGGAGCCCGGCCGCGACGACGACCGCCACGCGCTGCGACAGCCCGGTGGCGCGTCCGCGCGGAACGACGAGCGTGTTCACGAGGTTCGCGGCGGTCGCGACGACGAGCGCGACGCCGAGGAGCGCACCGCCCCACCGCACGACCTCGCCGACCATGGCGGGCATTGTGCCCGCGCCGCCCCGTCAGGCCGGCGCCCCGCCGCGGTCGACCGGCAGCAGCGGGCGCGGGACCAGCGACGCGCCGCCGTCGATGCGCAGGGTCTCCCCGGTGACGTACGCGGCGGCCGGCGACAGCAGGAACGCCACCGCGGCGGCGACCTCGGCGACCGTGCCGAGCCGACCGGCCGGCACCCGCGTGCCGGCGGCGAGCACCGCCTCGCGCACCGCAGCGTCGTAGCTGTCCAGTCCCGTCGAGTGGATGATTCCGGGGGCGACCGCGTTGACCCGGACGCCCCGCGCCGCCCACTCGACCGCCAGGGTGCGCGTGAGGTTCACGACGCCGGCGCGGGCGGCGCCGGTGTGCGCCATGAACGGAAAGCCGTTCCACATGTCGGCGACCACCGACACGACCGCGCCGCCGTGCTCGCCCATCCACGCGTGGAACGCCGCCCGGGTGACCAGGAACGTGCCGGTCAGGTTGAGGTCGACGACGCTGCGCCACCCGTTCGGCGTGATGGCCTCCGCGGGCGCTGGGAACTGGCCGCCGGCGTTGTTCACGACGCCGTCGAGGCGCCCGTGGCGCGCCACGACGTCGGCGACGGCGGCGTCGACCGCCGCGGCGTCGCGCACGTCGAGCGTCACCCAGTCGGCGGACCCGCCGGCCGCGGACAGCTCGGCGGCGGTCGCCCGCAGCGGACCGTCGCGGCGGGCCGCGAGCACGACCGTCGCCCCCAGCCCGGCCAGCTCCGCGGCGATCGCGCGCCCGATCCCGGTGCCGCCGCCGGTCACCAGCATCACCGTGCCGGCGAACAGTCCCGGCCGGAACACCGACCCGTGCGCGGTCATGGCGTTGCAGTCCTCCCGCATGCTTGCCGAGTAAGTTACTCACCGGTAACGTTACCGGTGAGTAACCGCCGGCCTTGCCCGCCCGAGACCTCGCGAGGAAGCGTCATGGGTCACTACCGCAGCAACCTGCGCGACGTCGAGTTCAACCTGTTCGAGGTCTACCGGATCCAGGACTCGCTCGGGTCGGGGCCGTTCGCCCAGATGGACGTCGACACCGCCCGCGACATCCTGGCGGAGGTGGAGCGCCTCGCGGCCAACGAGTTCGCCGACGGCTTCGTCGAGGGCGACCGGGTGCCGCTGACCCTCGTCGACGGCGACGTGACCGTGCCGCCGGGCATCTCCAAGGCGCTCGACGCGTACTTCGCCGGCGAGTGGCACCGCATGAGCCTGCCCGAGCATCTCGGCGGCGTCGGCGCCCCGCCGAGCCTGGTGTGGTCATGCATGGCGATGCTCGTCGGAGCGAACCCCGCGGCGCTGATGTATCTCGCCGGTCCCTTCTTCGCGACGATCATCGACCCGCTCGTCACCGACGAGCAGCGCCGGCGCTGGGTCGTGCCGATGGTCGAGCGCCAGTGGGGCGCGACGATGGTGCTCACCGAGCCCGATGCCGGCTCGGACGTCGGCGCCGGGCGCACCCGCGCCGTCGACGCCGGCGACGGGACCTGGCACATCACCGGGACGAAGCGGTTCATCACCAACGGCGACTTCGACTGGCCCGAGAACATCGTCCACCTCGTGCTCGCCCGCCCCGAGGGCGCCGCGGCCGGGACAAAAGGTCTGTCGCTGTTCATCGTGCCGAAGTTCTGGGTCGACGAGGACGGGCGGCTGGCCGAGCGCAACGGCGCGGTGGTGACCAAGATCGAGGACAAGATGGGGCTGAAGGCCTCGGCGACGTGCGAGGTCACGTTCGGCGAGACCACCCCGGCCCGCGGCGTGCTCGTCGGCGAGGTCCACGAGGGCATCGCGCAGATGTTCAAGGTCATCGAGTACGCCCGGATGCTCGTCGGCACGAAGGCGATCGAGACGCTGTCGACCGGCTACCTCAACGCGCTGGCCTACGCGACGCAGCGGGTCCAGGGCCCCGACCTCGCCCGCGCCACCGACAAGGCCGCCCCGCGCGTCGAGATCATCCGCCACCCCGATGTCCGCCGCAGCCTGATGATGCAGAAGGCCCACGTCGAGGGGCTGCGCGCGCTGGTGCTCTACACCGCGTCGGTCCAGGACCGCATCATGCTCGACCCCGGCGCCGCCGACCTCGTCAAGCTCAACGACCTGCTGCTGCCGATGGTCAAGGGCTACGGGTCGGAGAAGTCCTACGAGCTGCTCGCCCAGTCGCTGCAGATCTTCGGCGGGTCCGGCTACTGCAAGGACTACCCGCTCGAGCAGTACATCCGCGACGCCAAGATCGACACCCTCTACGAGGGCACGACCGGCATCCAGGGGATGGATCTGTTCTTCCGCAAGATCGGCCGCGATCAGGGCACGACGCTGGCGCGGCTGCTCGGCGAGGTGCAGGCGTTCGCGAAGGGCGACGCCGGCAACGGCCAGCTCGCCGCCGAGCGCGACCTGCTCGCCGCCGGGCTGGACGAGATGCACAGCATGCTCGGCACGCTCGTCGGCTTCTTCGGCGAGTCCATCTACAAGGTCGGGCTGAACACCACCCCGTTCCTGTTCGGACTGTCCGAGCTCGTCGTCGGCTGGCTGCTGCTGCGTCAGGCCGAGGTCGCACTGGCGGCGCTGGACGCCGCCGCCGAAAGCGACCGCGCCTTCTATGAGGGCAAGGTCGCCGCGGCGCGCTGGTTCGCGGCCAACGTGCTGCCGACGCTGGCCGCCCGCCGGGTCGTGCTGGAGCACACCGACCTCGGCCTCATGGACCTCCCCGACGCCGCGTTCTAGGACGATCGGCGCCTGCTACCGTCGTCGCCATGACGGCGCAGCAGGCGTTCGACGAGCCGACCCGGCCGCTGCGTCGAAGCGAGTACGACCAGCTCATCGCCGCCGGTGCGTTCGACGGGGAGCGGCTCGAGCTGCTCGAAGGCAGGCTCGCCGTCATGACCCCGCAGAGCCCACCGCACGCGGTGGTGGTGCAGCAGCTCAACGAGCTGTTGCTTCCCGCCCTGCTCGGCCGGGCCATCGTGCGTGTCCAGCTGCCCCTGGCCGTGTCGGACCTGAGTGAACCCGAACCCGACATCGCGGTCGTCGCCCCCGGAAACTACGCCGCCGAGCATCCGACGTCGGCGCTGCTGGTCGTCGAGGTCGCCGACACCTCGCTGCGCCGGGACCGCGACGTCAAGCCGGCGCTGTACGCGCAGGCCGGCGTCGGCGAGTACTGGCTCGTCGACCTTGCCGGCAGTCGTGTCGTCGTCCAGCGCGACCCGACCGCGACCGGGTATCGCACGGTCACGACCCACCGCCGCGGCGACGCCATCGTCGTCGCGGCGTTCCCGGACGTGACCGTCGCCGTCGACGACGTGATGCCGGCCGGCTGAACCGCCGACGTGACGCCCCGGCGCATCGTCGTCGACCCGTCGGCGCCGGACCCCGCCGCGCTCGCGCCGCCCGCCGCGGCGCTGCGCGCCGGCAGGCTCGTCGCCTTCCCCACCGAGACCGTCTACGGGCTCGGCGCGGCGGCGCGCGACGCGACCGCCGTCGCGGCGGTCTTCGCGGCAAAGGGCCGCCCCGCGGACAACCCGCTCATCGTCCACGTCGCCGACGTTGACGCGGCCGCCGCCGTCGTCGCCGCGCTGCCGCCGCTGGCGCGGCGGCTGGCGACGCGGTGGTGGCCCGGCCCGCTGACCCTCGTGCTCGACGCCGACCCGGCGCTGCCGTCGGTGACCACCGGGGGGCTCGCGACGGTGGCGGTGCGGGTGCCTGGTCATCCGGTCGCGCTGGCGCTGTTGCGTGCCGCCGGCGTCCCGGTCGCCGCCCCGAGCGCGAACCGTTCGGGACGGCCCAGCCCGACGACCGCCGACCACGTCGTGGCCGACCTGGGCGGCGCCGTCGACGTCGTCGTCGACGGCGGTGCGTGCCCGGTCGGGATCGAGTCCACCGTCGTCGACGCCCGTGGCGACGTGCCGGTCGTGTTACGAGAGGGCGCGGTCACGCGCGAGATGCTCGACGCCGCCGGCCACAGCGCGCCGGCCGGCACGGCCGCCAACGACGCGGCCTCGCCCGGCACGCGTCACCGCCACTACGCCCCGCGCTGCGCCGTCGCCCTCGCCGCGACCGGTGACGGGCCGCAGCGTGCCGCGGCCCTGGCGGCGCAGGGGCTGTCCATCGGGCTGATCGGGTTCGCGGCTGGGCCCCCGGCGGTGCGCACGCTCGCCGTCGTCGCCGACGCCGCGGACCTCGGGCGGCGCCTCTACGACGGTCTGCGCGCAGCCGAGGCGGCGGGTGTCGACGTCGTCGTCGTCGAGGCCTGCCCCGAGGAGGGGATCGGTCGGGCGGTCATGGACCGGCTGCGCCGCGCCGCGTCGGCGTCCCCGGCCGGTCCGCGTGAGCTGTCCTCGGACTAGGCGTCGAGGTGCTCGCGCAGGAAGCGCAGCGTGCGCTCCTCGGCCGCGGCGGCGGCCTCGGGGTCGTAGCCGTCGGTGTTGGTGTCGTTGTAGAAGGCGTGGCCCGCGCCCCGGTAGATCTCGAAGGTCACGTCGCCGCCGGCCTGCTCGCGCAGGGTCGACTCCAGCGCGCGCACCTGCTCCATCGGCGCGAGGGCGTCGGCGTCGCCGAAGTGCACGAGCACCGGCGCGGTGATGCCCGAGAGGTCCGGGGTCTCGCCCTTGAACACGCCGTAGAACGACACCGCCGCGCCGATCTTGTCGCCGTTGCGCGCGGCGAGGACCAGCACCAACCCGCCGCCCATGCAGAAGCCGATCGCGCCCAGCCGGTCGGTGGTGACGGCCTCGTGGTCGCGCAAAAAGTCGACCGCACCGGACATGTCCTTGGCGGCGCGTTCGATGTCGAGCTCCATCATGAGCTTGCCGGCCTCGTCGGGCTCGGCCGTCGTCTCGCCGCGGTACAGATCCGGCGCGAGGGCGACGAAACCCTCGCCGGCCAGGCGGTCGCAGACGTCGCGGATGTGGTCGACCAGCCCCCACCACTCCTGGATCACGACGACGCCGGGGCCCGAGCCGGCGGCCGGCACGGCGAGGTAGCCCTGCGCGTCGTGGCCGTTGCTGGGGAACCGCACGGTCGAACCCGCGTTCCCTGCCATCGCTGCCTCCGTTGTCGCGCTCGAAGGAGGCGACACCCTAACGCGGGTCGGGACGCTCCTGCTGCCGCCGGGCCGACCACACCGGGCAGCCGCGGTAGCGCAACGGCGGCGGAAACTCGCCGAGGACGCGGGCCTCGACGCCGGCCAGGGCGGCGACGGCGGCGAGGTCGCCGGCGGCGACGTGACCGGCGACGAAGTCGCGGAGCACGGCGACGAACTCGGCGACGAACAGCGGGAAGGCGACGTCGACGACGTGCCCGTCGACGTCGAGCCAGACGTGGTCGACCTCGCTGCCGCGCAGGTCGAGCCCGCCGCGGTACACCGTGCCGGTCAGGCCGAGCTCCGCGGCGACCGTAGCCGCGCGGCGGACCGCCTCGCGCGGGTCCGCGGCGCTGAACGGGGCGGTGCGATGGGCCGTCCGCAGCCGCGCGCGCAGCGGGTCTGCCACCCGCGGCGGCAGGCGTCTCGACTCAAACGCGACGGTGGTCACGGCACCTCCTCCCCAGTATGGCTCGACACGTTGCGGGGGTCAGGTAAGCGCGCAGCCGCGACGGCCGCGACCAGCCGTGGACCGAGCGCGGTTCGCCGGGGCCGGGCGCCCGCGGCGCTGCGGCGCGCCGCAGCGGTCACCAGCCCGGGGTCGCCGACGAGCAGCAGGCCGGAGCGCGCCCGGGTCACGGCGGTGTAGACGAGCTCGCGCCACAGCATCGATCGGTGCGCCGGATCGAGCACCACGACGACGACCGGCCACTCGCCGCCCTGCGCCTTGTGGACGGTCAGACACCACGCCGGGGCGAGGTCGGCCGCCTGTTGCCCGTCGTAGGTCACGGTGCCCGACGCGAACGCCACCGTCACGGTGCGCTGGGCCGCGTCCGTGACGACGACCTCGCCGAGGTCGCCGTTGGCGACGTCGAGCTCCACGTCGTTGCGGGTCTGCACGACCCGGTCGCCCTCGTGGAAGCCGGCCACCGCGCGGCGGCCGCGGGCGGGGTTGAGCCGTTCCTTCAGCCGCACGTTGAGGCGGTCGACGCCGGCGGCGCCCCGGTACATCGGCGCCAGGACCTGCACGTCGGCCGGAAGGACGCCGAAGTACGCCGGGGCGCGCACCGCGACGATCTCGGCGACGCGGTCTGCGATCCCCGCTGGATGCTCGGGCACCGCAAACACGTCACCGTCGCGCCCACGCGGCGTCGCGACCGTGCCGGCGTTGATCTCGTGAGCGAGCGTGACGATCCGGCTCGCGGCGGCCTGGCGGTGCACGGCGGTCAGCCGCGTCGCCGGGACGACCGTGGCGGCCGGCTCGGTGACGAGGTCGCGCAGGACCGCTCCCGGCCCGACCGACGGCAGCTGGTCGGCATCGCCGACCGCGACGAGGTGCGCCCCGTCGCCGACGGCGGACGCCAACGCGGCCGCCAGCGCGGTGTCGGCCATCGACCACTCGTCGGCGACGACGACGTCGTGCGGCAGCCGGCGGTGGGCGCCGTAGCCGAACGTGAAGCCATCGCCGCTGTCGCCGCGGGCTTCGAGCAGGCGGTGGATCGTCGTGGCGCCGCGGCCGGTCAGCTCCTCGAGCCGCTTGGCGGCGCGACCGGTGGGGGCGCACAGGGCGACGCGCAGGTCGTGCGCCTCGCAGGCGTCGACGAGGGCGACGACGGTGCGCGTCTTTCCCGTTCCCGGCCCGCCGGTGAGCACCGACACCGATCGCGACAGCGCGCGGCGCACGGCGGCCCGCTGCTCGGCGGTCAGGCCGAGGTCCGGCTCGGCGGACCGGGCCGCGGCCGGCAGCACCGAGCGTGCGACGAGCAGGCGCGCCAACTCGGACGCCAGCGTCCGTTCCGCCTCGAGGTCGTCGGGGGCCCACCACAGCTGCGCATCACGGACGAGGGCGTCGCACTGCTCGGCCAGGTCCAGCGCCCGGCGCGCGTCGACCTGGTCCACGCCGAGCAGGCGCCGGGCCTCGGCCTGCAGCGCTGGCCCCTCCACGGCGAGGTGCCCGCTGGCGCAGCACGCGCGCTCGGCAGCGACGGCGCCGGCGACGAGTCTGCGCGGATCGAGGCGGTCGACGCCCGCCGCGCGGGCGAGCGTCTCGGCGTGCGCCCAGGCGACACCGGCCACCCCGAGCACCGCGTACGGGTCCGCGGCCACCGTCGCGGGCGCCCCGTCGCCGAACGCGCGCAGCACCGCCGACACCGTGCGGGCCGGCAACCCGGCGGCGCTCAGGGTGGCGACGAGCCGCCCCTGCTCGTCGGCGGACCGCCACGCCTCCGCGACCGTCTTGGCCAGCTGCGCCGACACGCCTTTGACGGCGGTGAGTCGCTGCGGTTCGGCGGCGAGGACCTCGCCGAGTTCCAGCCCGAACCGCTCGGTGATTCGCTGCGCAAGCGTCTGGCCGACGCCGGGGAACCGGTCCGAGGCGAGGTACGCCTGCAAGCCGGCGACGCTGGACGGCGCCGTCTGCTCGTAGGCGTCGGCGGCGAAGGTCGGCCCGTACCGCTCGTGGTCGGTCCAGCGGCCGAGCAGGCGCACGCACTGGCCGGCGACGAGCGCGGCGAGCGGGCCGGTGGCGCGGGCGCCGTCCTCGTCCTCCGCGCCGACGACCTCGACGACGCCGAACCCCGTTTCGGCGTTGGCGAACACGACCGCGGCGACCTCGCCACGCAGCTCCTCGGCAGCCACGGCGCGAGTGTGCCAGCCGGCGACGCGGCGGCCGCGGGGGCGGTGCCGTCGTCTGAGGACAGCCGCCGGCGCGGCCGGCGCCTGGCTTCAGGGGCTCATCGCCAGCCGGCGAGCTCGCGCAACCGGTCCAGGGACGTTTCGTCGCTCTTCGCGTGCAGGAGCGGCCGCAACTCGGAAACGACCAGCTGGGCGTCGATCGCTCGCTGTCGCGCGAGCACGCCTTCGACGTCGGCCCAGTCGTGGTCGCGGCCGGCGAACACCTTATGCACGACCAGGTCCTCGGCGGCGCACGTCCGCAGCGCTGGAGCGTCCGGCACGGCCCACAGTGACGATCGTTCGACCGTGCGGATCTCGAACGGCAGGGCGCCGAGCGCCACATCGACGGGGACGCCGTTGGTGGCGCGCAGCAGCGCGACGCGGTGACGCGTGGCGAAGGTGACGGGCTCATCCACGCGAGTGGTGAACGCTCGCAACAGCTCATCGACGTACGGCTGTTCACCGCCGAATCCGGTGATCACGGTGACGTCGACGTCGCGGGTCAAGCGCGCGTTCCCCCAGCGCAGGACCGCGAGGCCGCCGATGAAGCAGAACGCCCAGCCCTGGTGCTCGCACACCCGCTGAACCTCGCCGGCCGCGGTGAACAGCCCGTTCACGAGCGGACGGCGGCGAACAGGCGCTGCTGGTCGATCAGGCCGGAGCTGCGTTCCACCGGCGGCAGCAGCGGCAGCAGCTGTAACAGGTCGTCCGCGATCACCGCCGCTTCCCATTCCGTGCGCGCGCGCAGCTCGCGGGCGCGGACGCGCGCCACGGCCTCGTAGCCCGCCAACCGCTGCGCGACGGCCTCCGCGAACGTCGGGTCGGCACCCACGCCGCCACAATACGCCGCACGCGACGGCCTCTGGGGTTACCGACCGGGGGCACGCCACGCCGGCGTTCAGCGCACCGACGACACCTGAAGGTCCACGTCGGTGACGCCCTCAACGCCCTCGACGACCGCGCGCAACGCGGACTCGTCGTAGCCGAGCGGCACCACGCCGCGCACGAACACCGTCGAGTCGACGACGTTGACGTTGAGGTCCGTCAGGTCCGCGGTGCGCGGGTCGCGTTGCAGCGCGATAAGGATCGTGCCCTCCAGCGGTGCGCGCGGCGCCTCCAAACTGCCTTCGGCGTCGCTGCGGCCGCCGCCGGCGTCACCACCCCAGTCCTCGCGACCGTCCTGGTCATCGAGGTCGGTCCACGCCCCGCCGACGTCACGCTGAGCGAGCAGCCGCGCCGCCGCGAACCCGACCGCGACGGCACCGAGCGCGAGCACCCAGCCTGGGACGCGGCGCCGGGTCGGCGCCAACCCGAGGCGCTCACCGATGCGGCCCTCGGCTAGCCAACCCCCGAACCGGCGCAGCGTCCGGTCGGTCGCCTCGCCGGCGTTTTCCCGCGCGGCGAGAAGCACGTCCTCGCTCTCGCGGAGGCGCTCCGCGACGACGCTGCGCGCCTCGACGCCCGTGTCGTGCAGCCTGGCGGCGACGGCGTCGGCCTTGTCGGCCACGACCTCCTGCACCGTCGCCGCCTTATCCACCACCACGTCCTTCACCGTCGCCGCCTTCTCGGTCACGACCTCCTGCACCGTCGCGGCTTTCTCCGCCACGACGTCTTGCACCGTCGCGGCCTTGCCCGCCACGACGCTGGCGCCGTCCTGTACGGCCTGGATGATGTCGCGGTGCATCGCTCGCCCCCTCGTCGCAACAGCAGTCGACGCTCGGCCTACCCGCCTCGGCCTCGGCAGGAACGGTGTGAGCCCGGCCCGACGGCAGACTGGCGTCCGTGGCCGCCGCCGTCCGCCTGCTCGTCGCCGTCGTGGTCGTCGTACTGCTCGCACGCTCGGCGCGGCTGGCGTGGCGAAACCGGCGCCTCGCGGTCGAGGTGTGGCGGCGGATCCGTCCGGGACACGTCGCCGGGGCCGTAGCGCTGCTCGTCGTGGTGGTCACCGTCGCGGTCGGTCTGACGCTCGCCGTGCCGCTCACCGGCCTGGGGCTGGGCAGCCTCGTCGGGCTGACCGGCAACGCGGTGTTCGCCCCGGTCGAGGAGGTCGCGCTGCGCAGCGGCGGAGCGTCGCCCATCGCGGGCGGGGAGGCAGGCAACGCGTTGATCACGGTGGTCACCGCAGCGTTTGTGCTGCTGCTCGTGGCGCTGTTTCCGTGGCTGGCTTACATCGAAGAGCGCGTCTTCCGCGACGGTCTCGAGCGCGCGGGGTTCGGCCGCCAGCTGTGGACCGCGCTGCGCTTCGGCCTGCTCCATCTCGTCATGCTGATCCCGCTCGCGGCGGCGCTCGCCGTCGCGGTCGCCGGCTTCGCGTACGGCGTCGCGTACCGGACCGCGTACCGCCGCACGCTGGTCTCCAGCGCCACCGTCGCAGGGCCGTTCGGTGTGGCGCTGCCGGCGGCTGCCGTCGTGCCCGGCGTCGCCCGCGCGGAGGCGCTGCTGGCCTCGACGGTGTGGCACACGACGTTCAACAGCCTGATCGCCCTCGCCGTGCTCGCCGGCCTGCTTGCCGACACCGTCGCCTGACCCCGCGCCTTGTCACCGCGTTGCGGAAACGGTGCCGTCGGTGACAAGGCTCTGGGTGGCGGGGGTCAGGCGCGGCCCCAGGCGGCGGCGACGTCGTCGAGTAGCGCCGCGGGATCCGACGACTGCGACGGGGTCCAGGCCCCCGGCCGCCGGCCGCCGGCGAGCAGACGGGCGGCGTAGTGGATCGCGAGGACGGCCGTGGCGCCGTACGGGTCACGCACGTGCGCCCACGCCCGGCGGCGGTCGCCACGGCCGCCCACCTCGGCGAGCACGACGGCGTCGCCGTGCCGGCGGACCTCGGGTGGCGGCCCTTCCGGAAGACGCTCGACGGCGTGCTCGACGAGCGACCACAGCGGGGTGCCGGCGATCCGGCGTGCCACCGCGTGCGCCGGGGCGGCGACACCGCCGACGACGGTGGCGGCGGGGACGGCGAGATACGCGCGGGCGGTCGGTGCGCCGGTCGAGCGGCCGAGCAGCACCGCGTCGACCAGCGGCATCGACACGGCGCCCCGCGTCCCGGTCGGCGCGGGGAATGGGGCGCGCCAGCGATGGGCGCCCGGGCGCTCAGCGACGGCGCGCCCACCGATCCAAGCCACTCCGCCACTGGTCATCACGCCGAGCGCCGAGCGGGCCGTGCCGGCGCTCACGCCACCGGATCGGAACACCGTCGCGGCACGCGCCTCGTCGACGGTCCCAGCGAGGTCGCGGGCCGCGACGGCGGCGAGCAGATCGGCGACGGCGCCGTCGAAGCCGACCGCGGGCACCAGCGTCGCTCCGGTCGTCGCGGCGCGCGGCCCCGCGTGGTGCACGTACTCGACGAAGGTCGCCTCGCCGCTGACGTCGAGGTAGGCGCAGCCGGCGTCGATCGCGGCCTCGACGACGGGGCGGCCGAGCCGCGCGTACGGACCGACGGTGGACAGCACCACGTCGCTGGTGGCCGCCAGCCGCGCGAGTGCCGCGCGGTCGACGACGTCCGCGACAGCAACCGCGGGGCGAGGACCGATGGCGGCCAACTCGTCGGCGAGGTCGGCCAGCGCATCGGGTCGTCGCCCTGCCAGGCGCAGCGCGACGCCGCGGCGCACCGCCTCGGCGGCGCACAGCCGGCCCGTGTAGCCGGTGGCGCCGAGGATCGTCAGCGTCGGCTCGTCCATCGTCGCCGCACGGTAGCGCCGCCCGCCCCGCGCGCACGCCGGGCGGGGGGCCCGGTGCGGGGCTGGTCAGCGCCGGCGGGCCGCCAGGAAGTCGCGCACCACGACGCTGCCGAGGTCGTCGAGGTCCGGGTAGAAGATCCGCCCCCCGTAGGCGCCAACCATCTGCTCGACGAACGCGGCGGCACCCGGGTCGTGGTCGAGCAGGAACACGTTCAGCGTCGCCCCGGTGCGGGCGAGCCTGGCCGCCTCGACCATCGTCAGCTGCAGCGTCCGCCGCTCGGGCGGCCACGCGAACAGCGGCACGTCGCCCTCCAGGTGGGCGGTCGGCTCGCCGTCGGTGACCATGATGACGTGGCCTTCGGCGTCGGGATGCGCCCCGAGCAGGCGCCGAGCGAGCATGAACGCGTGCTGCATGTTCGTGCCGTACACCCGCTCCCAGCCGGTGGCGAGCAGGTCGCGCGGGGCGAGCCGGCGGGCGTAGTCGCTGAAGCCGACGACGTAGAAGCGGTCCTCTGGATACTTGCCGTCGATCAGCGACTGCAGCGCGAGCGCCACCCGCTTCGCAGGCACCCAGTTGCCCCGCAGCGGCATCGAGAAGCTCATGTCGAGCAGCAGCACCGTCGCCGCGCGCACCCGCCGCTCCGACTCGGCCAGCTCGAAGTCGTCGGGGTGCAGGCGCACCCGACCCGGCGCGTCGCCGCGCACGCCGCCCGCGCCGCCGCGCACGATCGCGTTGCGCACCGTGCGCCCGACGTCGAGGCGGAACGGGTCGCCGAAGCGCAGCTCGCGGGTCGCGCCGGTCAGCTCGCCGTCGCCACCGACGCCACGGGCCCGGTGCCCGCCGGCGCCGCCGCCGACGGCCCGGTCGTAGATGCGCGCGAGCGAGCGTTCTCCGAGCCGGCGGATGCCGCGGGGCGTCAGCTCGAGGCGACCCTGCTGGCGGCTGGCGGCGCCGGCCTCCTCGAGCACGCGCTCGACCTCGCGCAGTGCCCGCAGGTCGTGGACCGCGTCGTCGCCGAGGGCGGCGCGCAGTGCCTCCTCGTCGACGTCCTCGAGCCGCGCGCCCGGGTAGTCCTGCCCGAGCGCGTCGGCGAGATCGTCGTAGGACTGCAAATGCTCGACCCAGTCGACGGTGTCGGCGAGGCTGCCGTCGGTCGCGCCGCTGGGCAGCGCGCCGTCGGGTCCGGCGTTCCAGCCCAGCTCCGGGAACTGCGCGCGCAGGGAACGCTGGAGCGCGTCGCTGTGGAAGGCGAGGTCGAGGTCGCCGAGCACCTGGCCGGCGAGGTCGGCGAGCTGCGCGCGCTGGTCGGCGTCGAGCCCGGCGAGCAGCCGCGACATGGCGGCCATCCGCCGGGCCAGCTCCTCGAGCAGCTCGTCGAGCGTCGCGGGATCGCCGGGCAACAGGTCGCCGTGGCGCTGCTTGAACGCCGCGAAGTCGGCGCTGACGTCGTCGCCGCGGTCGCGACGGGCGATGAGGGCGTTGAGGTCGGCGAGCAGCTCGCGCAGCCGCTCGACGTCGCCCGGCTGCATCCCGCCGAGGGCGCCCGCGAGCCGGCCGAACGTCGCGGTGGCGACGTCGCGACGCAGCTCGTCGAGCAGTGCGGCGAACGCCTCGGCGGCGCGGGTGTCGTGCCAGTCGTAGTCGCGCAGGGCGGCCAGCCGGGCCGCGACGTCGCGTGGCAGGGCGTCGAGCTGCGCGGCGCGGTCCGCCGTCGCGGCGTCGTCGTCGGCGAGCTCGAGCGCGGTGCGCTCCGTGGCGACGATGTCGGCGAGGCGCCGCTCGACGTCGCGCAACGGGCCCTCGAGCCCGAGTCGGCCGAGCTCGCGCCGGCGTGCTTCCTCCACGCGCCGGCGCAGGTCGTGCAGGCCGGCGACGCGGCCACCGCCCCGCTGGCTCAGCCCCCGCGACAACAGCCGCGCCAGCGCCTCGTCCGGGTCGTAGCCGCCGAGCAGATCGTCGGCGAGCTCCTCGAGGACCTCGTCGGGCGAGACGTCGGCGGGGAAGGGGTCTTGCGTGCCGGACCAGCGGCCGTAGCGGACGCGCACGTCAGCCCCGCGTGAACCGCACGGCGCCGGGTCCGACGTCGTCGCGGTCGAGCTTGCGCTGCAGGTGCAGTCCCTCCAGCGCGAACTCCAGGCCAGCCGCCGCGAGCGCCGGGGACTCCTGCTCGACGCCGAGCGCCGCGAGCAGCCGGGCAAGTCCGGGGACGTCGTCGAACTGGGCGAGCAGCTCGTCGGCGGACACCAGGTCGCCCGTCTCCACGGCGAGGCCGGCGTCGAAGCAGGCGACCAGTCCCGACAGGTCGACGCCCGCCGTCCGCCGGCGGAACACCTCGTGCAGCGCACGGCGCAGGTAGCGCGCGAGCAGCTCGCCCTCGCGGCCCTCCTCGAAGGTCTCGAACTCGACCTTGCCGCTGCCCGCGCTGAGCACCTGACCGAGATCACAGGGCCGCGCGACGGCGCGCGACTCGCCGGTGCGCAGCGCTCGGCGCAGCGCGCTGGCGGCGAGCGTCTCGTAGTTGCCGGTCGAGAACCGCACCGACACCCCGGAGCGTTGGTTCACCTCCGGAGCGCCGCGTAGGGCGCGCGTGAACGCGGCGAGCACCTCGGCGAGGAACGGCGGGACGACCACGGGAGGCAGCCCGTCGCCGGCGTCGGCGACGACCGCCTCCTGGCACATGACCGCGACCTCGTCGGCCAGCCGCGGGGGGTAGTGAGTGCGGACCTCCGCGCCGAAGCGGTCCTTCAGCGGCGTGATGATCCGGCCGCGGTTGGTGTAGTCCTCGGGGTTGGCGGTCGCGACGACGAGCAGATCCAGCGGCAGGCGCAGCGAGTAGCCACGCACCTGGACGTCGCGCTCCTCGAGGACGTTGAGCAGCGCCACTTGGATGCGCTCGGCCAGGTCGGGCAGTTCGTTGATCGCGACGATGCCGCGGTTGTGGCGTGGCACCAACCCGAAGTGGATCGTCTCCTCGTCGGCGAGGTGGCGTCCCTCGGCGACCTTGATCGGGTCGACGTCGCCGATGAGGTCCGCGACCGCGATGTCCGGCGTGGCGAGCTTCTCGGCGAAGCGCTGTTCGCGGCCGATCCAGTCGATCGGCGTGTCGTCGCCGTGCGCCGCGACGGCCGCGCGCGCCGCCGCGCTGAACGGGTGGTACGGGTGGTCGTTGACCTCGCTCCCGGCGACGACCGGCACCGCCTCGTCGAGCAGCGTCGTCAGCGACCGCAGGATGCGGCTCTTGGCCTGCCCACGTTCGCCGAGCAGGATCACGTCGTGGCCGGCGAGCAGCGCGGTCTCCAACGCCGGAAGCACCGTGTCGCCGAAGCCGACGAGCCCATTGACCAGCGGCAGCCCCCGACGCAGCCGTGCCGCCGCGTTCGCCGCGACCTCCTGCTTCACGCTCCGGTCCGGGTAGCCCGAGGCGCGCAACGCCCCGATCGTCGTCGGGCGACTCGCCATGGCGGCCTCTCGGTTGGCGGCCCGCCGGCGCGCGGCGGTTTCACCGGTCTACACGCCGGCGCCTCGGTGTGCACGACCGCACCTCCACCGTTCCGAGTCGCGCAACCGCCACACTGTCCGCCCGCGCCGGCCGGCGGCGGCGCAGCGGAGGGTGCAAACGGAGGGTCGCGACGATGGCGACGACACGGCAGCGACGGGCGGCGACGGCTCCGCCCGACGGCGCGCTGCTGCGCCTGCCGGTCCACTCGCGCGACTGGGCGGAGCACCTGCCCCCGGTGCCGGCGAGGCGCACGATCACGGTGTCGTTCACCTCGGCCGCGGCGGTCGGCGAGCACGGTGACGCGGTCGCGCTGCTCGGCTACGTCGTCGTCGGCGTCGCCGCCGATCCGCAGGTCCGCGGCGACGACGCGGCGCACGTGCTCGTCGGGCAGTCAGTCCTGGAGGCGCACCCGCGGTTCTGGCGCTCGCTCAGCGCGCAGGCCGACGCGGCGTTCAGCCTGGCACTCGGTCCCGCGCAGCGCGTGGTCGCGGCGGTCGTGCACCGCCATGTCGCCGGCGGTCAGGCTGGTCCGGCGTCGTGAGCGGCGGCGACGCCCGGCCAGCGCTTGACCAGACGCACGCTGGTCGCGTCGTCCTCGCGCAGAAACTGCAGCTCGTCGACGAGCGCGCGCATGAGCAGCACCCCGCGCCCGGACTCCGCCCCCGGCGCGACCTCCGCCGGGTGCCCGACGAAGCCGGGACCGCAGTCGACGACCTCGACGTCGCACCCTTGCGGGCCGACCACGATCCGCACGGAGTACTCGCTGGTGTCGGTGGCATGCCGCACGGCGTTGGCGCAGGCCTCGGTGATCGCCAGCTCCATGTCGCCCTTGGCCTCGTCTGGCACGCCGAAGTTCCTCATGACGCTGTCGGCGACCTTGCGCATCAGCGACACGTACCGCGCGTCACGCGGCAACGACAGCTGCATCTTGACGAGCATGCCGCCCCCTTCGGCCCGGCCGTGACGATCGTCGCTGGTCAAGCCGATACGCTTCCCGGCGACTGTCCGCGCTAACCGAGGGTCGCCACCGTCGAACGTGCGCTGCGCATCGCCTCGTGCAATCTGCTGCACGGGGTCGACATGGGCTCCGGGCGCGTCGATGTCGACGCCGCGTTGGCTGGCGTCGCCGCGCTGGACTGCGACGTCGTCGCGCTCCAGGAGGTGGACCGGGCGCAGCCGCGCTCGGGCGGGATCGACCAGACCGCCGCGCTGGCGGCCCGCGTCGGCGGCCACGGGATCTTCGCGCCGGCGCTGCTCGGCAGCCCCGACACCAGCTGGACCGCCGTCGGCGCCGCAGATCCGGGCGGTCCGGCCTACGGCGTCGGCCTGGTCAGCCGCTATCCCGTGGTGGCGTGGGCGTCGCAGGTACTGCCCGGGGGCGGCGACGGCGAGCGCGCTCCCGGCGCGTCGCCGCAGAACCCTGGGTGGGACCACGAGCCACGGGTGGCGCTCAGCGCCACGCTCGACGTGGGAGGGCGCGCGGTGCGCGTGACGACGACCCACCTGTCGTACCTGCCGTGGCGCGGCGTGGCGCAGCTGCGCGCCGCGGCGAGCGCCGCCGCCGACGGCGCGGAACCGGCGGTGCTCGTCGGCGACCTGAACTTGCCGGTGTGGCCCGTGCGTCTCGCCCTGCCGACCTGGCGCCACGCCGGTGGCGCCCCGACCTATCCCGCGTGGAACCCCCGCGTGCAGGTGGACCAGCTGCTCGTCCGCGGCGCCATCGCGGTTCGCGAGGTCACGGCCGGGGCGCGCACCACGAGCGACCACCTGCCGCTGGTCGCGACGCTCACGCTGCCCTGACCGCGCCGGCAGTGCGCCCGCGCCGGGACCGCCGGTGGGTCGGGGGCTCGACAGCATGCCTACCGCTTAAAAACCGCCTTCAACAGCGGTGCGAGAGCGCCACCGAGAACCCATGTCGGAAAGGGGCTCTTCGCCGTGAAGTGGGGACCGGCCGCGGTGTGACTTCGCCGGGAAATGCCTGAAGCCCCCTGAGACTCGCAGCGGTCGAGGCAAGCGAGTCAAGGAGGCTTCAGGTGCAGGGTCAGGCTATGTCAGCCGATGTTATCCCTGCGGCAACTGAGGATCGACGAGGTCGGGAAAACGCTCCTGCTCATGCGAACCAGCGCCTCCCCGCCTCTCCACGCCAGAACGGCGTTAGGGCGTCACCGCACGGGTGACGAGCTTCTGTGGGCTGCCGGCGGTCGTGCCGCCGTCGACGGGTAGCGCCGCCCCGGTGATGAACGACGCCTCGTCGGACAGCAGAAAAGCGACGACGCCCGCGACCTCGTCGACCTCGCCCAGGCGGTCCATGGGCACGAGCGTCGTCCCGGCGCGGCGGACCGCGGCGAGCAGCTCGGGGGGCGTGCGATGGAGCTCCGCCAGGATTGGGGTTTTCACCGTGCCCGGGCACACCGCGTTGACGCGGACGCCCCGGTCGGCCAGGTCCATCGCGACGGAGCGGACCAAACCGACGACGGCGTGCTTCGACGCGCAGTAGGTGGCGAACCAGTTCACGCCTTGCAGGCCGGCGGCCGACGCCGTCGCGACGACCGCGCCGCTGCCGCGGGCGACCATGCCCGGCAACGTGTGCTTCAAGGTCAGGAACACGCCGCGGACGTTGACGGCGAGCACCCGGTCGAACTCCGCGACGTCGACGTCCCACAGCTCGCGCGCCGGCGCCCCGATGCCGGCGTTGGCGACGACCAGCTCGACCGGCTCCGCGGCAGCGGCGGCCGCGCGGACGGCGTCCTCGTCGGTCACGTCGGCGACCACCGGGTCGGCTCCCTCCGCGGCGGCAGCGGAAGGGTCGAGGTCGACGGCGGTGACCATGGCGCCCTCGCCGAGCAGCCGGCGGACGACCGCCAGGCCGATGCCCGAGCCGGCGCCGGTGACCAGCGCCCGGCGCCCCGCGAAGCGGCCGGCGAGCGCGTCGGCCAGGCCCGGCTCCGGGTCTGGCTGGGTTGGCGGCGTCAGCGACGCCGGGTCGACGCCGCGGGTCGCCTCCGGTGGCGGCGGGATCGTCTCGCTCATCTACGCGCCGGCCTCGGCGGCGGCCTTCGCCAGCTCCTCGACGGCCTCGCACAGCGCCCCGGCGACGTCGTCGACGTCGGGCAGCAGGTCGCGGTCGGCGTTCAGCCCGATCAGCAGCATGTCGGCGTAGCTGAACAGCGTGACGTTCAGGCCGCACATCTCGTGGACGGGACCCAGCGGGTACATCGCCTCCACGCGCGCGCCGGCGCAGTACAGCGGCACGCGTGGTCCGGGGACGTTGGACACGATGACGTTCCAGATAGGTCGGTGCCGGTCGGCGCCGCGCATGCGGGTGTACAGCCGCGCCGCGAGCGACGCGACGCCGGCGGGCGTCAGCTCCGCCAGTTGCTGGATGGTCTCCGCGCCGAGCGCCCCGTGCTGCTCCTTGGCCCCCCTGGTGCCGCTCGTGACGCGGCGCAACCGCGCCACCGGGTCCGCCTCGTCGGTCGGCAGCTCGACGAGCATCGCCGACACGCGGTTGCCGCCCTGCTCCCCCGGGGCGCGCACCGAGATGGGCACCATGGCGACGAGCGGGCGAGTGGGCAGGTCGCCACGCCCTGCGAGGAACCGGCGCAGCGCGCCGGCGACGGCGGCGAGGACGACGTCGTTGACCGTCCCGCCGAGGCAGTCCTTGACCGACTTGACCGTCGCCAGCGACGCATCGGCGAACGCCACGCGGCGGTGCGGACCGATCGAGCCGTTGAGCGCCGTGGTCGGCGCGACGAACGGCGCCGGCGGCGGGGCGACGCCGACCCCGCCGCCCGCGCGGACGCGCAGCACCCCAGCGGCCGCGCCGAGCACGCGGCCACCGGCGCGCAGCACCCCCCACGGTGTCGCCGCGACGCGCAGCCCGGCAGTGAGCAGCAGGCGCAGGTCGCTCGGGGCGGTCTCGGGCTGCCACGGTCGCTGCGGCGGCGGCGGCTGCTCGTCCGGATCGAGCTGGAGAATCGCGGCGAGCAGCTCGGCTCCGGAGACCCCGTCGACCGCGGCGTGGTGCGTCTTGGTCACGAGCGCGACACGGCCGCCTTCCAACCCCTCGACGACGTGGAGCTCCCACAGCGGGCGGCTGCGGTCGATCCGCCGGCTCATCACGTCGCCGACGAACTCCGCGAGCTCGGCCATGCCGCCCGGCGAGGGCAACGCCGCCCGGCGGACGTGGAAGTCGAGGTCGAAGTCAGGGTCCTCGATCCACAGCGGGTGGTCGACGCGCAGGGGCACCGGCGCGAGCCGGCGCCGGAAGGACGGGTCAAGGTGGAGGCGCGCCTCGAGGTACGTGGCGACGTCGTTGCGCGTCAACCGGCCGCCGGGGCGGTCGCTCGGGTCCAGCACGATCGCGCTGCCGACGTGCATGTGCATCGTCGCGGTCTCGACGTACAGAAAGGTCGCGTCAAGTCCCGACAGTCGCGTCGCCATCGCGTCTCCTCTCGATCGCGTGGACGGTACCGCGCGTATGCAACGTAGCCACTGGCCGCGCCCGGCGGCGGGCGGGCGAGGCCGACTAGCATCCCGGCGCCGCCTCTAGCATCCCGACGACGTTCGCCAGCACGAGGAGACCCCATGCCAGCCAACCCCGACGCCCTCGTGACGACCGCCTGGGTCGCCGAGCACCTCGGCTCGCCCGGCATCGTCGTGGCCGAGGTCGACGAAGACGCCAGCGCGTACCACGCCAACCACATCCCCGGGGCGGTCGGCTTCGACTGGAAGGCGGACTTCCAGCACCCGCTGCGGCGGACGTTCCTCGACGCCGACGGCTTCGCGAAGCTCATGGACTCACGGGGCATCGGCAACGACGACCACGTCGTGCTCTACGGCGGCAACAACAACTGGTTCGCCGCCTACGCGTTCTGGTACTTCAAGGTCTACGGGCACGAGCGAGTCAGCCTGATGGACGGTGGGCGCAAGCTGTGGGAGCTGGAAGGCCGGGAGCTGACGGCCGACCCGACGCAGGTTCCGCCGGGCAGCGGTTACACCGCGAAGCCGGCGAACGCCGAGATCCGCGCCCAGCGCGACCAGATCCTCGCCGAGTACGTCGGAGCGCCGGAGGGCAAGGCGCTGGTCGACGTGCGTTCGCCCGCCGAGTTCACCGGCGAGGTCATCGCGCCGGCGACGATGCCCAACGAGGCCGCACAGGTGCCCGGCCACATCCCCGGCGCGGCGAACATCCCGTGGAGCAAGGCGGTCAACGCCGACACTGGGGCCTTTTTGCCCGCCGAGGCGCTGCGCGAGTTGTACGCCGCAGAGGGGGTCACCGCCGACAAAGACGTCGCCGCGTACTGCCGCATCGGCGAGCGCAGCGCCCACACCTGGTTCGTCCTGCACGAGGTGCTCGGCTTCGACCGCGTCCGCAACTACGACGGGTCGTGGACCGAGTACGGCTCGCTGATCGACGTCCCCGTGGAGCGCTGACCGCCGGCACCACGTTCGCCGGTCGCCCCGACCGGCGACGCTGGCCGGGATGGACGCGACCGAGTTCCTCAAGACCGTGCTCGACGCCGACCGGCTCGCCGTCGTCGGCGCGGTCGCGGCGAAGCCGGCCACCGCCGGGGCGCTCGCCGCCCGCACCGGGCAGCGGCAGCGGCGCGTGCTCGCGACGCTCGCCCCGCTGGTCGCCGCCGGGATCGTGGCCCAAGAGGGCGACGTCTATCACCTGCGCCGCGAGGCGCTGCGCGACCTGGCCCGCCACCTGCCGCAACCCCCGCCGCCGGCACCGGAGGTCTTCGCCGGCATGCGCAGCGACGAACGCGCGGTGCTCGCGCCGTTCTTCCGCGGGCGGCGCCTGGTCGAGATCCCGGCGCAGCGGTCGAAGCGACTCGTGGTGCTCGAACGTCTCGCGCTGGAGTTCGAGCCCGGCCGCCGCTACGCCGAGCGCGAGGTGACCGGCGTGCTCGCGTTGTGGTACCCGGACTACGCCTCGTTGCGGCGCTACCTCGTCGACGAGGGCTTCCTCGACCGTGCCGGCGGCGAGTACTGGCGCTCGGGTGGCCGTGTGGAGTGACCGCCGACGGGGCATCGATCCCGCATGACCGATCACGCCACCAGCTTCGCCCAGCACAACGTCATCGCGACCTACCCGGACATGGAAGGGGCGCGCAAGGCCGTCGGCGCGTTGGAGGACAAAGGCATCGACGCCTCGCGCATCTCGCTGCTCGGTCCGCAGGCGGCCGACGCGATGGCGGACGACGACATCGGTGAGACGGCGCGCCACGACGAGCGCACCATGGACGAGCACGCGGGCACGGTGGCGTCGGGGATCGCCGCCGGCGCCGGTATCGGCGGGGTCGCCGGGTTTCTCGCGGGCCTCGCGGCGTTCGGCATCCCGGGCGCGGGCCCGGTCGTCGCGGGCGGCATCTGGGCGCTGTCGCTGGGCGGCGCCGCCGCCGGCAGCGGCGTCGGCCTCGCCGCCACCGCCTATGCCCGGATCAAGCAGTCCGAGGCGTGGGACCTGACCTACGAGAGCGTCAGTGGCGGCAACGTCGTCGTCGGGGTCCACACAGACGACGAGCAGGAGCTGTCCAGCGCGGTCGAGGTGCTGCGTGACGCCGGAGCGAGCGACCTGAAACACTTCGACGACGAGGGCACCCAGCTGCGGCTGCCGTAGCGGGGAAGGCCATGGCACAGGTGATCCCCGGGGCGGAAGCGTGGTCGGCCCCGGCGGCGACGTCGGCGTCCTGCTGGTGCACGGCTTCACCGGCAACCCGGTGAGCCTGCGACCGCTGGGTGAGGGCTGGCCGAGCGGGGTTTCGCGATCGAGCTCCCGCGCCTGCCCGGCCACGGCACCACGTGGCAGGACCTGCAGCGCACGACCTGGCGCGACTGGACCCGCGAGGCCGTCGCCGCGTTCGAGCGTCTGCGCGCCCGCACGCGCGTCCAGGTCGTCGCGGGACTGTCGATGGGCGGCACGATCGCGCTTCACCTCGCGCAGACGCGGCGCGAGGACGTCACGGGCATCGTGGTGGTCAACCCGTCGCTGTTCTCGACCGACCCGCGGCTGCGGTTGCTACCGCTGCTGAAGTTCGTCGTCCCGGGGCTGGCGGGCATCGGCAACGACATCGCGAAGCCCGGCGGCGACGAGAAGCCGTACCCCAAGATCCCGCTGCGGGCGTTCGCGTCGTTCGTCCAGTTGCAGACCTCGGTGCGCGACCGCCTCGCGGACGTCACGGTGCCGACGCTGGTGTTCACCTCCCGCCACGACCACGTCGTCGAGCCGGAGAACGGCGCGCTGGTGCTCAACTCCATCGCCTCGCTGGACAAGGAACAGCGCTGGTTGGAGCGCAGCTACCACGTCGCGACGCTCGACTACGACCTCCCCGAGATCGTCGCGGGCACCGCCGAGTTCGCCGAGCGCGTCGCCGTGTCCAGTCGGTGACCCGCTCGCCGCGACCACCAGTGGTCCGGCCGGTCACGGGTGACCGGGCACCGATGCCCGCCGTGCGCGTCGAGCTGTACCGGGTCAGCCGCGTCACCCCCGACGCGCTGTGGGCGGTCGTCGGCGATCCGTGGCGGCTGGCTGGAGTGGACCGACGCGCAACGCGTCGAGTCGGTCGCGCCCGAGCCCTGACCGTCGGCAGCGAGATCGTCACGGTCGAGGCCGGCGGCGTGCGGGTGTGGCGCGCGACGACGGTGGCGGCGCGGCTGCTCGAGCTGACGACCATGCTGCCGCGCGGGGAGCTCGGCGTCGGCTACCGCGTCGTGCGCGACCCGTTCGGCAGCCGGCTGGTGCTCGCCGCCGGGCTGCAGACCGCGGAGCGCGGGGCGGCGCTGCGCGGTCCGCTGCTCCACGCGCCGGCCCTGCGCCGGCGGCTGGATCGCTGGAGCGCCGCCGCGGCGCGCGTCGCCGCGGCCGCGGCCGGGTAGGCCAGCGCCAACGCGGCGCCGACAAGGAGGCAGCGATGACCGCCGACGCCCAGTACGCCCGCGACCCGTCGAGCATCACCGCGATCCTCGAGCAGTTCGAGGGCGAGGGGTTCCGCGGCCAGTTCGCGGCGCGGAGGGCGGCCAGATCGCCTGCCTCGCGTGCGGCACCGAGCACCCCGCGGCGAGCGTGCCGATGCACGCGCTGCGCCGCACGGAAGGCGCCTCCGACCCGGCGGACATGCTCGCGGTCGTGGCGCTGTGCTGCCCCGCCTGCGACACGCGCGGGACAGCGGTGCTCAACTACGGTCCCGAGGCCACCGTCGACGACGCCGAGGTCCTCGTGGGGCTCGAAGACGAGCGTCGCGGATCCGGAACCGACCTCGGCGACTGAACCCGCGACGACGGGCGCTACCGCGCGGTGGCAACCGCCGCGTCGTCCAGGCGGACCGGGTCGCCGACGCGGACCTCGCCGGGCGTGTCGACGTCCGCGTAAACCCCGAGCGTCGGGTCGTCCCCGGCGGCCAGCCGGCGCAGCAGTCCGGCGTCGGCGGCACCCCGGGTTGGCGGTGGTTGACCATGACGCAGCGCACCGTCCGCTCCGTCGCCACGAGTCGCGCCGCACCGACCACGACGGTGCGCCCCGGCCACGTCTCCTCCCCGGCGCGCCGCCGTCGAGCGCGACGACGATCGTCGGGCGGAACCGCCGCACCTCAGTGGGGCTTGAGTGGTTGCGGCCGCGGCCAGCGACGCGGTCGACGCGAGGTGGACCGGCGCGTCGTCGACGAAGGCGGCGGCGCGGTCGCCAAGCGCCACGGTCACCGGGTAGCCGAGCCAGGCCGACAGCGCCGCGGGCGCCGCCCGGTCGGTCACCGAGATCGTCAGTCCGTCGGGCAGCGTCACGACGACCCCGCCGGCGGTCGTGGCGGCGGAGGCCAGCAGCAGCCGCGGTTCGCGCTTGGCCGACAACAGGCGGCCGTCGCGGCCGTCGCGCAGCGCGACGCGGCGATCGCCGGCGACGCCTTCGGCGGTGACCCGCGCCACGTCGAGCCGCTCACCGCCGAACGACTTGACGGGATGGCGCCACAGCGCCACGACGGTGCCCACGCGGCCGGACGGCGACGCGGACGCGCGAGCTGGGGGCGGCGACACGTGCTCGGCGCGACCCGTATCAGGCGCCGCGGATCGCCGCCGCGTCGCGCAGGGTCGCCGTGACGACACGGCGGACCGCGACGATGGCGGCCACCGTCGCGATGCGCGACCAGGTCAACGTCCCGGCCAGGCGCAGCAACCCCGCGGCGGTCCACAGCTCGACCGCCATCCCGAGCCCGGCGCGCCAGTGTCCGGGCCGGCGCAGGGCGGCGGCCAGACACAGCAGGCCGGCGACGGTGACGACGGCGGACAGGTCGTCGAACAACGCGGTCACCGTTTGCCCTCCCCCTGGCGTTCCAGCTCCTCGCGCTCCTCCGAGATCTCTCGGCCGAGGAAGTAGTTCAGCGCCGTGCGGATCGCGGCGATGGCGGCGAGCTGGCCGATCTCCTCGAAGGTCGGAGCGATGGCGGTGCGCAGGATGTCGCCGGCGAGCTGGAACTCCAGGCCGAGCGCGAGGAAGCGGCCCAGGTCCAGGCGCACGGGGACGAAGCTGGCGGCGTCACCGGCACGAAACGCCACCGCGACGAAGCGGACGAAGCCGAGCGCCGCCCCGACGACGATGACAACCGCGCCGGCGGACTCGACGAGCCGCACGAGCAGGTCGACGACGCTGCGCAGCAGCTCCTCGGACAGGACCGACTCCACGTCCGGCCTACGACGCCGCAGTCACCGGACGAACACCGGGAACGGCAGCGGTGGGCGGGCGCGCCCGCGGCGCTGGTCGAGGTAGCCGGCGAGCTCGGCGTAGACGGCGTCGCTGGACAGCGCGCGCAGCTCGGCCGCCATGCTGCGGTACACCGGCCGTCCGCCGCCGTACGCCTCCGGCGCGTCGGTGCACCACCACGCGAACCCGGCGCCACCCGGCCCCCACGCCCCGCGGTCGTACGAGGTGATCGTCGTCGTCCACAACGGCTCGCCGTCGTCGCCGACGCCCTCGCTGACCTCCCGGCGCAGCGGGACGATCCAACACACCTCCGGCTTCGCGGTCATGTGGTGGCGGCCGCGCGCGACGGCGTGCTGGTGCAGCGCGCATCCCGGCCCGGCGTGCCAGCCGGCGCGGTTGAGAAAGATGCAGGCGCCGTCCTTGACGCGGGTGCGGTACTCGTCGCCGGGCAACCGCGCCGTCACACCGCCGCGCCGCGCCTCGGCGTAGAACTGCATCTCGCTGGGACCGAGCTGTTCGACCATCGCCTCGATCCGCGCCCGGTCCTCCGCGTCGACGTAGTGCGCGCCCAGTGAGCAGCAGCCGTGCACCGCCGAGGGGGTCTGCGCCAGCCCGCGACAGCCGCGACCGTAGATGCACGCGTAGTCCGACAGCAGGAAGCTGACGTCGAACACGTACCGGTCGTGCCGGTCGTCGGGGTCGACGATCGACACCCACTCGCGCTCCAACATGCGCGTCAGAGTAGGCGCTGCCAGACCGATGGTGAATACTTGTCGGCGATGGAGTACGACTACGAGCACGAGGACGACTACAGCCCGCGGGTGCTGTGGGGTCGGATCGCCGCCTTCGCGGTCGCGGCGGTGCTGGTCTTCTTGGCGGGCCGCTGCACGAAGGGCACCGGGGTGTCCGTCGAGCAGTTCAAGCAGGCCAATAAGCAGGTCCTCACGCTGACGTCCGAGAACGCCGTGCTCGAACAGCAGCTCGCGGCGGCACAGTCCCGGGGCGGGCGCAGGGGCCCGGACGCCGGCAACGGCAACCGCGGCAACGGGGACGGGGACGGAGACGACGGCGGCGGCCGCGACGGGAACGACGGCGGTCGGGACCCGACCGCCGAGGTGGGGCAGACGTACACCGTCAAAAGCGGCGACACGCTCGGCGGCATCGCCGAGGACTTCTACGGCGACCGCACGAAGTTCAGACTGATCGCTGAAGCGAACAACCTCACCGCCGAGACCCAGCTGCAGGTCGGCCAGCAGCTGACCATCCCGCCGGAGGAGTAGGCCGTGCCGGCCCGCTGGGTGGAGGTTCCCGCTGCCGCGCTGTCGCGGGGTCGCGGCGGCGTCGACGTCCACGCCGCGCACCACCGTCCCGAACAGCCCACCGGCCCGTGCTTCGTCTGCGTCCACGGGCTCGGGGGCTCGGGGCTGAACTGGTCGCTGCTCGGGCCGCGGCTCGCCGCGGCGGGCGGCGAGGTGTGGGCGCCCGACCTCGCCGGGTTCGGACTGACCGCACCGACGGGGCGCCGCGCGACCGTCGCTGACAACCTCGACCTGCTCGGCGGCTTCGTGCGCACGGTCTCGCCGGACCGTCGCGTCGTCCTGGTCGGCAACTCGATGGGCGGCCTGCTGTCGATCCTGCTCGCCGCGAACGCGCCTGAGCTGGTCGCCGGTCTGGTGGTCTGCGCCCCGGCGTCGCCGCGCCCGATGCGCGCACCGTTCGACCCGCAGATCGCCGCCCACTTCGCCGTCCTCGCGGCGCCCGGGGTCGGCGAACGCTGGCTGCGCTCGCGTGCGCGGCGCGTGGACCCGGCCGCGCAGGTGCGCGCGACGATGGCGCTGTGCGTCCCCGATGTCGACGCGCTGGATCCGGCGGTCATCGCCGCCCACACCGAGCTGGCCCGGCGCCGTCGCGCGCTGCCGTACGCACCCACCGCGCTCCTCGACGCCGCGCGGAGCATGCTGCTGCTGCTCGGCCCGAACGCCCGGACGCTGTGGCGTGCCGTCGACGCGGTGCGCGCGCCGACGCTGCTGCTCCACGGCCAGCGCGACCGTCTCGTGTCCGCGGCCGGGATGGCCGCGGTCGCCGCCCGCCGGCGCGACTGGACGTTCCGCTCCTACCCCGACCTCGGCCATGTGCCGATGCTCGAGGACCCGGACCAGGTTGCCGCCGACATCGCCGCATGGCTGCCGGCGGCGTGGCGGACGGCGGCGCCGGTGGGCTGGTGAGCGCCCGGCTGGAACCACCTGCGGTAGGACGTTGGGGCCGCGACTCCGACGAAGTCGACGCCCTGGTCCGCGCGGAGCTTTCGGCACGCCGCTGGACGCCCAACCCGGCCGACGTCGACCGGCGCCCGCGCGTCGGATTCGTCTTCGGCGCCGGTGGCGTCCTGGGCAACGCCTACCTGTCGGGCGCCGTGGCGGCGCTCCACGAGGCCACCGGCTTCCAACCGCGGACCGCGTCGGTGCTGGTCGGGACCTCCGCCGGGTCGGTCCACGCGGCGCTGTACGGCGCGGGGATGCCGGCCACGTTCGGACTGTGGCGCTCGCGCGGGGGGCGCCTGCCCGCCGACGCGTTCCAAGAGGTCGCCAGTGACCCGGACCCGGGCGAGGTGCAGACGCTCAAGGAGATCTTCACTCCCGCGCGGGCGCTGCCGCGGATCGGACCGGCGTCGAAGTCGCTTGCGTTCAAGACGATGCTGCGCCCGTGGTCGTACCGCCCCGAGGTCGCCCTGTCCGCGTGGCTGCCCGAAGGGATGTTCACCAACGCCACGATCGGCACGGCGCTGCGGCGGCTCGTGCCGTCGGGGTGGGCACCGCACCCCCGGACGTGGATCACTGCGGTGAACCTGCGCACCGGCGGACGCGAGGTGTTCGGGCGCCACGGCGCCCCGCGGGCGCACCTGGACCGGGCGGTGCGGGCGTCGTGCGCAATCCCTGGCCTGTACCGCCCGGTGCGCATCGGCCGGGACCGTTACGTCGACGGTGGCATGCACTCGCCGAGCAACGCCGACCTCGTCGCCGAGCTCGACTTGGACCTCGTCGTCGTCGTCAACCCCATGTCGTCGCTGGAGGGCCACGCCGCCGCGGGCTTCGTCGACCGCTACGTCTACCCGCTGCGGCGCTTCGCCGAGCGGCGTCTGGTCGCCGAGCTGCGCCTGCTCGCCGAGCGCGACCAGGCGACGTTGGTGCTCCAGCCGTCGGGTCGCGACCTCGCGGTGTTCAGCCGCAACCTCATGGACAGCCGACCGCGCCGCGCCGTCGCCGAGATGGCGCTGGTGACGACCCGCGACGCGCTCGCCGCGGAGGAGGTCGCGAGCGCCGTCGCGCTGCTGCGGCTGGCCGCGAAGACCGCCCGCGGCT
Source organism: Egibacteraceae bacterium (assembly GCA_030446745.1). Lineage (GTDB taxonomy): Bacteria > Actinomycetota > Nitriliruptoria > Euzebyales > Egibacteraceae > JAUJMS01. The sequence continues at coordinate 91,484 of JAUJMS010000003.1, read as the reverse complement.
GAGCCGCCGACTGAGCTGCGCGGCAACCACGGGTATCCTTTGCGCTCGCCGTCTGCCCGCCTGACCCTCGCGCGCCTGTGCCCGCGAGACCGGTCCCAAGCCGCTGAGGAGGTCCTTTATGGACTCGTCGCCGCCCGCCTCCGAACCGTCGACGCCGACCCCGGTCTCCGAGCCGGACGCCGACGCGACGCAGGCCCCGGACCCGGCGGCGGTCGACACGGTCGAAGGTGACAGCGGCGCCGTCGCGGTCGAGGACGCCGACACGGCAGCGGACGTCGACCCGGCCGAGGACGCCGACACGGCAGCGGACGTCGACCCGGCCGAGGACGCCGACACGGCCCAGGACGTCGAGCCGGCCGAGAACGCCGACGTCGACGCCGGCCCTCCGGACACGATCGAGCCGAACCCCGAGGCGCTCGACCCCACTCCCGCCCCGGCCCCGGCGGCACCCGCCGCCGAGGGCGCCGACGCCACGCCCGCCGCCAAGCCGAAGCCGGCGAAGCGACCCCCGGCCGGACCCGACCCGGCGGAGGTCGTGCGGCGCGTCGGCTCGACGAGCGCCGCCGCCCTGCGCTACGTGCTCGCCCCTGAGCCGAAGCTGTCGCGCCTGTCGCGCAAGATCCGCGAGACGCTGATCACCGACGTGCCACCGGTCACAGCCGGCGCGCTCCTCGGCCCCGACGCCCTCGCCCGCCACCTCGTCGCCTCCGCCGCGACGGGGCGCTACCGCGACCTGTTCGTGCTGTGGGAGCTGTTCCGTGCGCGCCCCGACGCCTGCAAGCCGGTCCTGGCGGAGCGGCAGCGGGCGCTCGAGCGGGCCCGGCGCACGCTCACGACCGCTGTGCGGATCGGTCTGCGCGGCCGCGCCGACCGCGTCGCCGCGGACGTCACTCAGGCGCAGGGCCTGATCTGGACGTGGCTGCGCGAGGCGCTGATGGGTGAGCTCGCCGCGGTCGGGCGCCGCCCGCAGATCGCTGCCGCCCTGCTGGCGCGCGAGCCCGGGCTGAAGATCCCGCTGCCCGAGTCGCCCGGGGACGACTGGCTGGCAGAAGCGGCGGCGGTCAAGGCGGCGGGCGCGCTGCCGCCGGCCCTCGACACGCTGCTCGCCGCGGGCGTCGACCGCCTGCCGCCGAGCGAGGCGACGCTGTCGCTGGTGGCGTCGTCCTACCCCGACCGGCTCCCCACGCTGATCGACCGTCTGCCCGCGACCGTCGCCACGCTGTCGCTGGTCGCGGAGCGGCATCCCCAGCGCCTGCCCGACCTCGTCGACCGCATCGACCTCGGCGGCGAGCTCGGCCCGATGCTGGCGTGGGCACGCGACCACGGCGTCAGCGACCGGCTGCGCGAGCGGATCCAGGCCCGCGTCGAGGCGGCAGGCGGCGACCGCGCCGCCGGCCTCGCCGAGTGGCGCCGCTGGCGCGACCAGGGTGTCGACGTCCCACTGCCGGCGCAGCTGCGCTCCCCCGATATCGCCGGCCTCGACCTCGCGCGACCCGAGTCAGCAGAGCTGATCGCCACGCTGGTGGCTGACGGCGCCGACATCCGTCCGCAGGTCGTGCTCGACGAGCTGGCCGAGCGCAACCGCCAGCTCGCCGAGAAAGCGTACGAGGCGTTCGTGTGCGCCGACCTCGACGTGCACCTGCCGCTGGCGCTGGAGGGCAACCCCATCGTCCGCGACGGCACGCGCTGCCCGGCGTGCCAGGCGTGGACCTGGGTTCGGCCCGGCCATGAGCAGCGCTGCCCGCGCCGGCGCCGCGAGGAGTCGGCGATCGGGTGACGGCGCCGCGCCCACCGGTGGCCGGCTGGGACGAGTTCCCGCGGCAGTACGCCCGCACGCGCCGATTCAGCCTCGGCGCACCGCGGTCGTTCGCCGTCGGCGACGACGGCTCGCGCGTCGCGTTCCTGCGCAGCCGTGACGGTGCGGACCCGGTCGGCTGCCTGTGGGTGCTCGACGTTGCTTCCGGCGAGCAGCGCTGCGTGGCGGACCCCCGTGCGCTGGGGCATGCGGCGATCGAGGCGGCCGCGCTGCCGCCTGAGGAGCGCGCGCGGCGGGAGCGCGCGCGTGAGTCGGCAGGCGGGATTGTCGCCTACGCCGCCGACCCGGCCCTGACCCACGCGGTGTTCGCGCTGGCGGCAGACGCGTACACCGTTGACCTGCGCGACGGCGGCGAACCCAACCGGCTGCCGGTTGACGGCCCCGTCATCGGGCCGCGGCTGGACCGCGGCGCGGCGAGGGTCGCGTTCGTGCGCGCCGGGGCGCTGCACGTCGTCGACCGCGACGGCGGCAGCGAGCGCCGGCTCGCCGGCGACGACGACGACGACGTCACCTGGGGCCTGCCGGACTTCGTCGCCGCCGAGGAGATGGGCCGGCTACGCGGATTCTGGTGGTCTCCCGACGGCCGGCGGCTCGCCGTCAGCCGCGTCGACACGTCGCCCGTGCAGCGCTGGTCTCTGTCGGAGCCGGCGGATCCGCAGCGTCCGGCCACCGTCTTGGCGTATCCCGCGGCTGGCACGGCGAACGCGACGGTGTCGTTGCACGTCGTCGATCTCGCCGGCGACCGCGTTGTCGTGGACTGGGACGCCGAGGCGATGCCGTACCTCGTCGACGTGGTCTGGTCGCCGCACGGGCCGCTGACCGTCGTGGTGCAGGCGCGCGACCAGCGCCTGGTCCGCGTCCTCGGCGTCGACCCGGCGTCCGGCGCCACCACGGTGCTGTCCGAGCAGCGCGACGCTGCGTGGGTCGAGCTCGGCGCCGGCGTGCCACGCTGGCTTCCCGGCGGCCGGCTCGTCACCACGGTCGACGACGCCGACACGCGCCGGTTGGCGGTCGACGGCGAGGCGGTCACCCCGCCGGGGCTGCAGGTGCGCCGCCTCGTGTCCGCGGACACCGCCGGCCTGACCTTCACCGCCTGGGGCGACGACCCGACGGCCGTCGCGGTGTGGACGCTGCCGCTGGACGGCTCCGGGCCACGCCGCCTCACCCCCGCCGACGGCATGGCCGATGCTGCCGCGTCAGCGGGTGTGACGGTGCTCGTGACGGCGGAGCTGGACCAGCCCGGCGCCACGGTCACCGTCGACTCCGCTGCCGGGCAGACGCCGGTCACGTCATTTGCCGAGCGGCCGCTGCTCACGCCGAACGTTCGCATCGCGCGCCTCGGCGAGCGGATGCTGCCTGCGGCGCTGCTGCTGCCGTCGGGCTGCAACCCGGACGAGCCCACCGACGGCGCCCCGTTGCCCGTGCTGCTCGACCCCTACGGCGGCCCGTCGGCGCAGCGGGTGGTGCGCAGCGGCAACGCCCACGTCGCGTCGCAGTGGTTCGCCGACGCCGGCTTCGCGGTCCTCGTCGTCGACGGCCGCGGCACGCCGGGGCGCGGGCCGGCGTGGGAACGGACGGTCGCCGGCGACCTCGCGACTGCGCCGCTGGACGACCAGGTCGACGCGTTGCACGCCTGCGCGGCCGCGCATCCCGGCTTGCTCGACCTCGAGCGCGTCGCGATCCGCGGCTGGTCGTTCGGCGGTTACCTGGCCGCGCTCGCGGTGTTGCGGCGCCCGGACGTCTTCGCGGCGGCCATCGCCGGCGCGCCGGTCACCGACTGGACGCTGTACGACACCCACTACACGGAGCGCTACCTCGGGTTGCCGACAGACCGGCCCGACGCCTACCGCCGCAGCTCGCTGCTCGACGACGCGGCGTCGCTGCGCCGCCCGCTGCTGCTGATCCACGGCATGGCCGACGACAACGTCGTCGCGGCGCACACCCTGCGGCTGTCGCGGGCGCTGCTGGAGGCCGGCCGCGCGCACACCGTCTTGCCGCTGTCGGGCGTCACACACATGACGCCGCAGGAAACGGTCGCCGAGAACTTGCTGCGGTTGCAACTCGACTTCTTGCGGGACACTCTAGGAGCAAGCCGGCAATAACGCCCGGCGTAGCGCGGCTGTCCCCACGCCGACCCGCCCCGCCCCAAGGAGCTGCTGTGCCGCACCGCTCGCGCATCGCCGTCGTCGTCCTCGCCGTCCTCGCCGTGGCGGCGACGTTCCTGCCGAGCGCCGCGCCCCGGGTCGCCAACGCGGCGACCGGCGGGTTGCCGCGGGGCGAGGTCGTGTTCCCGAGCAACCGCCTCACCGTCCGCGACGCCTACCAGCTCACCGGCCGGCGCCTGGACTTGCCCATGCCGAACTGCCGCCGCCGGCCCTCGGACTGCAACACGGTGCGGCTGCTCAACCAGCTCGACGGCTTCGACCTGGACCCCCGCATCGTCGTCCAGCTCGACGCGCCGCTGCCCGACGCGGAGGGACTGGGTCGCACGCTTGGCAAGGGCCGCTTCTTCGTCCGCAACGTCGAAGGCGGCGACCCGATCCCGGTGAACCGGCTGGTCTACGACCGCCGCACGCTGACGCTGTCGGGGCACCCGCGGCGGCAGCTCGCGGAGCGCACGACCTACCGGGTGACCTACGACGGCGCCGGCCCGGCATCCACGACGACGTTCACGACGCTGAGCGCGAGCCGCGTGCTGACCCAGATGCGCCGCCAGCTCGACGACGGGTCGGCGTACCGCGCCGCGGGCATCCGCAAGGCCCGGCGCGGACTGCGCTTCGACATCCTCAAAGATGGCGGCCGCGCGGTGTTCGAGGCCGCCGACGTGATCCGGATCCGCCGCCTCAACGACCGCATGCCCGGCGAACCCCTCGTCGCGGAGAACGTGCTGAACACGGTGATCGGGGCGCGGCTGTACGCATTCGGCTCGTTCGACTCGCCGTCGTGGCTGACCCGCAACCGCCACATCCCCCAGACCGACACCGCGAACGAGCGGCCGCGCGTCCGCGGCTTCGACCGCGTCGGCTTCACCATGATCGTGCCGCGTGGCGAGCCGCCGGAGGGCGGCTGGCCGGTCGCGATCTTCGGCCCGGGGATCACCCGCTCGAAGTACGACCTGTTCCTGGCGGCCGACGCCAACGCCGCACGTGGCCTGGCGACGGTCTCCTTCGACCCGGTGGGCCACGCGTTCGGGCCGCGCAGCAAGACCGCTGTGACGACCGCGAGCAGCGGCGGCGAGGAGGTGCGCTTCACGGCCTTCGGCCGCGCCACGGTGCTCGACGCCAACGGTGTTTACGACCCGGTCGCGAACGTCCAGGCGCCGGTGCAGCCCCACCGCCTCGGCGACATCGGCCTGCGCGACGGCCTGCGCCAGACCGCGGCTGACGTCATGGCGTTCAGCCGCGCGATCGGGCGAGGCGTCGACGTCGACGGTGACGGCAACGTCGACCTGCGCCGCCGCAACGTCTCGCTGTACGCCCAGAGCCTCGGCGGCATCTACGGCACCATGGTCACCGCCGTCGACGACCGGCTGAAGGTCGCGGCGCTCAACGTCCCCGGCGGCCCGATCGCCGACATCGCCCGACTCGCGCCGGCGTTCCGCCCGAACGTCGCCGCCGCGCTCGACGGCCGCATCCCCTCGCTGCTCAACGGCGGGCGCGACTGCTTCACCGAGTCGCTGCCGCTGTGGGCCGAGGAGGCAGAGACTGAGCCGGCCCGCGGGGCGCTGAAGATCCAGCGGGCCCTGTCGCGCAGCATCTGGCTGAACCGCTCGGGCAGCCCAGAGGCGTTCGCGCCGCGGCTTCTACTGCATCCGTTGACCGACTCCGCCCCGAAGCGCGTGATCTACCAGTACGCGTTCGGCGACGCGACGGTGCCCAACCCGACCAGCGCGACGATCATGCGCGCGGGTCGGCTCGCGTCGCGGACGACGTACTACCGCAACGACCGCACGCCGACCGCCGAGTTCAACCCTCATGGGTTCCTGCTCGACCCGCGTATCACCGGGCGCGAGCAGGGCCAGCAGCAGGTGCTCGACTTCCTCGTCAACAACGGGCGTACCGTCATCGACCCCGACGGGCCAGGCCCTGTGTTCGAGGTACCGATCGAGGACCGCGCCGCGCTGGAGCGCAACAACTTCGACTTCGACGAGATCGCGGCGAACCGTGACCAGTCGCGTCCCTACACCTCGGCCGACGGCAGCAACTGCCCCTGAGCCTGCCGTCGGATGTACCGCGACGACAGCTGCGCGGTGTGCGGAGAGTCGCTCCCGCCTGACCACTTCTACTGCCGCGAGCACGCCGCCGGCGTCGACGACCGCCTCCACGAGGTCGGCGTCCTGCTCCACCGCGTCGGCGACGACCTCCCACGCCTGGTCGAACTGCTCGCCGCGGTGGCCCCCGAGACGTGGGACTACCTCGCCGACGTCGCCGGGGACGAGCCGACCTGGCCGCCGCAGGTCACCGTTCGTCTGCGCCTGCAGGGCGACGACGTCGACGTCGACGTCGACCCGGAGACCGGTGGCGTCCGCGTAACCCTGGCGGCCGCCCTCCCTGAGCTGCTGGGCGCGGTCTCGCGCGGGCTCGCCGGCGCCGACGCGGCCCGACTGGCGGCGGCGTGTCGCGTCGCCGAGGGCGCGAACGCGAGCCACTAGCATTCGGCTTCCGCCACAGGAAGGCCGCGTCGCGCATGGAGTACCGCAAGCTCGGGCGCTGGGGAGTGCAGGTGTCGGCCGTCGGCCTCGGGTCGTGGCTGACCTACGGCGGGTCCGTCGAGACGGCGACCGCCAAAGAGTGCATCTGGCGCGCGTACGACCTGGGCGTCACGTTCTTCGACACGGCCAACGTGTACATGCGCGGCGCCGCCGAGGAGGTCGTCGGCGCGGCGCTGCGCGACCTCCGGCGCGACTCCTACGTCCTGGCGACGAAGGTCTACTTCCCGATGGGCGACGGGCCCAACGACTCGGGGCTCTCACGCAAGCACGTCAGCGAGCAGATCACCGCGAGCCTACGGCGCCTCGGGACGGATTACGTCGACCTGTACCAGTGCCACCGCTACGACGAGGCGACACCGCTGGAAGAGACCTGCCGGGTGATGGACGACCTCATCCGCGCCGGCAAGGTCCTGTACTGGGGGGTCTCCGAGTGGTCGGCCGACCAGATCGCCGCCGCCGTCGGGCTGTGCCGGGCCCAGGGGTGGTCCGTACCGGTGTCCAACCAGCCGCAGTACTCGGCGCTGTGGCGGTCCATCGAAGCGCGGGTGCTGCCCACCTGCGAGGACCTCGGCGTCGGCAACGTCGTCTGGTCGCCGCTGGCGATGGGCATCCTGACCGGCAAGTACTCCAGCGTCGATGACGTTCCGCCCGACAGCCGCGCCGCCGGCGACCATGCCGCGATGATGCGCCGCTACTTCACCCAAGACGTGCTCGACGCCGTGGGCAAGACCCGCGCGGTGGCCGACGAGGCCGGTTGCTCGCTGGCGCAGCTGGCGCTGGCGTGGTGCCTGCGCCAACCGTTCGTGTCGTCCGTGATCGTCGGCGCGTCGCGCCCCGGCCAGGTCGACGACAACGTCGCCGCGGCCGACCTCGACGTGACCGACGACGTGCTCGACGCCTTCGACGCCCTGCTCGCCCCCGTCGCCGCAACGTAGGCGCCCGTGGTCCTGCCCGCCCCGCCGCCCGACCTCACCACCGCTGCGCCGCGCGCCAAGCCGCGGCTCGTTGTGGCGCTCGTGCGCTTCGGCGTCGTCGGCGTCGTCGGCACGCTGGTCAACCTGACGGTCCTCGAGCTGCTCCACGGCCAGCTCGACCTGCCGTTCACCCGCTCGTTCGCCATCGCGACGGAGGTCGCGATCCTCGGCAACTACCTCGGCAACGAGCTGTGGACCTTCCACCACCGGCGACTGAGCCTGCGCAGGCTCGCGCAGTTCAACGCCACGATGCTGCTCGGGGCGGCGATCCAGGTCGGCAGCGGCACGCTGCTCAAGGAGTACCTGCCCTACCTGGTGGCGGCGGCACTCGCGATCGCGCTCGGCTCCGTGTCGAACTTCGCGTTCAACTTCGGCTGGACCTGGCGACGCTGACATAGTGGTAGACGCCGAACCCCATTTGCACTCGCAACTACGGGACCGCTCACTGTAGCGGCCTGCTGTGACTTGCAGCCTTACTGCTTGCGAGTCTGCGGTGCGGAACTGCTCCTGCAGCCAGCGCATATCGCACCTCTACGACGAATACCGGGGGTCGTCGTCCAAAGCGAACCGGTAAGTACGGGTGGTCGCATCTTCCAGGGGATAACCCGCGAGATGGCCGCAGTCGGCACAGCGCAGGTCGGGGTGCAAGTCCAACCAGCCGGGACTGCCTGGTATAGCGATGAGGCCTTCCCATACGTGGCCGCACAACGCAGGCTCGTCGTCGGCTGGCTGGAGGTGGCACGTAGCCGTTGGGCGCTCTGGCTGTATTTCGTATTGCAGCCGCATCTGCGCTTCGCCGGGAATCCAGCCCGTCAGCGAATGCCACCAACGACGAGGCGACCACCCCAGCCGTTCCGTAGCGACGACGTACTTCATCCGTCACAGATTGCCGGATCTGCGGCGGTCGCGCAGCCAGCGCAGAACGGCACTTCTACAGCGCCCTCAGGGTGCGGTCAGCCACCGGTCGACAGGGCGAAGGCCGTCGTCCCACCTATCAACGCCATGGCAGCGGCGGCCAAGCCGCCGAATAGTTCACGTAGAACCAGAAGCGTGATGCCGCACACGAGGATCAACCGATGGAGAGGATCACTTGACCCAAAGAAGCGCCTTTGCCTCTGCTGGTCAGTCGCGTCCGACATGTTCCCTCCATGGTCGACTGCCAGCGCATATTGCCGGATATGCGCCCGCTATGACGACAACTGCATAACGGCACGTCGGTGACGGCTCCAGCGTGCCGTGTCAGGGCTCTCTTTCGTCCTGGTGGGTGCCCCAGCGTCCCACGACCACGGTCCGACTCCGTCCTGGACACGAGTACAGACCGTCAGTACCTGGCCTCAAGCGCGTTGTAGACCACCCACTCGATAACCGGCAGCACGAGCAGGACCAGGCCTGCAAAGCCCAGGACCATCCGACGCGACGAGCCGCAGAACCCCGGGTCCTTGAGTCGACGACGACCGCGCATCATCCACCAGAGCAGGTATGCGACGCTGAGTGCGCCCGCAACAAATGAGGCCGCGAGGAGCAACGACGGCCCGACCACGTCAGGTGCCACGTGCTCCACGCAACGCGCCAGCGCGACGAGCACCAGAAGTATCGCGAGGACATACATCACGAACCCCCTCTCTCGCCTCCCCTTGGCGGGCGTGTACACATACAGGGTGTGCTCTGGCTGGTCTCAGCACGGTCCGAAGTCGTTGGCCTGCCATCCGTGGCACCTGTCGTACAAGCCGCCGAACACGTGGCAATAGCCGACCCCGGTCACCCGCACCCGTTCAAACATCGCCGGAACTCCGAACCGCACCTTCTGAGCCTCCGGCGCAACCAACCAAGGGGAAAGCCGCTTCGCCTCTGCCAGTGCGGCGTCCCTCCCACGTGTCATGCGCGGGGCGTTGCGCGTCGAGCTGCCCGTCGTGTTGCACGGTCACGGTTCCCCCGCCCCGTCCCGCGTCGTCGTGACCGTCGCACCTGGAGGCACACCGGGGGCATCACACTCGCCCAAGGCCGCAACAACCATCGCTCCGACCAGCAGACGACATGTCCAGAGCATCGTCATCCGTAACAGAGTGCCGGATCTGCGGCGGTCGCGCATCCAGCGCAGAACGGCACGTCTACGCCTGTTGCCGTCTTGCCTCGCGGCGTGGGCTATGCCAGGCGGACAGGGACGCCACTGTTAGGGCGACCAGCGTCAACAGGACTCCGAGGATTGGCACGGCCATAAGTGCAGAGAATAGGTAAAGGCCCTCTATGTCGTCGCGTGTCACCCACCAGATTTGAGCCACCGGGGCCACCAACAGGGTCGCACCGATCCATGCTGCTGCTGGGCTGCGGGTGAGCCATGCCAGAACGGCGGCGCAACAAGTCATGCCCAGGAGGAAGTCCGGCCACGGTGAGTCCAGACCGTCAGTTCCGGCTAGAAGGGCCGCGCCGACGGGGACGCCCGCCCACACCCAGAGGGACCGGCCGGTCCATCGTTTCGAGGCCGTAGGCGTGCCGGGAGGCGAAGCAGACATCCATCACAGAGTGCCGGATCTGCGGCGGTCGCGCATCCAGCGCAGAACGGCACGTCTGCGACGGCTGCCTGTAAGTCGACGGTGCGACGGCCGCGAGCATCAATCCGATGAGGACTGCCCCGTACGCCCACACTGGATTGTCGGCTCTTCGCCGTGAAGTGGGGACCGGCCGCGGTGTGACTTCGCCGGGAATGCCTGAACCCCCTGAGGCTCGCAGCTGTCGAGGCAAGCGAGTCAAGGAGGCTTCAGGTGCAGGGTCAGGCTATGTCAGCCGATGTCGTCATGCTCGAATGCGCGACTTCTCCGTGCTCAGCGCGGCCGACGTCGATGGCGAGCTCGAGTTGTTGATCGAGACGACCCCGAAGGCGATGGGCTGGTCGGGCTGTGGAGTGCGGGCGCGCTCCAAGGGCCGCAGCGAGACGTTGGTGCGCGACGTCGACGCGTTCGGCCGGCCGGTGCGGCTGCGCTGGCGCAAGCGCGCTGGCGCTGCCCGGAGCCGCTGTCCGCGGTGGCGACGTGGACCGAAACGAGCGCGGCGGTCGCGTCGCGGGCAGTGCTCACCGAACGGGGGCCCGCACAGTCGCCGCCCGGCGGGTGGGACGTGACGCGGACTCGGTCGCCGAGGTGGCCCGACGACGGCACCGGCTGGCACACCGTGATGCGGGCGGTGTGCGCCACGGCCAGCCGCGGGTCGACGACCCCGCGCGCACCGCATTCGTGTCCGCGCTGGGCATGGACGAGACGGCGTGGCTGCGGGCCAACCGTCACCACCACACGACCTACGTGTCGGGGCTGGTCGACACCGCCACCGGCCGGCTGCTCGACGTCGTGCCCGACCGCACCGCCACGGCCGTGATGGGCTGGCTGTCGCGCCGCGACCGTCGCTGGCTGGCCCGCGTCGGCGTCGTGACGCTCGACCCTCACCGGGGCTACGCCAACGCCGTCGGCGTGCACCTGGGACACGCCGTGCTCGTCGTGGACCACTTCCACATCATCAAGCTCGCCAACACCGCCACCGACGAGGTCCGCCGCCGCGTGCACAACGACAAGACCGGTCACCGCGGCCGCAAGCACGACCCGCTGTACCGGATCCGCACGCTGCTGCTCAACGCCTGCGACAACCTGCTGTACACGTGGGCCGACACCAGCGGCATCCGCGAACTCCGCCGCTTCGCCGGCACCGTCCGACGATGGCAAACCGAGATCCTGAACTGGCACATCACCGGCGGCGCGTCCAACGGTCCCACCGAAGCCGTGAACCTCGCCATCAAGCGCACCAAGCGTGTCGGCCGCGGCTTCCGCAACGTCGACAACTACCGACTGCGCCTGCTACTGCACTGCGGCGGCATAGCCTGGCAAGATCAACCCGCTGCACGACTCAGAGGGCGACGTCCCCAGTTGGTGGCGTAGAGCCAAATTCGGCATCGGCAGCGGTCTGAACTTCCGCGTTCAACTTCCGCTGGACCTGGCGACGCTGGGATTCAGGTACGCCGCACCGGTGCCTGTCCCGGCGATGGTTCCCCGCGCGCCAGGTCTTCGAGGAAGGTGTAGATGGTCCGGCGCTCGTTTGTCCCAAGCCACCAACTGAAACGCATCAGGAGCACGGCAAAGCCGCCAAACCCGACGGCGGTGAGCGGAAACAGCCAGCCGGGTATACTGGATTCTGGGGTTGGTCCTTCGAGCGCGCCGAAAACACCGAATGCCGCCACGCCCGCAAGCCACACGAGCATGAACCCCTGCGCCGCCGGGTGCACGGTGAACCGCCCGCGGATCTCGCTCCCTGCGTGCGTCGGTTGGACCTCACCGTAGAACAGGGGGCCGAAACTGTTTCCGTAGTTGCGATGTTGGCGGAGCCTGAAGCGATATCCGCTGATCCGAGCGACGAGTGGTTTCCAGAACGGCTTTATCTTGCCCCACATTGCAAGGCCTTCACGCTGGGTGCCGCGCTCGATGAGGTGGATGATCTCGTCCGCGGATCTCACGCTGTGCAGCCGTACGCGAGCCGGAGGTCGAATGCTCGTCCGCAAGCCGCCGTTTCGTGACGGTGTACGAGTGGGGCGCTGACTGAACGGCAGGTTGTGCCTGAGCACCGGCGCGTTGCGCTCCGGGAACCACCGGCGTACCGAATCAGGTCTCGGATCACCACACCATCGGCGAGCGTCACGAGCCCCAGGACGCCGACCAAGGCCGTCGTCTCGGCGGTGTTGAAGACTGGCTCAACGGCCACGTCGGTACTGGCGCCCCACACGAGCGCGGTGAAGCACACGGTGCCGACAATGTGCAGCGCGGCGACCACGACACCCGCGCGTCGAGCCCACGCAACGCTACGCAGCACCCCGAGACCGACGCCTGCTCGCAGCACTCCGTAGACGAACTGAATCGGAGTGACAACCAACGCGAGCCGCCGATATTCCGCACTACCGAACGCTGGAGCCAACCACGCGGCGAGGAACACGACGATTTGCAGCGCGTTCATCGCGCCGAACGTCACCAGCAGCCCCCCTGCGCGTGTGACGGGGAATGGCCGCTCTTGTTTCAGCAGTGTGCCCCACCACTGCATGACTTCACCACCGGCGGCAGGCTGAGCTTGCTTGGGTTCAGCTTGGGGTGGACGCGACCGCCGGCTCGTCGATCACGACGCTGTCCACCGACGCCCGCAACGACGAACGGCCCTGCGCCCACGCGGTGAGCAGCCGGCGGGTGAAGGTGGCCTCGACCGCCATGATCGCCCGCGCACCGAACAGGATGTCGCCGACGAGCGCCGGCTCCTGAGCCGCAAGGCCGGCGGCGAGGCCCTCAGCGGCGACGGTCTCGTGGTGGGCGTCAGCCACGACGTGGACCTCGTAGAAGTGACGGCCCGCCGGTCCGATCCCGAAGCGGCGCAGCGCTGCGGCGTAGCGCCCCATCGGCTCGACCGACGTCATCTCGAACACCGCGAGGTGGCCGACCAGCGCGCCGCGCCAGCGCCGATGCAACCCGAAGAAGGTCACGAGGTTCACGGTTGCCAGGGTGAACCCGGGCGTCTGGTCGAGGTAGGCGCCGTAGCTGGGGTCCAGGCCGAGCTCGCGCAGGGTCACCGCGAACAGCGACTGGTGCATCGCGTGTTCGCCGCCGCCGCCGTACTCGTCGGCCTGGATCTCGACCATTGCCGCCTTCGCCGCGCCCGCGAGCCGCGGGATCGCCCAGGTGTGCGGGTCGGCTTCCTTCAGCTGGTAGCACGAGCGGTGGATCGCGAACTCGCGCAAATGCGCGAGCGTTCCCCGCTCGGCGACGTAGCGCGACAGCGAGCGGCCGTCACCGTCGCCGTGGGTCATCGCGTAGAGCCGCTCGGCGACGCCGACATTCCCCTGATCGTTGCCCTCGTCGCGCCCGGCCTCGTCGCGCACCCGCGCCGCGAACGCCGCCTCGAGCTCGCGGACCAGGGCGACCAGCGACGGTTCCCACTCCCAGCCGTCGTCGACGCCGGCGAAACCGCGGTAGTGCAGCTCGTAGCACAGGTACAGCGCCAGCGCGCTGTCTTCGCCGTAGAGCGGGTCGTCGACCGGCGCGGGCGCGGGCGGCAGCGCCTGCGGCGGCCGCACCAGCCACTCCAACACGAACGCGCTGAGCGGCCCTCGCGGCGCGGGCAACGGCGGCGCCATGGCCGGTGCCGGAGAGACGAGCAGCTCGGAGAGGTAAGGCATCGCTGGTCCAGACGTGTCGGGGCAACCGCCGGGGGTGCCGTCGGTGCTCGCGCTCCAGTCTGCCGGACCGGCGCCAGGGATGGCGCCCGGGGGCGTTCGAGCACTGCTTTACGCTCGCCGGCATGACCCTGCGCGAGCGCATCCACGCCGACCTCACCGCCGCGATGAAGGCCCGCGACGCCGACACCGTCGCGACCCTGCGTCTGGTCGTCGCGGCGCTGCGCAACGCCGACGTTGCCCCCGGGGCCGGGGGCGACGTGAGCGACGACGCGACGCTCGAACTGCTCGCGCGCGAGGCGAAGCGCCGCAGCGAGGCCGCCGCCGCGTTCGACGCAGCGGGGCGCGGCGAGCTTGCCGACAAGGAGCGCCGCGAGCTCGCGGTGCTGCGCCGCTATCTGCCCGAGCAGCTCGACGAGACGGAGCTGCGCCGCATCGTCGACGAGGCGGTCGCCGCGACGGGCGCCGCCGGCCCCGGCGACCTCGGGCGTGTCATGGCGGCGGTGATGCCGGCCGTCAAGGGGCGCGCGGACGGCAAGGTCGTCAACGCGCTCGTCCGCGAGCGGCTCGCCTGAGTCGAGGTCTCAAGCGGGGACAAGCTTGTAGACCGGACCGGCGAGCGACAAGACGTACAGCTCGCCGTCGCGGTCCTCGCCGAACGACACGAGCTGTTCCACCGTGATGCCGAGGTCGGCCTGATCGCCCAACGTTCCCCCCCGCTGTGCGAGCGCGACGATCTGCCCGCCGCAGAAGTCGCCGTAGACGTACGCGCCGCGCAGTGCCGGGATCGCCTCGCCCCGGTAGACGTAGCCGCCGGTCACCGAGCAGCGCCCGTCGGAGTGTCCGTACTCGGCGACCGGCGCGACGAGGTCGTCGGGCGGGTCGCCGGCTGGCTCGAACGGGCGGGTGCCCTCGAACAGGTCCCAGCCGAGGTTGCGACCGGCGGCCTTGCCCGCGGGCAGCACGTCGATCTCTTCGATCTCGCCCTGCCCCACATCGCCGATCCACAGGTCGCCGGTGGCGCGGTCGAACGAGAAGCGCCACGGGTTGCGCAACCCGTAGACGAAGATCTCGGGGCGCGCGCCGGCGCGGTCGACGAAGGGGTTGTCGCGCGGGATGCGGTACGGGTCGCCGCGCGGGTCGATGCGCAGCAGCGCCCCGAGCAGCGTGCCGAGGTCCTGCCCGTTGCCCTGCGGGTCTCCGGCACTGCCGCCGTCGCCGAGTCCCAGGTAGAGCAGGCGGTCGGGACCGACCGCGATGTTGCCGCCGTTGTGGTTGGCGAAGGGCTGCTCGACGCGCAGCAGCTCCCGGCGCGACCGGAGATCGACCGCGTCGCCGTCCATGCGGTAGGCCGCCAGGCGGCTGTCGCCGGCTGGGTCGGTGTAGCTGACGTAGAGCTCGTCGCCGGCGGCGGAGAACGCGATGCCGAGCAGGCCGCGCTCGCCGTCGACGGTCGTATCGCCGCTGATGTCGAGTAGCGGTTTCGGTGCGACGGCCCCGCGGCGCAGGACTCGGATGCGCCCGCCGCGTTCCGCGATGTAGACGGCGTCGTCGCCGCGGCGCACCGCCAGGGCCGTCGGGGCGTCGAGCGTCGCGACCTCGGCCAGCCGCACCGCCACGTCGTCGAGCGCCGGCGCCGATGCGGTGGGCACTTCGCTCCGCTGGCGTTGCCGCGTGCGCGGTTTCTTGCGGGGCGGCTGCGTGGCGGCGGCGTCGGTCGCAGGCGCGGTGGGCGCCGCGGTCTCCGTAGCCACCGACGGTGGTGCGGTGGCGTCCGCCGGTTCCGGCGTCTCCGCCGGCGGTGCGGTCGTCTCCGCGGGTGCGGCAGGCGGCGTTGGCGCTGCCGACGGCGGGGCCGCGTTGCACGCGGCGAGCAGCGCCACCGCGGCGAGCGTTCCGGCCGCCCGGCGTCGGGCGTCAGGCGCCACCGCGGTCCCGCAGATAGCGCTCCAGCTCGGCGGCGAGCTCATCGCCGCTCATCGTGGCCGCCGGCAGGCCGTCGCCCGACGCCGTGGTGCCGCGCTCGCGGGCACGCGCGAAGCGCTCCTCGAGCTCGGCCACGTACTCGGCGAGATCCTCGTCCTCGGCGAGCAGCGCGCCGATGTCGTCAGCCTGTGCCGCCGCGTCGCGCGCGAGGGCGTCGAGCGCCACCTCCGCCCCGAGCAGCCGCAGGACTCGCTCGGTCAGCGCGAGTGTGGCGGTCAGAAACGGCGTGCCGGACAGGTAGTGCGGAACACCGGCCCACAGGCTGACCGCGTCCAGCCCCGCCTCGACGCAGGCGTGGTGCAAGACGCCGGTCATGCCGGTGGGTCCCTCGTACGTGCTGCGGACCAGTCCGAGGCGCGCCGCCAGCCGCGGGTCCGACGCGCTGCCGGTCACCGGCACCGGGCGGGTGTGCGGCACGTCGACCTGCAACGCGCCGAGCGTGACGACCAGTTCGACGCCGAGGGCGACCGCGACGTCGGCGATCCCCGCGGCGAAGGTGCGCCAGCGCAGGTTGGGCTCGGTGCCGTCGAGCAGCACGACGTCGCGGTCGGTGCCGGCCAGGCGCGCCCACGCGAAGCGGTTCTCCGGCCACTCGATCTGCCGCACGCCGTCGACCCGGCTCACCGTCGGCCGCGTCGCCTGGAAGTCGAAGTAGTCCTCGGCGTCGATGTCGGCGAACTCCTCCGCCTCGAGGCGGTCGCACAGCAGGCCGACCGTGCCGCTGGCGGCGTCGCCGGCGTCGTTCCAGCCGCGGAACGCCGCGACGAGCACCGGGCGGCGCAGACTCGGCGGCTGCTGCGAGAACTCCACCACGCCCACGGGTCCTCCTGTCGCTTGACCGCCAGTGTGGCACGCGTCCGCGGCGCGGCCTCAGGCGCGTGTGGCTCGGCGCAAAAAGTCGCACAGCACCGGGGCGACGATCCGGGCGCGGGTCAACTGGACGTCGTGGCCGCCCGCCGGCACGACGAACTCGTCGGCCTGGTCCCACACCGCCCGCAGTTCGCCGTAGTGCGACGGGTCGACCGCCGGGTCGCGGTCGCCGCGAACGAGCAGCACCGGGCAGCTCAGCCCGCGCAACGCCGGGACGTCGACGTCGATGCGCAGTCCGCGACTGTCGCGGCGGCACACGTCCTTCCACGCGTCCGGACCGCCCAGCGGCGCGTGGATGCGCGACAGGTGGCGCGCCCACACCGGGTACTCGGCAGCGAGGCGGTCCGGGTCGAAATGCTCGCGCCAGCCGTGCAGCCCCTGGTGTTCGCGCACGCTGACGCCCACCAAGGTCAGCGACGCGAACAGCGCCGGCGCGTGCGTGGCCAGGGCGAGACTCGCGTGGCCGCCCATGGAGAACGCCGCGACGTGGACCGGCGCGCCGAGAGCGTCGAGGTAGCCACCGATCGCCTGCGCCTGCAGCTCGCGGCTGTACTCGCCGTCGTCCGGAAGCGGCGTGCGGCCGTGACCGGGGAGGTCGGGCAGGTGAACGCGGAAGCGCTCCGTGAGCCGCTTCACGAGCTTGGACCAGTGATAACGGCCGGTGCCGATGCCGCCGTGGAGCAGCACGAGGTCCGGGGCCGCCGCTGCTCCTACGATCTCGGCGAACATGGCCGTCGATGTTAACGAGGCAACAGGGCCGGTCTGGGACGACCGCCCCTGGGCGCCGCTGCCCGCACTGCGCGGCCGGGTCGACGCCGAGGTCTGCGTCGTCGGCCTCGGCGGTTCCGGCCTGTCGGCCGTCGCGGAGCTGCTCGACCGCGGGGTCGACGTCGTCGGGCTCGACGCCGGTCCGGTCGGCGCGGCGGCTGCGGGGCGCAACGGCGGGTTCTTTCTCGCCGGCGCCGCCGACTTCTTCCATCGGGCGGCGGCCGCGCTCGGCACCGAGCGCGCCGCGGCGCTGTACCGGCTGACCTTCGCGGAACTCGACCGCATGCTGGTCGAGACCCCCCAGGCGCTGCGGCGCACCGGCAGCGTGCGCCTGGCCATCGGCCAGGACGAGGTCGACGACTGCCGCGCCCAGCTGGCGGCGATGCGCGCGGCCGGACTGCCCGCGTCGGTCTACGCGGGGCCGGAGGGCTACGGCCTGCTGTTCCCCCGCGACGCCGCCGGTCAGCCGCTGCTGCGCTGCCGCGTGCTCGCCGGTCGCTGCCGGATGCGCCGCGCCCGGCTGTTCGAGCGCTCCCCGGCGACCACGGTCGCCGGCACGCGGGTGACCACACCGGCTGGTGAAGTGCACTGCCAGCGGGTCGTCGTCGCGGTCGACGGCCGTCTCGAGCGCGTGCTGCCGGAGCTTGCGGGGCGGGTGCGCACCGTCCGGGCGCAGATGCTCGCGACCGCCCCGGCGCCCGAGGTCGACATCCCCCGACCCGTCTACGCGCGTTTCGGCTACGACTACTGGCAGCAGCTACCCGACCGGCGGGTCGTGCTCGGCGGGCTGCGCGACCGCTTTCCCGCGACCGAGGGGAGCGACCGGGCCGTGCCGACGGCGGCGCTGCAACGCCAGCTCGAGGTGCTGCTGCGCGACGGCCTCGGCGTCCGCGCGGCCGTCACGCACCGTTGGGCGGGCGTCATCGGCTTCACCGAGGACCGGCTGCCGGTGCTCGGCGAGGTACGCCCCGGCGTGTGGGCCACCGGGGCGTACAGCGGCACCGGCAACGTCATGGGTTCGCTGTGCGGCCGCGCCGCCGCGCAGCTCGCCGTCGGGGCGCCAAGCCTGCTCGCCGACCTGCTCGCCGCCCCCGCCACCGCCACCACCACTGCCTGACCCCGGGGCGGGTTGTCATCGGCGTTGCGCTTTCGGTGCCGTCGATGACAAGGCCCCGGGGGCGATGGCGGTCCGGGGCGACAGGCGGCATGCTCGGCTGATCCGTCGGTCAGGAGCGCACGCATGGGTCTGCAGGTCGGCATCGTCGGGCTGCCCAACGTCGGCAAGTCGACGCTGTTCAACGCCGTCAGCGCCGCCGGCGCGGAGGCCGCGAATTACCCGTTCGCGACGATTGAGCCCAACGTCGGCGTGGTCGCGGTCCCCGACGTCCGGCTCGACACGCTGGCGCGGCTCGCCAGCTCGGCGCGCGTCGTGCCGACAAGCGTGGAGTTCCTCGACATCGCCGGGTTGGTCAAGGGCGCCAGCCGCGGTGAGGGGCTGGGAAACCAGTTCCTGTCCCACATCCGCGAGGTCGACGCCGTCGTCCACGTCGTGCGCTGCTTCGACGACCCCGACGTCGTCCACGTCGACGGGTCGGTGGACCCCGTCCGCGACATCGAGGTCATCGAGACCGAGCTGCTGCTCGCCGACGTCGCGACGGTCGAGAAGCGCGTCGACCGTGCGCGCCGCGCGGCACGTACGGGCGACAAAGCGGCGGTACGCGAGGCCGACGTCGTCGCGGGTCTGCTGGCGCATCTGGAGTCCGGGGCGCCGGCGCGGACCTTCACCGCCGACGAGGAGGAGCGTGCGGTCTACCGCGACCTCGGGCTGCTCACGGCCAAGCCGGTGCTGTTCGCCGCGAACGTCGGCGAGGGCGACCTCGCGGCCGGCGGCAACGACCACGTCGAGGCGGTCCGCAAGATCGCCGAGGCGCAGGGCAGCGAGGTCGTCGTGCTTGCCGCCGAGGCGGAGGCCCAGATCGCCGAGCTGCCGCCCGACGAGCGGTCCGAGTTCCTCGCCGACCTCGGGCTCGAACGCTCGGGCCTGGACAAGCTCATCACCGCCGCGTACCGCTTGCTCGGTCTGCTGACGTTCTTCACGGCCGGGCCGAAGGAGGCGCGGGCGTGGACGGTGCGCCGCGGGACGAAGGCGCCCCGCGCGGCCGGCGAGATCCACTCCGACATCGAGCGCGGCTTCATCCGCGCCGAGGTCATCGCGTACGACGACTACGTCGCCTTGGGCAGCGAGCAGGCCGTGCGCGACGCCGGCAAGCTGCGCGTCGAAGGCAAGGACTACCTTCTGCGCGACGGCGACGTCGTGCACTTCCGTTTCAACGTGTAGCGCCGCCGCAGGTCTGGCACGGACCCGGACCGGGTAGTCGCCAAGGCGATGGACAACGCGCCACGGCGGATCGCCGACCGCTACGAGCTGCGCGCCCCGTTGGGGCGCGGCGGTATGGGCGTCGTCTGGCTGGCCGACGACACGACGCTGCAGCGGCGGGTCGCCGTCAAGGAGGTCGAGTTTCCGCCGACGCTCGACGCCCGCGAGCGTGACGCGGCGAGGGCCCGGGTGATGCGCGAGGCTCGTGCCGCGGCGCGGCTGAACCATCCGAACGTCACGACCGTGTTCGACGTCGTCCAGGACGAGGGTCGCGCCTGGATCGTCATGGAGCTCGTGGAGGCGCCGACGCTCGCAGATCTCGTCGCGCGGGACGGCCCGCTGCCCCCGGCGCGCGCCGCGACGATCGGGCTGGCGTTGCTCGGAGGGCTCGAGTCGGCGCACGCCCAGGGCATCGTCCACCGTGACGTGAAGCCGGGCAACGTGATGGTGTCGGACTCGGGCCGGGTCAAACTGACCGACTTCGGCGTCGCCGCGGTGCAAGGCGACCCGAAGATCACCATGACGGGGCTCATCGTCGGCTCGCCGTCGTACATGTCGCCCGAGCAGGCGCGTGAGGGCCAGGCGACGGCCGCGACCGACCTGTGGGGGCTCGGCGCGACGCTGTACTACGCCGTCGAGGGGACCCCGCCGTTCGACCGCGGGCACACGATGGCGACGCTCAACGCGGTGGTCCACGAGCCGCCGCGGCCCGTCGAGCGTGCCGGCGCGCTCGCCCCGGTCGTGTCGCGCTTGCTGGCCAAGGACCCCCAGCTGCGACCGGCGGGCGGTGAGCTGCGTGCGCTGCTCGAGCAGGTCGCCGCGGGGGCGACGCCCGCGGCGACGCGCGTCCTGACCGCGCCACCACCGCCGCCGCCCGTGCCGCCGAGGTTCGCCGACGAACACGGCGACGACTGGGGTCCGACCCCAGCGCAGCGCCCGCGGTCGACGCCATGGGCGGCCATCCTCGCCGGCGTCGCGGTCCTGCTGCTCGCCGGCGCCGCCGCGGCGGCGCTGGGGCGCGGCGACGACGACCGCGAACGGCGCGCCGCCGGTGCCGGCGAGCAAGGTGGGGGGCCGGTCAACGCACCGAGGCACGGACCAACCGCCCGCGACCGAGCGGGACGCTGGCGACGACGAACGCGAGCCCGGCGACGGGCGGAAACAGAGCGCGACGACGACCGCAACGCCGCCCCGACCGCACCGCCGACGACGGCGCCCACCACGCCGCCGGCGACGGCGCCGGCGACCCCTGACGACGCACCGACGGCGACCGTGCCGCCGCCCGAGGAGGACAACGCCGACGGCGATGCCGAGGTCGTCGTGCCCGACGACTGGCAGGTGTTCGAGATCGGCGACACCGGATCGACGGTGGCCTATCCCCCGGCTGGACGACCCGGACGTCCGGCGACAACCAGACCGACCTCGTCGACCCCAAGGGTGGCCGCTACCTGCGTGTCGCGTTCACCGACACGCCGAAAGACGACCCGGTCGCCGACTGGGAACAGCAGTCCGAGTCGTTCGGCGCCAGCCACGACAACTACACCGAGGTCGACATTCGGGCGGTGAACTACCGCGACTACAACGCCGCGCTGTGGGAGTACACCTACACCGAGGGCGGCGTCGACCTGCACGCGTACAACCTCGGGTTCGTCACCGGCGGGCGCGGCTACGCGCTGAACTTCCAGACCCGCGAGGACCAGTGGGAGGCGTCCCAGAGGCTGTTCGACCGCTTCATGGCCGCCTTCGACCCCGCCTGACCCTGCTATCCTCCCGTCGCCCTGAGGGCGATTAGCTCAGGGGAGAGCGCTTCCTTGACACGGAAGAGGTCAGAGGTTCAAATCCTCTATCGCCCACTTCATGACAGTCCATACGAACCGGCGTCCTCTGGCCCGGTGAGGTCGACGCCCCGGCTGCTCGCGGTTCTGGCGTTGCCTGTTGGCATCTGTTGGCAGCCGGAAGAGCGGCTTCGCTTGCTGGCGGGCTGATCTGTACGGAGCCGACCGACGCGGCGAGCTTGTCAAAGTCCACGGGCGGTGCCGGCGGATCGAGCCTCGCTGTGCGCCTGGTCGCACTCCGCGGGCACACCACGGCAGCCAATGCCGTGAGGAGGCGCTCGTGCCGCAGGTGCGCCCATCGCTCATCGGGCCTCATCGCGGCCAGCTTCTCTTCACGCTGCCGCTGCGCTTGAGCTAGCGCCTCCTCACGTCGCTGTCGTGCAGCCGCCTTGCTGGCTTCCTTGCCGGCGTCCTTCTTGCGGAGCTCAGCCAGCTCACGGGCCCTGCGGCGGCACTCGACGTACGTCAGTCCGTGCTCCATCACAGTCCTGCACCACCACATGGGGGAGGAGATCGACCAGCGCTCACACCCTGAGCAATTCAGAGGACTTCGCGTCTGGAAGCGCAGTGGGAGCTTGTCCGGCGCGCCAGCCGTGTCCTACCTGCCCTTGTTCGGTGCTCCCTGCGTGCGGTCCGGCGCCAGCTCGGCGTAGATGATGACGTTGTCGCGGTACGTGCGGGCGTCCCGATCGAACTCGCCACCGCAGGTGATCAGCGCCAGCATTCGCCGCCCGTCAGAGCGCCACATGCGGCTTTGGGGGAGCGACTCTTTGGGCTGCTGTTCTTTGGCTTGCACCAGGAACGTTGCGAGAGCGCCGTTCGCGGTGCGGACTCGCACTTCGTCTCCCACGGTGAGTTCGCCGAGGCGATAGAAGACGTCCGGCCCCTCGTAGGAATCGACATGGCCTGCGACCACCGCATAACCGGGCGCACCGGGGCGCCCGGCGGCAGCGAACCAACCGGTGTCCCCCGGATCCGGCACCTCCAGGGCGCCGTCAGCCATGAGGCCGACTCGCCGGATCGGAGCCGAAACCCCGATGGCAGGGATGTCAAGACGGGCGGGTACGCCAACGCGCATGCCGGCGCTCTTGCCGACGGTCTGCGCCCGTCGACCGTCGTCCGCTCGCGCCGCCGTTGGTGAGACGTCGGGACGGTGAACATCCGCTGTCGCCCCCGACGGCTGCACGAGCCCAGGTATGAGTGACGAATACTCCCCCGCAGAGATGTCCACCACCGCGGAGGCTGCGAGCCCAAGACCAAGCCCCGTCAGCAACCACGGCACCGTCAGCGCAACCGCCGGATGCCACGGTGCGGGTCGTGCGGCGACGGGTGGGCGCCGCTCCCACGTGACGAACCACGCCGAGGCCTCGGCACGGACCCGGCGCCAGGGCGCCAGGCCCTGCGCGGTCGGTGGACGCCGCTTCACGCTGGTGACCGCGGCTGTCGGCGCGGCGCGGGACCGCCGATCCCGCGCCAGGCCTTACGGCCGGTGAACGCGACCGCGACGACGCACACCGAGTGCCGCCACGAATGACGCCGCTGCGCCGGCCACCAGCAGCAGGGTGCGGCCGATCCCGTCGCTGGCCGCGCCACCCAGGCCGGTGTCGGCACGTGACGCGACACGATCGTCGGCGGTGCCCAACACACCGTCAGGACCCGCATCGCACCGCTCGGGATCAGCGGGGTCAGCCGGCTCGGCGGGGTCGGCCGGCTCGGCCCCTCCGCCAGGCTCGCCGGGGTCGGCCGGCTCGGCCGGGTCGGCCGGCTCGGCGGCTTCGCCACAACCGCCAGGCTGTCCCTCTTGAGCAGACGCCATCGTCATCGGCGTGAGGATCAACGCCACCAGGAGGAGCAACACGGCAAGAACCCGGGGGTGCAAAGACGTCATGTGGATTCCCCAACTGTGACGGGATGATCGGAAGCAGCGGGTGCGGCGCAGGCACTGTAACACGGGTGCGGCGGAGGCACTGGAACACTCGGGTGCGCCCGCGAGGGCGGGCTCGGACCGCCCCCCGTCGCCGATGAGCGGTCGCCCGGTGCTGATTGGAGGCCTCAGACGCGGTCACGCGACAGCCGCCAGGTCCACTGCGAACCGTATGGTTACCCCGGAGCAGGGGTACATCCGGAAGCGAAACCTTCCCCCACGACCCCGCGTTTTTCCCGCGCGCTCCGATGGCGACCTACGGCGCCCGCTCCCTGCGCCACCTCGAACCGATGCGCCGCGGCTGGTTGAGCAAGAACACGGTGTGGCGCCACCGGTCGGACGTCCTGTGCACGTCAACGTCCGTTTCCTTCCGACCGACCTCGTCGTCCCGCCCGGCGCGCCTGCGAGTCACGATCTCGGGCTCTGTCGCCTACCAGATGTGGTTCTGCACCGCGTCTCGCACCCATCGGGGAGCGCCACGGGCGTTATCCTGCACGACTGCGAGCATCCGAGCGCGCTGCGTTTCCTGCTCCCCAGTCCCGACGACCAGTTGCAGAACGTCCGCGAGAAAGACGAGGCAAACGAGATGCTTGCGTCTGACGCCCAACGCATCGGTCGCCGCGACGGAGCGGGCATGGCGACCGGCGCGGTGTGCCGGGAGGGTCCGTCACGGGTCAGCCTGCTGCGAGACGGAACCGAGCGATGACTCGCCCCGGCTCGTTCTTCTCACGCCCACGCACGACCCTTGCCCGGGCGCCACAGCCCCTTCAACGTCTGCTCCGTCCCGTCTGCGTGGCCACGGTGCTTCTGGCGCTCGTCACCGCAGCGCTGCCTCCCTCGGCGTCAGCCGACGCCGCGCCGGAGACGAGCGTTCGATGGGACCCGCGCGACGCTCGTGTGAGCGACCCGACAACGCTGTTCGACGGTGAGCAGAAGGCGCTGTACGAGCCCACGATCGCCGTCGACCCGACCGACCCTGGCACCATGATCGCGTTCGCGATCGACCTGAGCGTGCAGAACGCTGATCCGGACATCTACTCGGTCACACGCGCGTTCCGTTCGACCGACGGTGGACGCACCTGGTCGGATCGGGGTCCGATGCGCTACACCGCCGGCGGCACCGACGTCACGCAAAGCGGCGATCCGGTGGCGCTGTTCGATTCGGACGGCAAGGCCTACTACGCGAGCCTCGCGTCGCCCGAAGGTCGGGAAGGTGGGATCTGGCTTCACCGCTCCTCGAACGGCGGAGCCTCCTGGGATGAACCGGTGCTCGCCGTCGCAGCGAGGAAGGATCCCGACACCGACGTCTGCACCGGGACCGACAAGGAGTGGCTGGGCATCGATCCGAAGAGCGGCCGGCTCTACCTCACGTACACGCTCTTCACCTTCAGGTGCTCAAGATCGGGCGTCCCGACCGACTCGTTCACGCGCCTTTCGGACCTCGGCGTCTACCTCACCAGCTCCGACGACGGCGGGACGACGTGGAGCACGTCGCGTGAGATCTGGGAGGGCTACGCGCTGGGCGCCATCCCGAAGGTGGGCCCGGACGGGACGCTCTACGTCAGCTTCTGGGCGACGGTCGAATCTCCGCCGACCGCCTGCCCGACCGCCCTCGGAGTCCTCGCCGCGAACGGTGGCGGCCGACCCTTCGTCTCGATCGTCGCGGGCAGCTCGGACGACGGGGGCGACACCTGGCGGTTCCACCAGCAGCCGATATGCGACTTCCTCGCGGGAGAGGTCATCAAACCCGGGCGCTTCGTCGGCGGGAGCTTCTTGCCGACGTTGTCCGTGGACCAGGCCACCGGCAGCGCCCACGTCGCCTACCCGTCGTTCGTGGCGTCGCAGGGACGGTTCACGATCGAAATGATCACGTCCGACGACCGAGGCGCGTCGTGGTCGTCCCCGACTGTTGTCACGCCCGGTCCAGACGACGCCCGCATGCCGGCACTGTTCGCCGATCGCGGCATCACGCGGCTCGTCTACGTCCAGACCTCCGGAATGAAGGACCAAGACGCCGGATCGACCGACGGGACCGCTCGAACGATGTACCTCGAATCGTCCGACGGGGGTGCGACGTGGACCGCGCCGGTGCCGTTGTCGACCGAGATCGGTAAGCCGCGGGAGTTCACCGAGCTGGGTGACTACATCGGCGTCGACGTAGCCGCAGGACGGATCGCCGCAATCTGGACCGACGCGCGCGAGGGATCGGAGTACGGACAGATCCGCGCCCGGACGGGCGCGGTGACAAGCTCGAAGGACCCCGGCGCCGGGCGAGCAATGTCGACGCCCCGTGCGACACTCGACGCTCCAGCGCCTTTCACGCTCACCGCCGGCGCCGTCCCGCGCTTCGCGCCCACGCACCGCAGCCTCGGAAAATCACCGACGTCATCCGGCGGCGGATCCTGCCCGGACCGCCAGGCGGGTCCCCGGCTCGTGCGGTCCCTCGAGCGCCCTCGCGCGACCTCGCTCCATCTCGACTGCTCGGTGTCGACCACTCTCGTTGACGTCGGCAAGACAGCCGAAGCGCTCGGCTACGTTCCCGTCTTCTCCGACGACGAGGGCTTCGAGGCCGAACTCCTCCTCGCGCGTGGCGACGACCTTCTCCTCGTGAAGATCGTGCGGTCGACGGCGCCCGAGGGTGGCGCCGAGATATTCGTGCAGCGGTTCTGACCTCATTTCCCGTTGCCGCGACGAATCCCAAACGCGAGGTCTGAGGCGGATTTGGGGGGTAGCGAGCGGCGCCCCCGCGGACGACACGACTGGGGGTCGAGCACGGACAACCTCGTCATGAAGAACACGTGGTGAACGACAACCTGGGCGACGGCATCCCCATCACGGAACAGCCAGAGTCCCGATGACCCGCAGCCGTCCGTTGCCGACCTGCTCGAAGTCGGGCGGTCCTCCGTCGGCCTCCTGCCCTGTCATCCGCCTCTCGCGGTTCGGGCGTTGTGGCGACGGACCTGTGCCGCGGCCGGAGCGTGCGGTGAATGTCGAGCCTGGGCTACCGAGTGAGACGGATGTCGATCTCCCGCTCTACGAACTCCCACTCAGGCGTCAATCGAAGACGGGCGACGAGCTCCTCGAACGCAGCACGGCTCTCCTCCGGGTACTCGAACCAGGTAAGGAAGTCGAATGCTTCGCCGAGGTCGCGGCCGTAATGAAGACGGCGAGCGACTGCGGGCAGGTATTCCAACCCGATGGCGATATGGTGCGAGCGCTCCTCGAAGAGCTCCCGCCGCTCGTCCTGGGTGAGCCCCCACCAAGCCTCCGACTTGGTGATGGGGATGAGCGCGGCGCACGTCGCCTCCGGCCGCCCGAGTTGCGCCTGCGTGGCGGTGAGCGCTTCGTGCTCTGCCCGTCTCGTGTAGCGCTGGTCGCTCGTCACCCCGCGCAGTACCCACGTTGCTGTCGCGGCGATGGCCTTTTGCCCCTCCACCATGCCAAGTCGCGAGACGATGGGCAGCGGTGCGCCTACGACAGCGTCGATGCGCTCAACCCGCCAGACCCCGATCTCGCCGCCGGTGAAGGCAACAGGGAGAATCACGAGTTCAAGCCTATCCGGCGCTGCAGGTGCGGTGGCCGTGGTCGTTGAGCCAGTTGGCAATCGCGCGGGCACCTTGTCGGCGGCGGGTGTAGCGGTCGAAATCGTGGCGACCAGGTCGCCGCGGTAGACCGTCGATCCCGGCCGGGAGACCAGTCGGCAGCCGCCTCGCCGTGTGGCTCGGACGCCTGCACTCGTCGAGGTCGTACGTGGTGCTCGCCGCCGCGCTCGCGCCGCCCGGTCACGCCCCTGGCCCGGGGCTCCAACCGGTCCGGGCTGCCCACTGCTCGGCGACCACCACGATCAGGTCGACGACCGGGTCCTTCACGTCGGCGTACGTGCCGATGTCGGGCACGACATCGGCCAAGGCGAGCTTGAAGGCGCCGTAGGCCGGGACGGCCTGCGGGTTCGCGCGGAACCAGTCGCGGAACAGCAGCGCCAGCCGCTCGTTGGGGGAGCCGACCAGGCGCACGTGCAGGTTCACGTCGTGCGTCTGTTGCCTTCGGCGTGACCAGACGCGCTTGGCCCAACGATCAGGATCGTCGCCGCTACCAGCAGGAACGTGATCCCGCTCGAACGGTTGGCGGTGCAACGCGAGCCCGGCCAGTGGGCGGTCGAAGGCACCCGCCGCCTCTTCCAGGTCGCTGACGCTGACCTGCAGGTCGAGCACGTTCTTGGCGGCCATGCCGGGCACCGCCGTACTGCCGATGTGCTCGACGCGGCGGACGAGCGGCCCAAGGGTGTCCCGCAGTTGCTCACCCAGCTTGCTCGCGGCCAGGGCCCAGGCTGGGTCGTAGCGAACGACGACCGGGCGAGGACCACGCCCGGGGGCAGCAGCGTCGGCGTCCACGTCGGCGCGAGCATAAGACGCGCCGGTGGTGGGTCTGGCACAGGCGGGGCGGAGCGGCTGAAATCGTGCTGGACGCGGTCTTGCGCCGCATTCATGGGTCGGCGGTGTCTTGACAGCCTCGTGGCTCGCACTGTGTAACACTGCGCCCCACCGTCGGCACGGCGGTGACCTCGTCACGGGAGTCCGCCATGCGTCCTCGTTCCGGCCTTCGCACCCGCATCGCCGCGAGCCTGCTCGCGTTGTTCATGGTCTTCGGCGCGGCGGCGTGCGGCGACGATCCAGGGGAAGACGAGCTGGGCGACGGCGAGGTCATCGACGAGGGCGACTAGCCGCCGCTGACCCCAGCGCCCGAGGCGGCGAGGGCGACGGCACGCCGGCGTGGCGCGTAGGTCGTCACCGCCCGACCGCACCGCGCCCGCCGCGAATTGTTCCGGGTCGCCGCTTCGGTTCCCGCGGCGGCTGCCGACAATCTGGGCGTCGGCTCGTTTAGGAGGCTCGCGGTGACCGCCCAGGACCTGCTCCACCACCGGTTCTCGTGGGAGATCGCGCCCGGCGTGGCGCACGAGGACGCCGATGTGGCGCCCGACGTGGCCACCGAGAACTGAAGCGCAGCCTCCGCGCCGCGACGAGGGCGCTCAGCGTTCCGCGAGGTGCTCCAGCTCGCTTTGGTGCCGCAGGCAGTAGCGCGTCGCGGGGACCGCTTCGAGCCGCTCGTCGGGGATCGTTTCACCGCACCGCACACAGCGGCCGTAGCTGCCGTCGTCGACCCGCGCCAGCGCGGCGTCGACGTCGTCAAGGCTCGCCCGCACCGACTCCACGATCGACTCGTCCTTCTCGCGCTCGAACGTGTCCGACCCGAGGTCGCCCGGGTGCTGGTCGTACGACGACAGCTCCGACATCGACTCCTTCTGCGCGTCGACGTCGGCGGTGACCGCCGCCAACGTCTCGCTGAGGCGCTCGCGCTCGGCGGTCAGTAACCCGCGGGCGGTGTCGGGATCCATCGTCAGCTCCGGTCGTCGTCGCGTGGTGCCGGGCGCGCGGCGCGGCGCAGCTCCTCGGCGGACAGGTCGGGCAGCGACGGCTCGACGCCTTCGGCGTCCTCCTCGCTGAGGGGTCCGGCGTCTGCGGGTTCGACCGCGACGACGTCGTGGTCCACCACGCCGCGCTCCTCGGCCAGCGTCGGAACGAACGTCGGCTCATCAGGAGGCTCCCACGGGACGTTCTCCGCGAGCGCGTCGCCGACGTCGGTGACGAGGTCGTCTGGCTGGCCGACCTCGGCGTCGGCCGCCGGCGTGCCGCCCGGCTCGGGCGCGACCGCGAGGCTGTCGACGCCGACCGGGTTCTCCCGCAGGTTGGGATCGATCCGCAGCTCGTTGCGGACCGCCGACGCGTGCTCCTCGGCGAGCAGCGCCGCCGCGGACGCCTCTTCGAACGTGCTCACCGCCCCGCGCAGCACGACGGCGTCGCCGTCGAGCTCGAGGTCGATGTCGCTCGGGTCGACGCCGTCGGCGCGATCGAGCGCCTCCTGGATGAGGTCGAGGACCTCGGGTCGGATCGCCATGGCCCTGCTCGTACCCAGGCCGCCGCGAAGAATGCGCCGGCGTTTCCCGCCCCGCGGGCGGTGGGCATACTCCCCGAACAGTCGGCATGACCCCGTCGGTGTCTGGTGCCTGACCACAACGGAGGCCATGGGTGACGAGCGACGGTGCAACGCCGCGGCGGCGGGTGGAGCGGGCGATGCGGCTGGGCGGCGGCACCCCGCTGGCCCAGTTCAGCGACGGGCGCTCGTGCGCCCATCCCGGATGCACGTCGCGGCTGTCGCGCTACAACCCGAACCCGACGTGCGCCGCCCACGGCGGCTGGACGCAGGACAAGGGCATCCGCCGACGGGTGCGCCGCCTCCCGTCGTAGCGGTCAGACGCCGGCGGGAACGTCGAACGGCGCGGGCGCGACGAGCGCCAGCAGCCGGCGGGTGCGTGCGAGCAGCTCGTCGCGCCGCACGGGGCGCAGCACGAAGTCGTCGGCGCCCGCGTCGTAGCACAGCGTCGCCTGGTCCTCCGCGTCGGCGGGGACAAGGACGAGGATCGGCAACCCGTCCCAGCTCGGCGTCGACCGCACCGTGCGCAGCATCGCGAGCCCGTCGGGCAGCGTGAGGTCCAACACGACGATCGCCGGCGCGGGCAGGTTGGCCATGGCGAAGGCGACGTCGTCCGCGTCCGCCGCGCGGTCCACCGCCAGCCCGGCCTCGGCCAGCGTCGCGCACACCAGCTTGGCGGTGTCCAAGTCCCCTACCACGGCAAGCGCGGACGGGCTCGCATCGGCGGACACGTCCAGCGGTAGCGGAGCCGGTGCGACGTCGACGACCGGCGGGGTCGGCACCGCGTCCGCTGGGACGACGGGCGCCGGCACCGGGGCGGACACGGCCGGTGGTGGAGCCACGTTGCGCCGGCGGTAGCCGAGCAACATGAACCGCCCCGCCACGGCCGCCATCAAAAACGTCACCCCGGAAACGACGTAGGAGCCGCGCAGCCCGACCTGGTCGTACAGCGGTCCGGCGAAACTGGCGCCGATGAGGAACGCCATCGCGATGACTGCCTCGGAGCCGGCCATGACACGACCCCGGAACGCATCGGGGGTGCGCTCCTGCAGCAGCGTCTCGTAGGCGATGGTGCCCATCGCGTTGCCCGCCCCGGCGAACAGCCAGAAGGCAACGACGGGCGACAGCAGTCGCGCCTGCGACGCGGCCAGGACCGACAAGCCGACGATGGCGATCGACAGCCACAGCAGACGCTCGCGCGACCAGCGCCGGGCTGCCGCCGGCGCGGCGACCGAGCCGATGAGCATGCCGAAGCCCCAGGCGCCGCCGACCAGCCCGAGGGCGGTCGGCTCGCGGCCGAGCGCGTCCTTGATGAACAACGGCTCGAGCGGCGTCCGGATCGCCGCGGCGAACACCACGAGACCGAGCGTCGCGAGGATCCCTCGCACCAGCGGCGTCACGGCGACGTACCGCAAGCCGTCGAGCAGCGCGCGGGCCGGGGACGGGCCGTCCCTGCCGACACGCTGCCGCGGCAGCCGAACGCCGGCCACGAGGACGGCCGACACGGCGAACGTCGCGGCGTTGACGCCGAACGCCACCGCCGCACCGAAGTTCGCGAACAGCACGCCGCCGAGCACAGGCCCGATGACGATCGCCAGGTGGTACGTCGCCGCGACGACCGAGTTGGCGGCCACAAGCTTGCGCTTGGGCACGAGGTTGGGCAGCGACGCGTGCAGCGTCGGCTGGAACACCGCGCCCCACAGGCCGAGCAGCGCCGCGACGGCGTACAGGTGGCCGAGCGACGGCTCGCCGACGAGGAGCAACGACGCCACCGCGGCGGCTCTGAAGACGTCGGCGGCGACCATGAGCCGCGTGCGGTGCAGCCGGTCGATGAGCGGACCACCGAGCAGGCCGGTCACGGCGGCCGGCGCGACCTGGGCGACGAGCAGGGTCGCCAACACGTTGGCGCTACCGCGCTCGGCGACGCTTGCGACGACCGCCAGCGAGTACGTCCAGTCACCGATGTTCGACACGGCCTGCGCCGACCACAACCGCAAGAACCCCGGGTGGTGGCGCAGGGAGGCGAACTGCCGGGTGCCCGACGGCACGAGGTGCGAGCCGCACAACCGGTGGAGCACGACCAGCGCGCCGAGCAGCAGGCAGACGTCGCCCGCGCTGAACACGTTGGCCAACGGCAGCGGGGCCGGGATGGCGAAGATGTCGCCGAGGAACCCCAGTCGCGGCTGCTCGACGACCCCCGAGTTGGTGAACTTGGTGACCGCCAGCGACCGCCCAGCCGCCGCCCAGGCGCTCGCCGCGGCGGGCATGACACCGCCGTTGGCGGTGATCGCGGCGAGGTTCATCGCGCCGCCCAGCCCCACGAGCCATAGGCCGGGGATGTGGCGGTTGGCCGCCAGGAACGCGGCCGCCATCGCGTAGGTGCCGACGTGGACGATGCCGAGGACCAGCGGATCGGCCCGCGGGAAGACGACGAGGATGAGGAACTGGACGACAAGCGCGGCGATCAGTGCCGGCGTCCAGCGGAAGTGCACGTGGCTCAACGCGGACAGCCGCCCGCGCGCGAGCGGCACGCTGGCGATGCACAGCCCGAAGAAGGCCAGCAGCAGCCGCATCAGCTCGCCGGCCCGCGCGTCGCTCCCGCGCTCGTCATGACCTCATCCTTCGGCATCCCGGGGGCGCCGATCGTTAGTGTCGCGCGCTGGCGGACGCGGACACGCGAAACGGGCGCCCGGGGGCGTAGGCCCCAGCCGCCCGACGCTCGTCGCGGGTTAGCGACCTACCACTTGACACCGGCCCCGAGCACCGCGATGAGCAGCGCCAGCGTGGCGAGGGCAGTGCCGGCCCTGCCGATGCGAGCTGCCTTCATACCATCCACCCCCTCGGGAGTCGGTCGTGGTCCTTGCGTGAAGCTTCGGCACCCCTGCGTGAGATCTTTAGCACCGCGCGTAACTTTTTTGGCGCCGTGGCCTCGGTGGTCGGCGCTGGGCGTGGTCGGCGTCGCCGACGGGTACGCGGGGGCGCATGCCAACCGAGCTTGATGCCGTCGTCGTCGGTGGCGGACCCGCTGGCTTGACGGCGGCGTTGTGGCTGAGCCGCTACCGCTGCAAGATCGCCATCGTGGACAGCGGCGAGTACCGCAACCGCTGGACGCAAGCGAGCCACGGCTACCTCGGCGCCGACCCCGACACCCCGACCGGTCTGCGCGAACGGGCACTGCGCGACCTCGACCGCTACGGCACCGCGTCGGTCGTGGACACCCAGGCGGTCGACGCGCGGGGCGCCGCCGGCGGGTTCGCCGTGACGCTTGACCGTGGCGACGAGCTGCGCGCGCGGCGGCTGGTGCTCGCCACCGGCGTGCGTGACGTGTTCCCCGATGTGCCGCGCTTCTTCGACCACTACGGCAGCCGCATCTTCCACTGCCCCAGCTGCGACGGCTACGAGGCGAAGGACCAGCCGGTCGTCGCGTTCGGATGGAGCGCCGAGGTCGCGGGCTTCGCCCGCGGCCTGCTGCAGTGGGCATCGTCGGTCACGGTCGTGACCGACGGGCGGCGTTTCGAGGGCGACGAGCGCCACCGTAGCGCCCTCGCCGAGGCGGGCGTCGGTGTGCTCACCGACGAGGTCGTCGAGCTGTGCGGCGACCCAGGCGAGCTGTGCGCCGTCCGGCTGCGCCACGGCGGCGTCGTACCGTGCACCTACGCCTTCTTCTCCATCGCCCACGAGCCGCGCAACGACTTGGCGGCGGCGCTCGGTTGCGCCCTCACCGACGAGGGTTGCGTCGCCGTGGACGACGACGGCTGCACGAGCGTCGCGGGCGTCTACGCCGCCGGCGACCTCACCCCCGGCCTGCAGTACGTCCAGGTCGCCGCCGCCAAGGGCGCCTTGGCCGGCACGAACTGCGCCTTGTCGCTACGCGGCGACGACGGCGGCTAGGGCCTGTCTCAACGTGAGGTCAGAAGCCCGGTTCTGCCAAGAGGCCACGGTCAGGTTCTTCTTGGTCGATGAACCCTCTGCTGGAGACCTCACTTACTTCACGATCGCGACACGCCCGTCACACCGACTTCGCGGTAGACCCTAGGTCCCTGGTGTCGAGGCGTGACCGATGAGTATCAGAGTGGGTCGAGGCGGGTCTTGAGCAGGCAGAACTCATTGCCTTCGGGGTCGGCCAG
>JAUJMS010000003.1:35846-57818 GCA_030446745.1 Egibacteraceae bacterium | reverse complement strand
GTGGGTCGAGGCGGGTCTTGAGCAGGCAGAACTCATTGCCTTCGGGGTCGGCCAGGACATGCCACTGCTCCTGCCCTGTCTGACCGATGTCGGCCGGGCGAGCACCGAGCTTGAGAAGGCGTTCGAGCTCGGCGTCCTGATCGCGGTCGGTGGCGTTGACGTCGATGTGCAGCCGGGATTTCCCCTTCTCCGGCTCATCCCTGCGACTGAGGATGATCGTCGGCTGCGGACCGCCGAACCCTTCGCGCGGCCCGATCTCCACCGAGTCATCGTCTTCGCGATCGAGCACGACGAAGTCGAGGACCTCGCACCAGAACCGCGCCAGCACCTCAGGGTCGCGGCAACCGAGCACGAGCTCACTGATACGACATGCCATGAAAACGAAACCTATCTCAGTCCGGGAACCGCAGGGGAGGCACACGCGAACCTCATGGCTCCCAGCAGCGAAACCCGCGACCGTACCGGACGAGGCGAGCACGGGCGAAAGGACTTCAGGGCTGCCCCTGTCCAGGCACCCGGGCAAGGCCGTTGGCCATGCAGTCGGAACGCCGACTTTGAGACACGACGGTCGCGTCAACCACTCCGGACTCGAGGCGCGAGCACCGCCTCGCCGTAGACGGCGTAGACCAGCTGCGGGTCCTGCAGCGCGGACGGGCGGTGCAGTGCCGCCCGGGCGACGAACCGCTCCCACGCGACGGGCCGCAGGTGGTGCGGTCTCCGCAACGGTGGCAGCGGCCCCCAGCCGTAGTCGCCCGCGACGACGCCGGCGAGCACGTCGCCTGACGGCAGCGGCGTGACGACCGGGTCGCCGGGTGCCATCTCGCAAACGAAGCGCTCGACGGCTCGCGCCCGTTTCGTGCGCCGGCGCGGCGGCGGGTCTCCGGCCAGGTGCTCGCGCGGACCGGCACCGTCCGCGGGCACGAGCGCCACGACGCCCGCGCCGACAAAGACGCCGAGCAGCGTGGCGTCGGCGGCGCGGACCACCCAAGCGCTGAACGGTCCTCGCACCGCCGGCGCAGCCGCCGCCGGTGCCGGCCACACGTAGTCGAGGTCGTCCGGCACGTCGGGAAACAGCGGCCGATAGTGGGCCGGGTCCTTGCGGACCAGCGCCGACTGGTGCGAGCGGTGCAGCGCGGCGTCGCCGAGCCACGGCGGCAGCAGCCCGCGCTGCGCCAGCGCCGTCTGGTCGCCGGCGCCGGGCGCGAACTCGGCGATCTGCGCAGCACAGGTGTCGGCATGGCCGCGCCTGCGCCACTCGGCGGCGCACGCCTGGCCGTAGGCGACGAGCGCCTCGACGTGGCCGCGCCACATGGCGACCGCCGGATGCGCGGCCCAGCCGTAGCCCTCGAACGTCAGGGCCCGCAGGATCTGGAGCGCCTCGACGCGCTGCTTGCCGAGACGACCCTGGTCGAGCACCGCCATCGTCGCGGCGAAGTTCGCGTACGGCAGGAAGGTCTGCATCGACTCGCCGTACCCGCCGGGGCGGGCGCTACGCCGCCGTAGAATGGGGCCGCCGCGCGTTCGCGTGGCGACCCTCCGCCCCGAAGGCTGCCGCATGCCCGTACGCGCCGACCTGCGCAACGTCGCGATCGTCGCCCACGTCGACCACGGCAAGACGACCCTGGTCGACGCGATGCTGTGGCAGTCCGGAGCCTTTCGCGCGAACCAGGACGTCAACGAGCGGGTCCTCGACTCCATGGACCTCGAACGCGAGAAGGGCATCACGATCCTGGCGAAGAACACCGCCGTGCGCTACGGCGACGTCAAGATCAACATCATCGACACGCCCGGCCACGCCGACTTCGGCGGCGAGGTGGAACGCGGGCTGGCGATGGTCGACGGCGTCGTGCTGCTCGTCGACGCGAGCGAGGGCCCGCTGCCCCAGACGCGCTTCGTGCTGCGCAAGGCGCTCGAGGCGCGCCTGCCCGTGGTGCTCGTCGTGAACAAGGTCGACCGTCCCGACGCTCGCATCGGCGAGGTCGTCGACGAGGTCTACGAGCTGTTCCTCGACCTGGACGCGGCGGAGGACCAGATCGATTTCCCGATCGTGTACTGCGTGGCGCGCGACGGCTGCGCGAGCCTGGACCCCAAGGTCCGCGGCACGGACCTCCAGCCGCTGTTCGACACGCTGCTCGCGCACATCCCCGCGCCGACGTACGACACGGACCATCCGCTGCAGGCGCAGGTCACCAACCTCGACGCCTCGCCGTACGTCGGTCGTCTGGCGCTGTGCCGGGTCCACCACGGCACGATCCGGCGCGGTGAGCAGGTGGCGTGGTGCCGGGTCGACGGCAGCGCGCAGCGGGTCAAGATCACCGAGCTGTACACCACCGAGGCGCTCGACCGGGTGGACGCCGACGCCGCCGGCCCGGGCGAGATCATCGCGATCGCCGGGCTCGCCGACGTCACGATCGGCGAGACGCTCGCCGACCCGGACGACCCACGCCCCCTGCCAGTGCTCATCATCGACGAGCCGAGCCTGTCGATGACCGTCGGGGTGAACACCTCGCCGCTGGCCGGCACGGAGGGGACCAAGCTCACCGCCCGGCTGCTGCGCGCCCGCCTCGCCAGCGAGCTCGTCGGCAACGTCGCGATCCGGGTGCTGCCCACGGAACGCCCCGACACCTGGGAGGTACAGGGCCGCGGCGAGCTGCAGCTCGCGGTCCTCGTCGAGCTGATGCGCCGCGAGGGCTACGAGCTGACCGTCGGCAAGCCGCAGGTCGTCACGCGCGAGATCGGCGGGGCGGTCCACGAGCCGGTCGAGCGCGTCTCGGTCGACGTTCCCGAGGACTACCTCGGCGTCGTCACCCAGCTGCTTGCGCTGCGCAAGGGGCGGATGGAGACGATGGTCAACCACGGGACCGGCGCGGGCCACGGCGAGCGCCGGTACACGGCGAGCCGGGGCTGGGTGCGCATGGAGTACCTCGTTCCCGCTCGCGGGCTGATCGGGTTCCGCACCGAGTTTCTCACCGAGACCCGCGGCACCGGGCTGCTCCACTCGGTGTTCGACCGCTACGAACCCTGGCACGGCGAGCTGCGCACCCGGCCCACCGGCAGCCTCGTCGCCGACCGTCGCGGGTCGGTCACCGCGTTCGCGCTGTTCAACCTCCAAGGGCGCGGGACGCTGTTCGTAGGTCCCGGCACCGAGGTCTACGAGGGGATGATCGTCGGCGAGAACAGCCGGGCCGACGACATGGACGTCAACCCGACCAAGGAGAAGAAGCTGACGAACATGCGCTCGTCCACCGGCGACGAGCTGGTCCGGCTGGTCCCCCACCGGCTGCTGTCGCTGGAGCAGGCGCTCGAGTTCTGCCGCGCCGACGAGTGCGTCGAGGTCACGCCGACGAGCGTGCGGCTGCGCAAGGTCGTCCTCGACCGCGCAACCCGGCTGCGGCAGGCGAGCCGCGCCAAGGCGAGCGCCTGAGCGCCACCGCCGTCACCGGGCCGGATCGTTGGCGGCGAGGTCGTCGGCGTCGAGCGGGTGCAAAAAGGCGAGGTCGGCCCACAGCCACAACGTCTTCGACAGCGGGTAGAACACCACCGGCACGGTCAACATCAAGACGAACCCGGCGATCGAGAGCGCGGTCCACGGCACGTCCGGTTGCGTGGCGACGATCCCGCCGACGAACACCAGCGCGAACAAGCCCTCCGCCGCCGCGATGTTCGCGATGAGCGCGCCGACCCAGTAGCCCTCCTCCCGCTCGAACGAGAAACGGCAGCGCGGGCAGCGGGGGCGCAGCGTGAACCAGCCCTCAAAGATGCCGGGCGCCCCGCACACGACGCAGCGGCGGCGCACCGCGCGCCACAGCATCGCCTTGCGCTGCCCTCTCACCGGGCCAGCGTGCCAAGCGCGACAGTCACCGCTCGCCGCCGGTGATCTCCCCGCTCGGCGCCGTGCCGCCAGCCTCCACGCCCATGCGCGCGCGGATCTCGGCGAGCCGCGCCTGCGCCGCGGCGTCCATCTGCGCGGTCTCGATCTCGAGCATGTGACTCTCGACCGACCCGCTGTCCAGCTCCGCCATGCCCTTCGCCTTGGCGTAGCGGGCCTCGATCTTCGTCCGGACCTGATCCAGCGTCGGGACGTCCTGGCCGACCGACTCCGACAGCGAGGTCATTGCCGCGTTCATCTGCTCGGCCATCTTGGCCTGGTCGAGCTGTGACAGCAGCTTCTGGCGCTCCGAGAGCTTGCGCTGCAACACCGTGGCGTTCTGGTTCACGGCGGCCTTCGCCTGCTCGCTGGCCTGCGTGGCCTGCAGGTGCAGCGTCTTCGTCTCCTCGACCTGGCGCTCCAGCGCGATGAGCTGGTTCGCGAACGACTCCGCCGCCCGGTTGTAGTCGGCGGCCTTCGCCGTGTCGCCGCGTCGCTCGGCCTCCGCGGCCATGACCACCGCCTGCTGCGCGGAGCCGTTGATTTTCTCCAGCTGCTCGAGCGTGCGTGACAGGCGCAGCTCGGTCTGCTTCTGGTTCGCGATGACGTTCGCCGCCTGCTCCTTGAGCCGGCGGTGCTGTTCCTGCGCGTCAGCGATCGCCTGCTCGAGCTGGATCTTGGGGTCGGCCCGCTCGTCGAACTTGCTTCCCGCGGCGGCGCCGAAGTACCGCCAGATCTTCCTCAGCAACTTGCCCATCCCTACCCCTGTGGTCGCCGTCCTGAGCGCATCGTAGGCCGCTACGCTCGGCGCCGCCCCGACCGCCGCCCGAAGAAGGTTCGTGTGCCC
The DNA here is from genome assembly GCA_030446745.1 of Egibacteraceae bacterium. GTDB lineage: Bacteria > Actinomycetota > Nitriliruptoria > Euzebyales > Egibacteraceae > JAUJMS01. The sequence goes on along the minus strand of JAUJMS010000003.1, from coordinate 53,103 downwards.
AACGTCGCAGTGCTCGCGCCGGTGGCCGCCGTCGCCGAGATCGGGCCCGCCGCGGTGGTCCTGCTCGCACTGCTCGTCGCCGCCGGCGTCGCGTTGGCCCGTTCGTCGCTCGGCAGCGGCCGGTTGGCGCGGCGGCGGGTCGCCGCCACTCGCACGCGGGCCCAGCACCGACTCGACGTCGCCGCCGACGCGATCCTCGCGCTGCACGACCGGGTCGCGCTCGGCTCGCCACAAGCGCAGCAGACGTTCGCCGAGGCGACCGCCGGCTACGCCGAGGCGTCCGCCGCGTTCGACAAGGCCACCACGGAGGCGCAGGTCACCGGGCTCGGCGCGCGCCTTGACCGCGTCGCGTGGCAGCTCGACGTGACGGCCGCGCTGCTCGACGGCCGCCCGCTGCCGCCCGCACCGCCACGGGTCGGGTGGAATCCCGGCCCGCCGTTGGGCCGGCTCGGCGCAGGGCGGCGATCCGGCGGACGTCACGGCGGCGTCGGCGGAGGACGGCGCGGGTAGGCACCGACGATGAGCGACATGCCACACGCCCGGGCCGCGCTGGTCACGGCGTCGGACTCCGGCATCGGCAAGGCGACCGCGGTCGCGCTCGCCGCCGCCGGCTACGACGTGGGCGTCACCTGGCACCGCGACGAGGCCGGGGCGCACGACACCGCCGCACAGGTGCGCGGCCACGGCCGGCGTGCCGAGGTGCGCCAGCTGGACCTCGCACAGCCGGAGTCCGCGGCCGCGGTCGTCGACGACCTCGTCATCGCGCTGGGGGGCGTCGACGTGTTCGTCAACAACGCGGGCCGCGGCACGACGGGCGCGTTTCTCGACCAGTCCCTGGACGACTGGCGCGCCGAGCTCGACGTCAACCTGACCGGGGCGTTCGTGTGCGGTCAGGCCGCGGCGCGTGCGATGGTCGCCGCGGGGCGCGGTGGGCGCATCGTCAACGTCACGTCCGTCCACGAGCACGTCCCCAAGCGCGGGTCCAGCGCGTACTGCGCCTCGAAGGGCGGGCTGGGGTTGCTCACCAAGGTGATGGCCCTGGAGCTCGCGGAGCACGGCATCACGGTCAACGCCGTCGCGCCGGGCGAGATCGCGACGCCGATGACCGGCAACGCCGACGTCGACCCGCACACCGTGGCGCGGCCCGGCATCCCGGCCGGCCGGCCGGGCGACGCCGCCGAGATCGCCGCGGTGATCGTCTACCTGACGTCGCCGCACGCCGGCTACACCACCGGGGCGTCGTTCGTCGTCGACGGCGGGCTGCTGCTCATGGCCGCCGAGCGCAACGACACGTAACGCCGTCTCGACGTCAGGACGGCACGGCGACGAGGTCGGGCAGCGGCGGGGCGGGCGCCGTCGCGGCGACCGCGACGTCGACGACGCGGCGCAGGTCGCCCCAGCGCTCGAACGCCGCGCGTTGCCGTTGCGCCCCGTTGCCGCCGGCCAGCGTCGCGTCGACCAGTGCGGCGACCTCGTCGTACTCCCCCGCGCGGCGCAGGTCGCCCTCGACGTGGGCGAGCAGCTGCGCGACACGGTCGCGGGCGTGCACGCTGCGCCGCGCGGTCACGTCGATCAACGGCCCCTGCAGTCCGTAGCGCGCGGCGCGCCAGCGGGCGGCGCGCAGCAGCTCGGGATGCGGCTGAGCGACCGGCACGCCGGCGCGCAGCACGGCGTACGCCGTGCGCACGAGCCCGCGCGTCAGCCCGGCGACCATGACCGCCTCGTCGACGGTGAGGCACACGTCCGCAGTGCGGAACTCGACGGTGTCGAAGCGCGCCGAGGGGCGCAGCTCCCAGTAGATCTTCGACGCATCGGGCACGACCCCGGCGGCGACGAGGTCGGCGACGAGGGCGTCGTAGGCGCTGCGGCTGCCGAGCAGCGGCGGCGTGCCGGTCAGCGGCCAGCGGTCGAACAGCACGCTGCGGTAGCTGGCGTAGCCGGTGTCGAGCGCCTGCCAGTACGGCGAGTTGCCGGTCAGCGCGAGCAGCGGGGCGAGCCACGGCCGGACCCGGTCGATCACCGCGATCGCGGCCTCGGCGTCGCGCACGCACACGTGGACGTGGAAGCCGCAGATCTGCTGCTCGAGCGCGAGGTGCTGGTAGTCCTCCGCGAGAGTCTCGTAGCGCTCCCGTGGGAACACGCCCTGGCCGAGCCAGTCGGTGACCGGGTGCGTGCCCAACGCCGCGATGCGGCTGCCGTTGGCGACGGCGGCGGCCATGACGCGGGCGCGCAGGCGGGTCAGTTCGCGGCGAACGTCGGCGAGCGTCTCGCACACCGGCGACACCGTCTCGACCTGCGCGGCGGTCAGCTCCGGCTGGACTGCGTCGCCGAGGTCGCGCGCCGAGGCGAGCACCGGAGCCGACCGTGGTCGCAGCTCGCGGGTGCCCGCGTCGACGATCTGGAACTCCTCCTCGACGCCGACCGTGAACGGCTCGCCGGCGGGGAGCACCCTGGCGTCAGACCGGACGGTCGCCGACCGCCCCGTCGAGCGAGTCGACGTCGATGCCCAGGCCGTCCGCCACGCGCCGACCGTAGTCGCTGTCGCAGCGCAGCAGGTGGCCGACCATCCGCTCCTGGATCAGCTTGTCGCACTGGCCGAGGTTGGTCACCAGGTTGAGCACGAGGTCGTCGCGCTCGGCGTCGTCCATGTCGTTGCGCCAGCGCTCGCCGACCTGGCCGTAGTCGTTGGTCCGGTCGATGACGGCGCGGGTCAGGTTGCCCTCGATGTAGGGCTCGTACGGCGTGCCGGCCGGCGGCGCCTCCACGAGACCGCCGAGGCTGGAGGGCTCGTAGTTGACGTGCGGGTTGCCGTGACCGTCGACGGCGTAGGACATCTGGCCCCCGCGCTGGTTGGTGTTCGTGTCGACGACCGGACGGTTGACGGGCAGCTGGAGGTAGTTCGGCCCGACCCGGTAGCGCTGGGTGTCGGAGTAGGAGAACGTGCGCCCCACGAGCATCTTGTCGTCGGAGAAGTCGAGTCCGTCGACGAGCACGCCGGTGCCGAACGCGATCTGCTCGTTCTCGTTGTGGAAGTCGCTGACGTTGCGGTTCAGCGTCATCATCCCGACGGCGCGCAGCGGGAACTGGTCCTCGGGCCAGATCTTGGTGTCGTCGAGCGGGTCGAAGTCGAGCTCCGGGTGCTCGGAGTCGTCCATGAGCTGGACGAACAGCTCCCAGCGCGGGTAGTCGCCGCGCTCGATCGCCTCGTAACAGTCCTTCGACGCGTGGCCGAGCTCGGTGGCCTGGATCGCGTCTGCCTCGGCCTGTGTCAGACCCTCCAGCCCCTGCTGGGTCTTCCAGTGGTACTTGACGAGCTGCGCCTCCCCGGCGGCGTTGACCATGCGGTAGGTGTTGACCCCGAAGCCGTCCATGTGGCGGTAGTCGCGAGGGATGCCGCGCGGCCCGAACAGAAACGAGATCATGTGCATCGCCTCGGGTGTGTTGCTCACGAAGTCGAAGATGCGGTTCTGCTCCTGGCGGAACGTCACGGGGTCCGGCTTGAAGGCGTGGACGACGTCGGGGAACTTCATCGCGTCGCGGATGAAGAACACCGCGAGGTTGTTGCCGACGAGGTCCCAGTTGCCGTCCTCGGTGCGGAACTTCACCGCGAACCCCCGCGGGTCGCGCGCCGCCTCGGAGGAGTCGCGGCCGCCGATGACCGTGGAGAACCGGACACTGACCGGGGTGATCTTGCCGCGCTGCTGGAACAGCGTCGCGCGGGTGTAGGTCGACGCCGGCTCGTCGCCGATCGTGCCGTACGCCTCGAACTCACCGTGGGCGACGAAGCCACGGGCGTGGACGACGCGCTCCGGGATGCGCTCGCGGTCGAAGTGGCTGATCTTCTCGAGGAAGTGGTAGTTCTCCAGCGTCGCCGGACCACGGGCGCCGACGGTGCGCTGGCTCTGGTTGTCCGAGATCGGGTGGCCCTGGCGGTTAGTCAGGATTCGCTGGTCGTCGCTCATCGCTCGCTCCTGGGGTCGGCGTCGGGGCAGCCTACGCGCCACACGCGTCGCCGGGCTGGCGCGGCGAAACGACACGGCCCCCGCCTTCAGGCGGGGGCCGTGGTTCGTGGGGGCTGCGGTCAGCTCTGGCTGAGGCGGCAGAACTGGCGCTCCGCCGCGGCGGTCGGGCCGACCTTGCCGAGGTTGGCAAGCCACGACGCCTCGAACTCGGCCGCGGTCGGCACCGGCTTGCTGCGGTTGAACTTCAGGATGTCGATGCCGCGGGCGTAGTCGACGGAGTACACGTACTCGGTGCCCTTGGCGTCGGCGACCCAGTGCGCCGCGCCGACTGGCCGGTGTCGACGACCTTGGCGGGGTCGCGGGCGTCGAAGACTTGCCGCCGGAGCCGTAGAGCCACTCGCACTTGGCGTCCGCACACGTCGTCGTGTGGTTGCTGCTGCCGATGAAGCCCGCGTGCTTCGGGTTCGCCGGGTCGCTGGTGTCGATGATGCGCACCCCGGTGCCGGCGCCCGCCCGGCGAGGCGCCGACGGTGTCGCTCGAGATGATGACGCGGCTGCCGTCCTCGCTGACGTCGACGTCCTCGTTCTGGAAGTGGGGCAGCGGCAGGTGGCCGATCAGTCGCGGCAGCGCCGGGTCGGTGACGTCGTAGATCGTCAGGCCCTTGGCGCCCGTGACGTAGAACCGCGGCTGCCCGTTGACCGTCATCATGCGGCCGCCGACGCCGGGCGAATCGATCGGGGGGAGACGGTCCTCAACCCGGCGACGAGCAGGCCGAGGACCAGCAGGACAGCGGTGCGACGCATTGCGAACTCCTCGAACGGTCGGGCGCTCCGGCGGACGCCGAGCGCTCAACCCGACAGTTCGCCGCGGAGACGGTGGATTCCTGCCGGCACTGCGTGGTGCGCCGCGACGGCGTCGCGCAGGGGCAGCGGCCGCGTCGCGGCGGGCACGTACAGCGGGTGACGCGGCCGGCCGTCGCGGGTTAGGCCCAGGCACACGACGTCGGCTCCGAGCTGCGCCAGGACGACGGCGTCGCGCCCCGCCAGCCCACCGCGGTTGCCCCAGGCGACGACGGTGACCGCGGCGGCGCGCACCGCCGCGCGCACCGCGGCGTCGTTGCCGGGGCCCCCCGGGTCCCGATGGCGGACGAGCACGGCAGGGTCCGAGGAGCGCAGACCGAACAGGTTGACCACGTCGATCGCGGCGAAGCCCCAGCGCCGCGCGAAGGCGACACAGCGACGCACGGTGGGGTCGTCGTGCGCCGCGTCGGCCGTCGACGGGTTGAGCAGCACCCACGTGGCCAGCGGACCGGCGCCCCACCGCCGGCGTAGCGCGTAGCGGTAGCGACCGCACGCGCTCAGCGTCGCCGCGCGTTCCATCGTCACCTTCTCCCCAGGCATCGCCGCGGCGCCTGCCTCGCCCCGCCGGTTGGTGCCGTCGTCGGTCGAATTAGACTCGGCCGCGATGACGGCGCCGGCCCTTCCCCCGCTGCACGATCCCGCGCGCCTTGCGGCGGTGACGGCGACCGGGCTGCTCGACACGCCGGCCGAGGAGCCGTTCGACCGGCTCGCCACGCTCGCGGCGACGCTGCTCGAGGCGCCGCTCGCGTTCGTGACGCTCGTCGACGAGGAGCGGTCGTTTTTCAAAAGCTGCATCGGTGTGAACGCGGCCACCGCGTCCGAACGCCAGACCCGGGTGTCGCACTCGTTCTGCCAGTACGTCGTCGCGAGCGGTGAGCCGCTCGTCGTGGCCGACGCTCGCAGCGACGAGCGCACCCGCGACAACCCGGCGGTGGCGGGCATGGGGGTCGCCGCGTGGGCGGGGTTCCCGTTGCGCAGCGTCGACGGTCACGTGCTCGGCACCTTCTGCGTCGTCGATCTCCGGCCGCGGACGTGGACCGACGACCAGCTCGCAATCCTGCGGACGCTCGCCGCCGCGGCGACGACCGAGATCGGCCTGCGCACCGCCGTCGAGCAGGAGCGCGCGGCGCGCCTCGACGCCGAACGGGCGGTCGCGACGCTGCGCAGCCAGCACGCCATCACGGCGGCGTTGTCCCAGGCCGTCAGCCCGGGCGAGGTCGCCGCCGTCGTCGTGGACCAGGGGTTGGACGCGCTCGGCGCGACCAGCGGTGCATTGGCGCTGCTCGACGACGACGGTGCCCAGCTGCGCCTGCTCGCCGCGGTCGGCTGGCCGGCGGCGGCGTTGACACGCTGGGAGCACTGGAGCGTCGACGCCGCGCTGCCGAGCGCCGAGGCGGCGCGCAGCGGCACGCCGGTGTGGCTGGCATCGGCCGCCGAGACCCGGGAGCGCTTCCCCGACGTCGGCGACGCGGCGATCGACCGGGAGGCGTGCGCGGCGCTGCCGCTGACGGCGGAGGCACGCACCGTCGGCGTGCTCGAGCTGGGCTTCCCGCAAATCCACCGCTTCGACCCCGCGGAGCGCGAAGCGGCCACGGCGATGGGGCTGCAGATCGCCCAGGCGCTCGCGCGCTCGCGCCGATACGAGGCCGAGCGCGAGGCGCGCGCCGCCGCCGAGCGCTCGCGCTTCCGACTCAACTTCCTCGCTGAAGCCAGCGACCGCCTGGCCGCCTCGCTCGACTACCGCCAGACCCTGGGAACCGTCGCCGAACTCGCGGTCGGCGGGCTGGCGGAGTGGTGCGCCATCCACCTGCTCGACGACGACGGGCGCGTGCAGCTCGTGAGCGTCGTCGCACGGGACCCGAACGCCGAGCGCACGCTGACCGAGCTGCTCGAACGGTTCCCCGCCACGCTGGAGGACCCCCACGGCGCCGGCGCCGCGCTGCGCACCGGCACGAGCCAACGGTTCGCGGACGTTCCCGACGAGGTGCTCTCCGCCGTCGCGAACAGCGAGGAGCGCCTGACGGCCCTGCGCGGCCTCGGCCTGCGCAGCGGCATCGCGGTGCCGCTCAAGGCGCGCGGTCGCACCCTCGGCGCGATCACCGTCGCGCGCACCAGCGGTGCGCCGTACAGCGCGGGGGACCTCACGCTCGCCGAGGAGCTCGCGCGACGCGCCGCGCTCGCCGTCGACAACGCCCTGCGCTACGCGCGCGAGCGTGACGTCGCCGTCACGCTCCAGCACAGTCTGCTGCCGGAGGTCCTGGCTCAGCCAGACGGGATGGCGCTCGCGTCGCGCTACCTGCCCAGCACCATCGACACGGAGGTCGGCGGCGACTGGTACGACGTCATCCCGCTGCCCGACGGCAAGGTGGGGCTCGTCGTCGGCGACGTCATGGGACATGGGGTCCACGCGGCCGCGATCATGGGACAGCTGCGCACCGCGGTACGCGCCTACGCGCTGGAGAACCACCCGCCTGCGGCGCTGGTGACCAGGCTCGACCGCGTCGTGCAGACGCTCGGCGGGCTGCAGCTGACGACCTGCGTCTACGCCGTCTACGACCCGCAGACTCGCACGCTGGTCATCACCTCGGCCGGGCACCCGCCGCCACTGGTGATCAACGCCGCGGGGGCCGCGGAGCTGCTCGGCGTCGAACCGGGCCTGCCGCTGGGAGTCGGGGGTTGCGCCTACACCACCGCGACGGTCACCCTGCCGCCGGGGACGAGCCTGCTGCTCTACACCGACGGGCTCGTCGAGGGACGCACCCGCACGCTCGGCGACGGTCTGCGCCGCCTGCGCGACGCAGTGAGCGCGCCCGGACTGACGCCGCACCAGCTGTGCGATCGGGTGCTCACCGCCCTGGGGCACGGCTACGACAACGACGACGACATCGCCCTGCTCGCGCTGACCACGCAGGCCGCGTCGGGCGCGCCGAGCGACGAGCAGCTCGCCGCGTCCATCACGCTGGACCCTGTGCCCGAGTCGGCCCGGCTCGCCCGCGACTTCGTCTCCGCGATGTTGACGATCTGGCAGCTCGAGGGGGCCACGGACCTCACCGCCCTGCTCGTCAGCGAGCTGGTCACCAACGCGGTGCGCCACGCCGGCACCGCCGTGGAGCTGACGGTTACCGCCGACGCGTCGCGGCTGCGCATCGACGTCGTCGACGGCAGCCTGCTGTGCCCGACCGTGCGCTACGTGGAGGCCGACCAGGCCGAGGGCGGCCGCGGCATGGTGCTCGTCGACGCCCTCGCCGCCGACTGGGGCTGCGAGCAGCTGGCAGCCAGCAAGCGCATCTGGGCCGACGTCGCGCTGGACGCGGACGCCGTCGCCTGATCAGCGCGCGGCGCGGCGGCGCGCCTTGCGGGCGCGGTCGATCTCGAGCGCCGCGCGCATGCCGCGGTCGCGCAGCGCAAAGGCGACGAGCCGCTTGCGGTCCATCACGAAGAAGCGCCGCCCCCACCGCTGCAACGCCGCGGTGTCCACCGTGACGCCGGTCCCGGCGTGTCGGGCACGCGCAGGGTGCCGCGGTCGGAGAGGAACGGCTGCGTGAGCATCGCGTCGCGCGCCTCCGGCACCCACCCTGGCGGGTCGAGCGGATACTCGAGCAGCTCGCTGGCCGCGGACCCGGACGCCGCGAACAGCTGGAGGTTGACCGCGAAGCCGACGCCGTTGGTCCAGGTGTGGGGTGTGTAGCGCAGCCCGAGCTCGCGCAGCCGCCCGATGAGCCGGAACGTCTGCGCGATGCCGCCGGTGAACACGGCGTCCGGCTGGAAGACGTCGTAGCAGCGGCGGTGCGCCATCATCGCCAGCTCGGCGTAGCCGCCGGTGTGCAGCTCGCCGCCGGCGATCGGGACGCGAGCGTCGGCGACGAGCGCCGCCTGGGCGTCCCAGGCGTCCATCGCCAGCGGCTCCTCGACCCACGACACTCCGGCGTCGGCGCATGCGTCGGCGAAGCGCCGCGCCCGCGGCAGGTCCCACAGCGGGGCGTCGGCGACGGCGGTGACGCGCCAGCCCTGGTTCGCGTCGACGCCGACGCGCACCCTGTCGCCGACCGCCCGCGCGGTGGTCGTCGCGCACGCGACGTCGGTCGCCTCGTCGGCGTGGACGCGCAGCTTGACGCCGCCGAAGCCCTCGGCGGCCCGGCGCTCGGCGAACGCAACGTGCTCGCGCGGAGTGCGCAGCTCGCCGGCGGACGCGTACAGCCGCACCGTCGGCGGGTCGCCGCTGCCACCGAGCAGGCGCCACACCGGGACGCCGGCCAGCTTCGCCTTGATGTCCCAGAACGCCGGCTCGATCCACCAGTTGCGCCAGCCGATGTAGCCGATCTCGCGCAGCCGCTGCTGAATCCCGTCGATGTCGGTGGCGTCCTCGCCGAGCAGGTACGGCGCGACGAGCTCGCCGAGTCCTGCCCGCTCGCGCCCGATCGCCGGTCCCGCGCTCCAGCCCTCGACGCCGTCGTCGGTGACGATGCGGATCAGCGTCGCACGGTTCTGGGTCTGCGGGTAGCCGGGCAGCCAGCTCGGCCGGAACGGGCGCGGCAGCGGTGCGGCGAAGTGGTGCAGCTCGACGCGCGCGACGGTGCTCATGGCACGCGACTCTAGCGACGACGACGCCGCCCCCCGCGGTCAGCGGGAGGCGGCGTCGGGTGTCGCGAGTGGGGCTTAGCTGAGCGCGTCGACCAGCTCGTCCTTGTTCATCGACGAGCGGCCGCTCACGTCGGCGTCGCCGGCGCGCTCGCGCAGCTCCTCGACGGTCAGCTCGCGCAGCTCCGCTCGCTTGGGGGTCACGCGCCGCGCCTTCGGCTTGGACGTCGTCGCCGTCGCAACCGGCGCCGTCCCTGCCTTCTCGGCGGCGAGGGTCTCGAGCCGACGCTGGGCGGCGTCCACGACGCGCTTGCGGTTCTTGTTCACCGTCTCGAACGCCAGCACCGCGCGGACGTCGGCCGGGTCGTCCAGGTCCTCGACTTGGCTCGCCGCGTCGGCGACGTTCAGCCCGTCGTAGCCGCGGATCGGCAGCTCGTCGGCGCGCAGCGCCCCGAGGTCCGCGCGGGTGTCGTGCACCGCCTCGGCGGTCTTCGTGGCGCCGTCCTCGCGAGCGACGCGCTCCGTGCGCTCCAGCGCCGCGTCGCGGCCGGACGTGAAGATCTCCCCGGCTGCGTTGCGAAGCTGCGACGCGCGCTCGACGTTGGTGTCGATGACCTCGCCGGTCTGGCGCCGGACGTCGCCGAGCTTGTTCGCGGCGCGGTTGAGCCCCGCGGCGGCCTGGCGGACGGGCAGCGACGCGAGCCGGCGCACGACCCCGACGGTCGCCTGCACCGGCGTGGGCCGGATCGCCGCCGGGCCACCGACGGCGACCTCGGCGAGCCGCGTCTCGATCCAGCCGATCGTCTCGGCGTGGTCGTCCACGATCCGCTGGGCGAGCCGCGCGAGCTTCTGGTTCGACGCGCTCTCGGCCAGCAGCTTGAGCAGGTGGGCGCGGTCACGCAGCTCGTGCTCGAGGGCGAGGTCGCCGAGCAGCGCGTCGGTCAGGGTCTGGCCCTGCTCGAGCTGCGTCTTGGCCAGCGCGCCGACACGACCGACGGCGGCCGCGACGACGTTCGGCACGCCGCCGAGGTCGCGGATGGCGTCGCTGAGCTGGCGGGTGCGCCGACGGGCCTCTTCCGCGTTGCGCGACAGCTCGCGGGCGATGGCGGGGCTGCTTGCCTGGGCCACGCGGGTCGAGGCGATGACGGCCTCGGTCTGGGTCAGGCGCAGCAGGGTGTTCAGCTCGGACAGCAGCTGGGATGTCGAGATGGCCATGAGACGGCGGTTCCTTCCAGATGGGTGTCGGACAACCCCCACTGTATACCTTCGCTAGCGCACGATAAACATCAGCAAGCGTTTTTGGTCGCGGCGCCCAGCTGCGACAGACTCCCGGCATGGCGACGGTCACGATGTGGTGGAACCCCAGCTGCTCGAAGTGCCGCGACGCGTGCAGCCTGCTCGACGAGCGTGCTGTCGACGTCGCGGTCGTGCGCTACCTCGACACGCCGCCATCGCGAAAGGAGCTCGAGCGCGTCCTCGCGTTGCTCGGCACCGACGACCCGCGCGCGATCACGCGCACGAACGAGCCGCTCTACGCGCAACTCGGTCTGACATCGGCCGACCGCGACGAGGTCCTCGACGCGCTGGCGACGCACCCCGTCCTCATCGAGCGACCCATCGTCATCAAGGGCGACCGGGCCGTCGTCGGGCGCCCGCCGGAGCGCGTGCTGGAGCTGCTCGCCTGACCCGGGCGCCACGGCACGCGCTGCTGACGTCCGTCGACTGGACGCGCGAGACCGACGACGCCGTCGAGCTGCTGCGCGCGGCGGCGTGCGCCGACTTCGTCGCGCGGTGGCTGTCGCAGGCGGGCGTGCCGGGCGAGGTGCTCGCCGGAGTCGACGGGCGGTCCAACGTCGTCGCGCGGCTCGCGGGCGGCGGCGAGCCACCGTTGCTGCTCAACGCGCACCTCGACGTCGTCCCTGCGGACGCAGCGCGGTGGACCCACCCGCCGTTCGCCGCCGTCGTCGCCGACGGGGCGGTGTGGGGTCGCGGCGCAATCGACATGAAGCACATGGCCGCGATGAGCATGGTCGTGCTCCGCCTGCTCGCGTCCAGCGGGGCGTCGCTGCGCCGCGACGTCGTCTTCGCCGGCGTCGCCGACGAGGAGGACGGCTGCGCGCAGGGCAGCGCCTGGCTCGTCGCCGAGCATCCCGACATGGTGCGCGCCGGCTACGCGCTCGGCGAGGTCGGCGGCTTCCCGGTCTACGTCGCCGGCCGCCCCGTCTACCCGGTGCAGGTCGCCGCGAAGGGGGTGTGCCGCATCCGCGCGACGGCGACCGGCCCGAGCGGCCACGGCAGCATGCCGCGGCGCGACAACGCGGTCGTGACGCTGGCGCGGTTCCTCGCCCGGGTCGGCCGGACCCGGCTGCCGCTGCACCGCTCCCCCGAGGTCGAGCGCTTCGTGGCCGCGCTGGCGGCGGCGCTGCCGCAGCCCGCCCGCGGCGTCATGCCGCTGCTCCTGCACCCGCGCCTGTCCGGCCCGCTGCTCGACACCGTCGTCCCCGCACCGACCGCGCGGATGCTCGACGCGATCCTGCGCAACACCGCGACACCGACGATGCTGCGCGCCGGCTCGCGCATCAACGTCATCCCCGGCGCGGCGCACGCCGAGCTCGACGGGCGCGTGGCGGTCGGCTCCAGCGCCGCGCAGCTGCTTGCCGAGCTGCAGGCGCTGGCCGGCCGCGGCGTGACACTGGAGCTGGTCGGCGACGGTCGCGCGCCGACGGCCGCGACGCCGGACACCGAGCTGTTCGCCACCGTCGCGGCGGTTGTCGCCGAGCACCATCCCGGCGCCGTCGCCGTCCCGAGCGTCATCCCTGGCTTCACCGACGCCCACTACTGGTCGCGGCTCGGCGCGACCTGCTACGGCTTCACGCCGGTGCGCCTGCCGCCCGACGGGCCGCCGTTCGCCGAGCTGTTCCACGGCGACGACGAGCGCATCCCCGTCGACGGGTTCGCGGCGGGGCTGCGCATGCTCGCCGACACGGTGTTTCGCTTCTGCGTCGCTCCGTGACGCCGTCCGGGCGCCGGCGGGGCGGCGGTGGGGTCTGCGGCGCACGGGTACCCTTCAGCGACGCCGGCGACCAGCCGCCGCGGCCGGCGTACAGGACCTTCGATGACGTCAACCGAGTACGGCAGGCCAGCAGGCAGCGCGGCGCCATGCCGCGATGCGTCGGCGCGGGTGTTGCTCCTCGCGGTCGCGGCGTTGCTCGCGGCGCTGGCGACGGTGGCGGGCGGCGGCCGTGCGGTCGCCGCCGAGACCGGCGTCATTCCCCGCGCCGCGGAGGCGCTGCGCAGCTCGAACGTCTACGTCGACCCGGCGGCCGAGGCGCCGCTCACGCCGTCGGAGGTCGATGCGCTGCGCCAGCGCATCGCCGCCGCCGACATCGGTCCGGTGTATATCGCGGTGCTGCCCGCGGCGGCCGCGAGCGAAGCCGGCGGTGACGTCGACGAGGTGCTGCGCATGGTCGGCGAGGGCGTCGGGCGCACCGGCACCTACGCCGTCGTCGTCGGTCAACAGTTGCGCGCGGGGGCCACCGCGAACACGCCGTTCGGGCGTGGGCAGGCGCCGGCCGCGGCCGACGCCGCCGCGACAGCGGACGCGGACGCGGTCACCGCCGCGGTGCTCAACGACTTCGTCGGTCGCCTCGACGCGACCGCCGACGCGCGCACGGGGGCAGGGTCGGGGGGGTCCGGGTTCGGCCTGGTGCCGATCCTGCTGCTCGGCGGCGGCGCGTTCGCGCTGTTCACCGTCGTGCGCCGCCGCCGGCGCGAGCGCCAGGAGCTCGACGAGGTGCGGGAGGTCGCGCGCGAGGATCTCACGTCGCTGGGCAACACGCTCTACGACCTCGACGCACAACTGCAGATGCCGGGCAGCCACCCCGAGGCGCGCCAGGACTACGACACCGCAATCGGGCACTACGTGCGGGCGCGCGACGCCTTCGATCGGGCCAAGCGCCCCGCCGACCTCGCCGAGGTCACCGCGGCGCTGGAGCAGGGCCGTTTCGCCGTCGCCTGCGCCGAGGCACGCCTTGCGGGTCGCCCGCTGCCCGAACACCGTCCCCCGTGCTTCTTCGACCCGACCCACGGCCCGTCCGCCCGCGACGTTGCGTGGACGCCGCCAGGAGGCGCCCCGCGTGAGGTGCCGGCGTGCCAGGCCGACGCCGTGCGGGTCGAGGCGGGCGACGAGCCGGGCTTCCGCCAGGTCACCGTCGGCGGCCGGTCACGCCCGTACTGGGACACGCCCGCGTACTACGGTCCCTGGGCCGGCGGCTACTACGGCGGCTTCGGCGGCTTCGGCTTCTTCGACGCGATGCTCATCGGCTCGATCTTCAGCGGCGGCTGGGGCCCGGGCTTCGGCGCCGGGTGGGGCGGCGCCGGCTGGGGCGGCGGCGGCGGCGGCGGGGGCGGCGACTTCGGCGGCGGCGACTTCGGCGGCGGCGACTTCGGCGGCGGCGACTTCTCCGCCGGGTTGAACGTGACGGTGCAGCCCATGTGGGTGCACACCGGGCTCAGCGCGTGCAGCGTCCCATCCGGGTCGCGGTAGGCGGCGACGTCACGGTCGCCGGCGTCGACGATGCCGCCTTCCCCCGGCCCGAGTGACGTGACCGGCGGCAGGTGGAGGCGCTCGGCGTAGCCGCTGACCAGCCGCTTGCCCGCGTCGAGGTTCTCGCTGACGAAGGTCTTGGCCGACGAGACGCTGACCTCGATCCGCGTCGCGTCGAAGACCGGCGCCCACGGGCTGCGCCGGCCGGCGAGGTCGTCGGCGAGGATCATCGCCGCAGCGGTGCCGTTGCTCAGGCCCCACTTCTTGAAGCCCGTCGCGACGTAGGTGCGGTGCCGGCGCGGCGAACGGCCGACGTAGGGCACCCCGTCCACGGGCAAGTAGTCCTGCGCCGACCAGCGGTACGCCACGTCGCGGACCGGGAAGGTCGACCGTGCCCACGTTTCCAGCTCGGCGTACTGCCGCGCCGGGTCGCCATGGCCGGTCTTGTGGCCGCCGCCGGCGAGCACCAGCCCGGGCGCACCGTCGATGACCGCGGGGCGGATCGAACGGGTCGGCTCGTCGACGCTGATGAACATGCCGTCGGGCGCCTCGCCGTCGATGCGCACCGCCAGCGCGTAGGACCGGTTCGGATGCGTCTTGGCGAAGAAGCCGCCGAGGTCGGTGAACGGCAGCAGGGTCGCGACCACCACCGCCCCCGCGGTCACCGCGCCGCGTTCCGTGTCGACGCGCACCCGCTCGCCGCCCTCGTGCACCGCGACGGCGCGGGTCTGTTCGAGGACCCGCCCACCGGCGGCCGCGACCGCCTCCGCAAGCGCAAGGACGTAGCGCCGCGGGTGCAGCTGCGCCTGGTGATCAAACCGCACGGCGGCGGCGACGGGGTACGGCAGCGGCGTGTCGGTGACCAGCGACGCCGGCAGCCCCAATCGGACGGCGGCGTCGACCTCCGCCTCGATCCGACCGACCTGGCCCGGATCGACGGTGTACGTGTAGGCGGTGCGCCGCTCCCAGTCGCAGTCGATGCGCAGCTCGTCGACGATCGCCTCGGCTTGCGCGATCGCCGCCTCGTTGGCTGCCCCGTACTGGCGCGCCTTGTCCTCGCCGTGGCGCGCGATCAGCTCGGCGTAGGTCAGCGTGTGCAGCGACGTCATCTTCGCGGTGGTGAAGCCGGTGGTGCCCGCAGCCACGCGCCCGGCCTCCAGCACCGCCACCGACATGCCGTCGCGCTGCAGCAGGTAGGCGGTGGTCAGGCCGGTGATGCCGCCGCCGACCACCGCGACGTCGACGTCGAGCGGAGGGTCGAGCGGAGGGTAGGAGGTCGCGGGGGTCGTGGCGACCCACAAGGACGGGTTGCGCGCGTCGAGTCTGCCCATGGCCGTGTCCTTCCCCGTTCGGACGCATCACGTGCACGCGGTGTGACACACCGCGCCGGGCGCCGGCTGACCGACGTGGGTACCGTGCCGGTACACCGACGGGATGACGCGGGAGGTGCGGCGATGGAGGTGCGGGCGGAACGCCACTACACCGTGGCGGATCTCGACGACTTCCCGGACGACGGCCAACGGCGCGAGATCATCGACGGGGTGCTCTACGTGACCCCGGCGGCGCGGGTGCGCCACCAGTGGGTCGTCGGCGAGATCTTCGCTCGGCTGCATGAGTGGACGACCACGCACGGCGGTTACGTGCTGCCGGGAGCCAACGTCGACATCGTCGGCGCGCATCTCGAACCCGACGTGGTGCTGCTCGCCCCGGGCCGCGTGCTCACCGACACCGTGTCGATCACCGACGCGCCGGAACTCGTCGTCGAGGTGTCCTCGCCGTCGACGAAGGCCTACGACATGGGACCGAAGCGCGCCCGCTACGCGCGCGAGGCGACCGCCGAGTTCTGGTTCGTCGACCTCGACCGTGACGTCGTGCTCGTCTCGCGGCTCGCGGGCGAACGCTGGTACGGCGAACCGGAAAGCTTCCGCCCTGGCGACATGCTCACCACGCCGTTGCTGCCAGGCTTGGTGCTACCGGTCGCCGAGGTGCTTGCCTTCCCAGCAGAGGCGTAACTCGGCTGCGCCCGACGACGCGGTCAGCGGTCCAGGGCGGCGGGCTGCGGGCCGCCGTCGCGCTGCCGGCGCCTGCGCACGCCGGCCACCGTCACGGCCAGCGCGAGCCCGGCTGCCGCGCTCGCAGCCAGCCATGGCGTGCGCCCGCCGTCGGCAGATGTCGGAGTTGACGACGGCGGGCGTGGCGCGTCCGCCGCATCGGCGACCGCAACCGCTTCGTCGCTGGCGCTCGGTACCTTCGACGAGACACGCAGCGGCTGCGGGAGGCGCTCGATCCAGCGGGTGAACTGCGTCGGCACGGTCGCGAGGACGGACACCTCGCCGGTGGACGGCTTCACCGCAGACAGTCGCGGGCCGTCCATTCCCATGAGTCGCCCACGCTTCGCTGCCACCGCGGCCCAGTCAGCGGCCTCCGGCAGCTCCGCCTGCACCGCTAACCCGTCGGCGTCGAGCACCAGCGGGGCGTGCCCGTAGCTGGTGAGCACCAGCCGCTGGTCGTCCAGCCAGCGCAGATCGGCGCCTTCGACGGCGAAGGTGGCGCTGCCCAGCAGTCGGCCGTCGTCGATCCGGTAGACGAAGACCTCGCTGCTCCTCGGCGCACCCTGCGGGTAGTGCGTCACCTCGAACGCCACGCGGCGTCCGTCGGGGCTGACCACAAATCCCTCGATCGACGGCTCCACGGAGAGCACCGCTCCGGAGTCGTCCTCAGCGCGATGCAGGATCTTTCGGGCGCCGGTTCGCACGGACAGGCGCTGCAACTCGGTGTGCTCCCGTCCGACGGTCGCGAGCACGTCGTCGCCGGCGACCTCGAGGGCCACCCAGTCGCCGCTGACGAGCGGCCGGTCGAGGTCATCCAGCGGGGCGATCGCGCGGAAGTTCCCCGTTGCGTTGTCGCGCAGGGCGACGACCACGTCGCCGGCCTTGCGACTGCGGCAGGACACCTCGTCGACGTCGCCCGGCACCCGCACGGTCTTTGCGGGGCGCAGCGTCGCGAGGTCGCGCACGACGACCCGGCGTTCCCACAGCTCGACGGCACGCCTGCCACCGGGGCACACGTCGAAGTCCTCGAGCTGGTCGTCGCGAGCGTGGTCGACCGATCCGACGAGCCCGCCGCGGTCGTCGAACAGCCACAGGTAGACACCGCTGGCGCCGCCAGCGACCACGGTCGTCGCTTTCGCTCCGGGCTGCGCCCGTTGCGGTCGCAGGTACGCCCGTAGGACGTCGGCGTCAAGGGTCGAGCACAGTCCGCCCGACGCCGTCCCGTCCTCGTCGACGGAGAGGAAAATCGCCGCTTCCTC
>JAUJMS010000003.1:20831-35746 GCA_030446745.1 Egibacteraceae bacterium | reverse complement strand
CTCGCCGCCACGACGAGCACAAGCAGCCACCGGCGCAGCGGAAGAAGATTCGTCATGCCGGTGTGACGCCGGCCGGTGCCCACGAGTTCCGCCATCGGTCGCGGTCCGTGTTGCTCCTCGTCGGCCACGCACCCGGGGTGGCGCCGGTCCGACACGAGTCCTGCTGCCCGTGCGCGGCGGCGCGACCTTCGCCTCGTCGTGCTCAGCGTGCGAGTTGACGCGCTCCGCGCAGTAGCACCGTGCCTGCCAGCACTGCGGACAACGCGGCGACACCGGCCGACAGTGGAACGCCGGTGTCAGGCAAAGAAGACGCGTCACCCGCCTTCTCGGCGACGGAAAAGCGGACCACCTTGGGGCTGCTGTAGGCATTCGCCACGTTCGTGCCCTGCGGGCAACCCGAGAGGCGCAGTCGGTGCTGCCCCGGCGGCAAGTCAACGGTTCCCCGCCACACTCGCGGACCACTGCCGCAACCGGCGAACGTCAGACGCCCGCCAGGTTGACTGCCACGTATCGGGGCGTAGACCGCTGGTTCGTTGTCAGGGCCGTAGGGACTATTCATCGGTGCGTACTCGCGACCGTCGATGATGGCCTCGAACGCGACGTCGCAGCCGGGCTCCGCGATGACGAACTTGACGGGCACCGACCCAGCGAACGTCTGCCCCTCACTCGGCGACACCACATTCACCTGCGCTCGCTCACCACCGACGCAGGAACCGCCATGCGCGGACGGCCCTCGGCTCCGAACAGCATCCACGCGACGCAAAGCGTCAACAGCGCAAGGCATAGTGCTGGTCGCCGGTTGTCACGGATGCCTACGGTCGCCGTCGGAGGAGCATCTTGCCGGATACAGCGGGCCTCGTGCTCGATCAGCGGAGCGGCGCGGCCGCACGAGATGCTAACGGACACCTAGAACGGTCCGCATGCCAAGACGCAGGTATCGTCCGGGTGCGCGGCGACGAAGATGACGAGCACTAAGGCAAGCGCCGCGCCCAGCAAGACCAACGCGGTCGTGTAGAACATCCCGAGGTTCTCGTTGAACTTCTCGTCATAGAGGTGCGCGCCCCGAACCACCACCACCGCGACGAGACACAGGCCGTCGCCCAGCGTCCCGATGATGGCCTGCCGGTCCACAGTCATGGCGACGGATACACCGCTGACTCGGGCTCCATGCCGCGAGTATGGCCCGTACTCGGCCTGGTACGCGACGACAGTCCGTCACTTCACATCAGCTGCAGCCGCTCGTGGTGCCGCAGGACTCGCAGGCGTGGCAGGAGCCGGCGCGGCGCATCTTCACGCCGCACTGGTAGCACATCGGGGCGTCGCCGTAGAGGTCGTCGACCGGCAGTGAGCGCTCGACCGGCAGGACGGTCTGGCCGGTGGCGTCGGTGACCGGCGTCGGCGCCGGCCCCGGGTGCGGGTGGCCGGCGTCGGCGGCGGCCGTGCGTTCCTCGACGGTGTAGATGCCCATCTCGTTGCGCTTGTCGACGGGCAGGTACTCGATCGCCAGGCGCCGGAAGATGTAGTCGACGAGCGATGTGGCGAAGCGGACCTCCGGGTCGTCGGTCATGCCGGCCGGCTCGAAGCGCATGTTCGTGAACTGCCACGCGCCAGCTCGAAGCCGCACGACGCGCCGCTCGACGCCGACTTGACCTCCACCGTCGGTCCGAGGTCACCCTTGACCCAGCGCTCCACGGCGAAGGTCCAGACCTGCCGGCCCAAGCCGGCGCCGCGGATGTCCGCGACGGAGCCGATGAAGGCGGCGTCGTTGCGGGCCAGCATCTCGCCGGGGCCGCCGTACGCGCACGAGCAGGCGTACGCCCGCCCCGCGCTCAGCGGCAGCAAGCTCGCCGCCACGACGAGCACGAGCAGCCACCGGCGCAGCGGAAGAAGATTCGTCATGCCGGTGTGACGCCGGCCGGTGCCCACGAGTTCCGCCATCGGTCGCGGTCCGTGTTGCTCCTCGTCGGCCACGCACCCGGGGTGGCGCCGGTCCGACACGAGTCCTGCCGCCCGTGCGCGGCGGCGCGACCTTCGCCTCGTCGTGCTCAGCGTGCGAGTTGACGCGCTCCGCGCAGTAGCACCGTGCCTGCCAGCACTGCGGACAACGCGGCGACACCGGCCGACAGTGGAACGCCGGTGTCCAGGCGCGCGCCTGCCTGAAAGAAGACGCGTCACCCGCCTTCTCGGCGACGGAAAAGCGGACAACCTTGCGCGGCTGCTGTAGGCACTCGCGACGTTCGTGCCCTGCGGGCAACCCGAGAGGCGCAGTCGGTGCTGCCCCGGCGGCAAGTCAACGGTTCCCCGCCACACTCGCGGACCACTGCCGCAACCGGCGAACGTCAGACGCCCGCCAGGTTGACTGCCACGTATCGGGGCGTAGACCGCTGGTTCGTTGTCAGGGCCGTAGGGACTATTCATCGGTGCGTACTCGCGACCGTCGATGATGACCTCGAACGCGACGTCGCAGCCGCGCTCCGCGAGGACGAACTTGACCGGCACCGACCCAGCGATCGTCTGCCCCTCACTCGGCGAAACGCACATTCACCTGCGCTCGCTCGCGACCGACGCACTCGCCGTGCGCGGACGCGGCCTCCGCTCGAACAGCATCCACGCGACGCAAAGCGTCAGCAGCGCAAGGCATAGTGCTGGTCGCCGGTTGTTCGCGGATGCCTCCGGTCGCCGCCGGAGGAGCATCTTGCCGGGTACAGCGGGCCAAGCCCGACCAGCGGAGCGGCTCGGCCGCACGAGATGCTAACGGGCACCTAGAACGGTCCGCATCCCAAGACACAGGTATCGTCCGGGTGCGCGGCGACGAAGATGACGAGCGCCAAGGCAAGCAGAGCGAAGGCCATACCAGCCCCCGCCACTTCTCGTTGACGGCACTCGTCGCGAACGCGCCCAGCACGACCAACGAGGGCCATCGAGGTTCTCGTCGAACTTCTCGTCATAGAGGTGCGCGCCCCGAACGACGACCACCGCGACGAGACACAGGACGTCGCCCAGCGTCCCGACGATGGCCTGCCGGTCCACAGTCATGGCGACGGATATTCCGCTGACTCGGGCTCCATGCCGCGAGTATGGCCCGTCAACCTGGTACGCGACGACAGTCCGTCCCTTCACATCAGTGCAGCCGCTCGTGGTGCCGCAGGACTCGCAGGCGTGGCAGGAGCCGGCGCGCGGCGCATCTTCACGCCGCACTGGTAGCACATCGGGGCGTCGCCGTAGAGGTCGTCGACCGGCAGTGAGCGCTCGACCGGCAGGACGGTCTGGCCGGTGGCGTCGGTGACCGGCGTCGGCGCCGGCCCAGGGTGGGGTGGCCGGCGTCGGCGGCGGCCGTGCGTTCCTCGACGGTGTAGATGCCCATCTCGTTGCGCTTGTCGACGGGCAGGTACTCGATCGCCAGGCGCCGGAAGATGTAGTCGACGAGCGATGTGGCGAAGCGGACCTCCGGGTCGTCGGTCATGCCGGCCGGCTCGAAGCGCATGTTCGTGAACTTCTTGACGTAGGCCTCCAGCGGCACGCCGTACTGCAGGCCGAGACTCACGCTGATCGCGAGCGCGTCCATGACGCCCGACAAGGTCGAACCCTGCTTGCCGAGCTTGACGAAGATCTCGCCGAGCCCGTCACCGGGGTACTCCCCGCCGTCAGGTAGCCCTCGGCGTCGCCGACCTGGAACGAGATCGTCTGACTCGGCCGCTGCTTGGGCAGGCGTCGCGCGCGGGTCGCACCATGCCGTGGGCGGCCGCCTCCTCGGTGGTCGCCGCGGCGACGGTGCCCTTCTTGTTCTCGATGGACAGCGGCTGGGCGACCTTGCAGTTGTCGCGGTAGATCGCGATCGCCTTCAGGCCGAGCTTCCAGCCCTCGATGTACATCTGCTCGACGTCCTCGACGGTCGCCGACTCCGGAACGTTGACCGTGTTGTGGTTAACGATCCCGTTGCCGACGAACGCCTGGGTCGCGGGCACCGAGACGTCGTAGACGTCGCGCTCGCCGACGTCCGCGACGGTCTCGACGGGACTGAAGTGCAGGCGGTCGTCGAGCACGGACTGCAACCACGCCGGCAGCGCGACACCGTCTTCCGACAACCGCTCGATCGTCCGGCGGCTGACGTGCCGGCTCCGCGCGTCGACGAGAAACCGCCACTGCGCTGCCTTGCCCGTACCGTTGCCGTTGCGGCCGGAGTTGCCGGCGGGGATGAGGTCGTACAGCTGCCGGCCGGTGATGCCGGGAACGACGTCGGCGGTGTCGTGGGTTGACGCGATGCGGGGCAGGGCGGCGGCGCGGGCCGCCTTGGCCGCCTCCATGAACGGCACGAGGTCGGCGAGACGGCCCGCGGCGGCGCCGGCGGCGTAGACCTCGTCGAAGGACTTGTCGTAGGCGCGGTTGTACTTCGCGATGCGGCCGTGGACGACGCCGAGGTTGGTCAACACCGCCTGCAGGTCGTCGAGCAACCTCGGCGCGTCGAGGCAGATCGCGAGCTTCGGCATGGTGCCGAGGCTCGCGTACGCGTCGAGGAACAGTCCCTGGAGGAACGCGAGCACCATCGGCCGCGGCGAGCGCAGCACCGCGTCGGGGATGCGCTTGGCCGCGGCGCGGTCGCCGCAGCCGAGGAAATCCAGGAACGCGACGACGGTCTTGGACGAGACCACGACGCCGGGGCACTTGCCGTCCTGCCGCACGCGGGCCGCCAGGCCGAACTCGCTCGCCCACGCCGCCCGGACCCGCTCGAGCACCGCCTCGTCGGCGTTGGTGATCGTCACCGTCCAGTTCGACCGGGTGGTGTGGCCCTCGGCGGCGTAGGCGCCGAGCAGGAACGCAAGCTCGGTCGTCATCTCGGCCGGGACCGTCACCCGCTTCTGCGCGCCGTACGGCGCCGGCGGCGTGAAGGCGTCGAAGCGCGCCGGGAGCGTCGCCCACAGCTCGGCGCCGTACTGGACGGCGACGTACTCGCCGGGCTCGATCTCGTCGAGGTAGCGCCACACCGGTCCGCCCTCGGTCGCGACGAGCACGCGGTGGTTGTCGGTGCCCGTGACCCGGTGACCCGAGCGCAGCACCACCTCGCGGACCTTGCGCGGGCCACCGAAGTAGAAGGCGTTGGTCTTCTGCGTCCCGCCCAGCGACGCGATCTCGATGATCTCGTCGCGGAAGGTGTCGGGCGCCTCGCCACGGTGCAGCGACTCGATGCGAACCAGCCCGTCCTCGGTTGGAAGCAGGGTCTCGCCCACGACGCACTTGGAGATCGCCCCGCTGATGAACGGCTGGGCGGCCGCCATCATCTTCAGGTGGCCGGTCGGCGCGATGGAGCGCTCGCCCATGGCGCAGTCGAACACCGGCAGGTGCTCGGGTCGCAGCGCCGGGGCTCCCTCGGCGGTGGCGTGCTCGTCGATGTAGGCGACGATCGCCTCGACCTGCTCGGGCTGGTAGCCGAGCTTGGCCAGCGCCACCGGAACGGTCTGGTTCACGATCCGCATGGAGCCGCCGCCGACCATCTTCTTCATCTTGATCAGGCCGAGATCGGGCTCGATGCCGGTGGTGTCGGCGTCGAGCAAGAACGAGATCGTGCCGGTCGGTGCGAGCACCGTCGCCTGGGCGTTGCGCACGCCGTGCTCGTCGGCCAGCGTGACGGCCTCGTCCCACGCGTCGCGGGCGGCCGCCAGGATGTTGGGCGGTGCCAGCTCGGCGTCGATGCCGGTGAGCGCGACGCGGTGCTTGCGCAGCACGCGCAGCATCCCGGCCCGGTCGGCGGCGAACCCGGCGAACGGGCCCACCGCGCGGGCGATCTCGGCGCTGGTGCGGTAGGCGTGGCCGGTCATCAGCGCCGTGATCGCCGCCGCCCAGGCGCGGCCCTCGTCGGAGTCGTAGGCCAGGCCCTGGCTCATCAGCAGGCCACCGAGGTTGGCGTAGCCGAGGCCGAGCTGGCGGTAGTCGTGGGCGTTGCGCGCGATCTTGTCGGTGGGGTAGCTCGAGTTCCCGACGATGATCTCCTGCGCGAGGATCGTCAGCGCCACCGCGCGGCGGAACGCCTCGACGTCGAACACGCCGCCAAACTCGAAGCGGCGCAGGTTCAGCGACGCGAGGTTGCACGCCGAGTCGTCGATGCTGAGGTACTCCGAGCACGGGTTGGACGCGGTGATCGGCCCGGCGTTGGGCAGCGTGTGCCAGTCGTTGATCGTCGTGTCGTACTGCACGCCCGGGTCGGCGCACTCCCACGCCGCCTGGGCGATCTGGCGCATCAGGTCGCGGGCCGGCAACGTCGCGAGGGTCTCTCCGGTGGTGACGGCCCGCAGCGCGTGGTCGCGGCCGTCGAGCACCGCCTGCATGAACGCGTCGGTGACGCGCACCGAGTTGTTCGCGTTCTGGTACTGGATCGAGCCGTAGTCCAGGCCGTCGAGGTCCATGTCGAAGCCGGCCTCGCGCAGCACCCGCGCCTTGGCCTCCTCGCGGCTCTTGCACCAGATGAACTCCTCGACGTCGGGGTGGTCGACGTCGAGCACGACCATCTTCGCGGCGCGGCGCGTCGTGCCGCCGCTCTTGATCGTCCCGGCGGAGGCGTCCGCCCCGCGCATGAAGCTCACCGGACCAGACGCGGTGCCGCCGCCGGCGAGCTGCTCCTTCGAGGAGCGGATGCGGCTGAGGTTGACCCCCGAGCCCGAGCCGCCCTTGAAGATCGTCCCCTCCTCGACGTACCAGTTGAGGATCGAGGCCATCGTGTCTTCGACGGACAGGATGAAGCAGGCCGAGCACTGCGGGACCTCGCGGACGCCGACGTTGAACCACACCGGCGAGTTGAACGCCATCTTCTGGCGCACGAGC
Source organism: Egibacteraceae bacterium (assembly GCA_030446745.1). Classification (GTDB taxonomy): domain Bacteria; phylum Actinomycetota; class Nitriliruptoria; order Euzebyales; family Egibacteraceae; genus JAUJMS01. Next base: position 28,933 of record JAUJMS010000003.1, on the reverse strand, counting down.
AGGTGCTTGAGCTCGTCGGTGAACGCCGCCGCCGAGTCCTCGTCGGCGAAGTAGCCGTCGGCCCTGCCCCAGTCGGCGATCGTGTCGGCGACGCGGTCGATCATCTGCTTCACGCTGCGCTCGCGCTCCGGCGTGCCGAGCGTGCCGCGGAAGTACTTCTGCGCGACGATCGTCGTGGCGTTGAGCGACCAGTCAACGGGGAACTCGACGCCGCGCTGCTCGAACGCGGTCGCGCCGGTGCGCCAGTCGCTGATCACCGCGTCGCGCAGCTCCCACGCGATCTCGTCGTAGGGATGCACCCCGGCCGAGGTGAAGTACCGGTCGACGCGCAGGCCGCCCGTCGCCGTGTCGCTGCCGCCGTTGTGCTGCGCGCCCCGCGTGCCTGTCATGACTTCCCCTCGTGTAATTCCGCCAGTGCGATGCGCCGGACAGCCTGCCGCATGAATCGGCCGCCGTCAAGCACCGTTCGCAAGATGCGGAGGCGCTTGCTGCTGTGCTACACAATATCTTGTGGTGCCCGGTCGCGGTCGCCTGACCGGATGAGGCACCGTACTCGCGTCGCGAGGCCGCCGCCACGCCGTCCGCGACGGTCGCGCACCGGCTGGTTGTGGACGGCACGGCGCCGCCACCACGACATGCTGTGGGCCCCGTGGACAGGGTGGTGGACGGCGCTGTGGACGACGCCCGTCGCCGGTGGACCGGCCGCCGGCGGGGGTGGACAGCGCGGTGGACGGACGAACGAAAACCACAGGAAGAAATTTTCCCGCTCCCGACAAAGGCCACCGATGCGCTGCCCGTACTGCAACGCCGACGAGGACTCGGTCGTGGACTCGCGCCCCGCAGCCGGCGGCGCCGCCGTCCGCCGGCGACGGGCGTGCCGCGCCTGTGGTCAGCGCTTCTCCACCGTCGAGCGCGTCGAGCACAGCGCGCTGACCGTGCGCAAGCGCAACGGCGGCACCGAACCGTTCGACCGCGTGAAGCTGCGCAGCGGCGTCGACAAGGCGACCGCGAACCTCGCCGTACCACCCGAGGCGGTGGCACGCGCGGTCGCGGGCATCGAGGCTCGCGTGCGCGGCCTCGGCCGGACCGAGGTCTCCAGCGCCGCGGTCGGCGCGGAGGTACTCGCCACCCTGCGCGCGCTCGACCCCGTCGCCTACGTCCGCTACGCCAGCGTCCACAAGGGGTTTACCTCCCCTCAAGACTTCGCGCGCGAGCTCGCCGCCCTCGAGGCCGACCCTCCGGCCGGCGGCTGACGCGCCCGACACTTTGGATCCGCGCGCGCCGACCCGACCGCGCCCGCGCGCCGACCCCGACCCTCGGCGGCTGACCGGCCCGGCGCGGGTCACCCGCGCGGTAGGCGCAGCACCGTGCCGGGGCGCACCGCCGCTGCGTCGACGTCATTGCGGGCGAGGACCTCGGCGACGTAGGCGTGCGGAGAGGATCCCGGCGGCAGGTGGGCCAGCGCGAGGTCCCAGACGGTGTCGCCGGGCGCGACCACGACGGTGACCGGGGCGGGCGCCGTCGCCGGCGCGGCGTCCGAGCGCAGCGCCAGGCCGCCGACAGTGACGGCTACGAGAGCCGCGACCGCGGCGCTGCGTCGCCGGCGGATCGCCGCGGAGCTGCGCCCCCGCGTCGCGTACCGCGGCCCCGAACCCCGACCGTGTCGCCCCGCCGGTCGCGCGACCGCCCGCCCGTGGTGGCGCGACGGCTGCGCCTCGCGACTGCCAGCCGTTGCGGCTCGTGTCGCCGTCGTCGTGCTCGCCATCTGCGTCGCCTCCCACGCTACGAACTGCTGTTCGTCTACTCTATCGAACGGCCGTTCGGTGTCAAGGACTTTTCGAACAGATGTTTGCCGCAGGAGCGGCAACTTGCTACCGTGCCCGCACGGGCCGAGGAAAGGGGACGGCGTGGGAACCGGACTGACGAACCGCCAGCAGCGGATCCTCGAGGTGATCCGCACCGCGGTCGAGACCCGTGGCTACCCGCCGAGCGTCCGCGAGATCGGCGACGCGGTCGGGCTCAAGTCGCCGTCGAGCGTGCACAGTCAGCTCGCCTCGCTGGAGCGCCGCGGCTACCTGCGACGCGACGCGACGCGCCCGCGGGCGATCGAGGTGAGCTTCGACCTCGACACCGAGCTGTCGTTGCGGATGCCGGCCGCCAAGGGCGTGCCGCTGGTCGGCGAGATCGCCGCCGGGGCGCCGATCCTCGCCGAGGAGCGCGTCGAGCAGATCTATCCGCTGCCCAAGGACCTCGTCGGCGAGGGGACGTTGTTCATGCTGCGCGTCCGCGGCGAGTCGATGGTGCAGGCGGGGGTCTTGCCCGGCGACCTCGTCGTCGTGCGCCAGCAGCCGCAGGTCGAGCAGGGCGAGATGTGCGCGGCGCTGATCGACGGCGAGGCGACGGTGAAGTTCTTCCGCCGCACGAAGTCCGGCGAGGTGTTTCTCGACCCCGCGAACGAGGGCTACGAGCCGATCCCCGTGCCGGCCGACAGCGACAGCGCCATCCTCGGCAAGGTGACCGCGGTCCTGCGCAGCGTGTGACCACGGTCGCCGTCCGAGGTTGAGGACGAGTTTCCGCCTGAGCAGGCGGAAACTCGTCATCTAGGGGCGCGCCGGCCTCCCCAGCCGGTGGGGGTGCGCCCAGTCGGCGGTCGCGAACGGCGCCAGCTGCTCGCCGAGGTGGCGTTGCACGTTGGCGAGCAGGTACGTGCCCTCGGGGCGGTGCTCCTCTTTGAGCACCTCACCCTCGCGGTGGGCCGCGGCGACCAGCTCCGCGCGGCCGTAGGGGACGACCGCCTCGACCAGCCGGCGCGCCGGCGGTAGCAGCTCCGCGAGCCGCGCGACCAGCCGGCCGGCACCCTCGCCCGTGGCGGCGGACACGGCGACGGCGTCGCCGAACTGGCGCTCGAGCCCCACGACGACGTCGCGGTCGGCGGCGTCGACCTTGTTCAAGACGAGCAGCCGGCGCATCTCGTCGGCGCCGATGTCGGCGAGCACGCGGTCGACGGCGAGGATCTGCGCCTCGGCCTCGGGATGCGCCGCGTCGACGACGTGGAGCAGCAGGTCGGCGTGCAGGGTGTCCTCCAGCGTCGACTTGAACGCCTCGACGAGCTGCGTCGGCAGCTTCTTGACGAACCCGACGGTGTCGGTGGCGACGATCTCGCGGCCGTCGGGCAGCGCCAGCCGGCGCGCGGTGGTGTCCAGCGTGGCGAACAGCTGGTCGGCGACCAGGACGTCGGCGCCGGTGAGCCGGTTGAGCAGCGTCGACTTGCCGGCGTTGGTGTAGCCGACCAGCGCCACGGTCGGCACCCCGTGACGGCGGCGGTCCTTGGTCTTGAGCCGGCGGGTGCGCTCGAACTCGCGCAGGTCGGCGCGCAACTTGGTCATGCGCCGGTTGATCTTGCGCCGGTCGACCTCGAGCTGCGTCTCGCCGGGACCGCGGGTACCGATGCCGCCGGCCTGCCGCGACAACGCCTGACCCCAGCCGCGCAGGCGCGGCAACAGGTAGGACAACTGCGCCAGCTCGACCTGTGCCTTGCCCTCCCGGCTCGCGGCGTGCTGCGCGAAGATGTCCAGGATCACGATCGTGCGGTCGAGCACCTTCACCTCGAGCCGCTCTTCGAGGTTGCGCTGCTGCGCGGGGCTCAGCTCGTCGTCAAAGAGCGCCGCGTCGGCGTCCACCGCGCGCGCCAGCTCCTTGAGCTCGGCGCCCTTGCCGCGGCCGACGACGGTCGCAAGGTCCGGGGTATCGCGCTTCTGCACGACGCGACCGACCGCGCGTGAGCCGGCCGTCTCGACGAGCAGCTCCAGCTCGTCGAGCGACGCGTCGACGTCGCCGCCGCCGACGCCGGGCGGGTGAAGCGCGACGAGTACCGCCTGCTCGACGGGGCGGAAGATCGCCACGCCCTCGCGCGGGGCGCCCTCCTCGATGCGCGCCGCCGCCGCCCGGCGCCGCTCGGCGCGCGACAGGGTCAAGTCCTCCTCGACCTGCTCGAGCTCGGTCAGGCGACCGTCGTCAGCCACGCCTCGTCCAGGTCTCCCGCGGCGACCTCCACCGCGGGACCGGTCACCCACAGGGTTTCGTCGGTCCAGTCGACGTCGAGCTCGCCGCCGGGCAGCACGACGGTCAGCGACCGGTCGGCACCGCCGGCCAGGTGCGCGGCGACGGCCATCGCCGCGGCCCCGGTGCCCGAGGCCAGCGTCTCGCCGACGCCGCGTTCCCAGATCCGGCCGCGGACGCGGTCGGCGGCGAGGATCGCGACGAACTCGACGTTGGTGCCGCCAAAGAAGTCGGGATGGACGGCGAGCCGCGGGCCGAGGGTGCTCACGGGCGCCCCGTCGAGGTCGTCGACGAGCAGGACCGCGTGCGGGTTGCCCATCGACAGCGTCGTCACGGCGTGCTCGACGCCGTCGACGTCGATCGGTGTGGCGACCCGCCCGACGACGGGGGCCCCCATGTCGACGCGAACGCGCTCGACGAGACCATCGTCGCCGCGGGTGAGCTCGACGGCTTTGACCCCGCCACGGGTGTCGACCAGGACGACGTCGCCGCCGACCAGCCCGCGGTCGGCGACGTACTTCGCGACGCAGCGCACCCCGTTGCCGCACATCTCGGCGACGGAGCCGTCGGCGTTGCGGTAGTCCATGAACACGTCAGCGCCGGCGCCGTTGCGCCCCGGGGCGAGACGGATGACGCCGTCGGCGCCGAGCCCCAAATGCGGCCGGCACAGCGCCCGCACGAGCGCCGGCGTCAGGGTCAGCGTGTCGTCCGGATCGGACAGCAGCACGAAGTCGTTGCCGGCCCCGTGGGCCTTGACGAATCGCATCGGGTGGGCAGCCACCTCGCCGGGTCGAAAGCGGGCGCCATCGTAGCCGCCGGGCGCCCCGCCGGCGGTGGACGGCCGGGCGCGACGGAGGGGCAGTCCTTACGCGGCGACGCCGAGGGCCTCCGGGATCGCGGCCGGCGGCAACCAGCGCACGCGCGGGTCGCGCGCGAACCAGCGGCGCTGGCGGGCGGCGTAGCGCCGCGTGCGCGCCTTGCTGCGCGCGACCGCCTCGGGCAGCGTCGTGAGGCCGTGCACGGCGGCGAGCACCTCGGCGTACCCGATGGCCTGGCGGGCCGTGGGCGACAGCGGCAGCCGCGCCAGCGCGCGGCACTCCTCGACCAGCCCGCCCGCGACCATCGCGTCGACCCTGGCGTCGAGCCGCCGGGCGAGTTCGTCGGGCTCGACGGCTACCCCGACGACGCGTAGCTGCGGGTAGATCGACTGCCAACGGTCCCACGCGCGTCGCCAGTCGCTGAACCGGCGACCCGTCAGCTCCAGGACCTCCAGCGCACGCACCGCACGGCGCAGGTTCGCGGGATCCATCGCCCCGGCGGCGGCTGGATCGGCGGCGGCCAGGGCGGCGTGGGCGGCGGCCGGGTCGCCGGCGTAGCGCCCCGCGACGCGCGCGCGCACGCTCGCGTCGGTGGGGGGGAACTCCAGCGGGTCGACGACCGCGCGGAAGTACAGGCCGGACCCGCCGACCAGCAGCGCGGTGCGCCCGCGGCCGGTCACGTCGGCGACCGCCGCGCGCGCCGCCGCTTGGAACCACTCGACGGTGCAGCTCTCGGTCGGCTCGAGCACGTCGACGAGATGGTGGCGCACGCGGGCACGCGCCGCGGCGTCGGGCTTGGCCGTCCCGACGTCCATCCCGCGGTAGACGGTGAACGCGTCGACGGCGACGATCTCGGCGTCGAGCGCCTCGGCCACCTGGAGCGCGATGCCGGACTTGCCGGCCCCGGTCGGCCCGACGAGCGCGACGACCGCACCGCGCTCAGGCACCGGCCGCCGGCGTGGCAGGTTTCGCGGGTGCCGCCACGGGCGCCGGCGTGGCGGCCGCGACGAGGTAGCCGACCCCGCGGGGGGCGGCGTAGGTGCGCACGGCCATGGCCAGCCCCGCCCGCGTCGCCGCCCCGTGCAGCACCGCCAACGGCGCCCATCCCAGCGCACCGACCCGCCGCGCCTCGACAGGGCCGAGCTGCGCGAGGCCGTCCCCGTCGCCGGCGGCGACGGCGGCGACCGCGCGCTCGTCCCACGCCTGCGCCCCGTCGATGCGGTAGCGCGGCGACCGTTCGGTCAGCCCGCTTGACAGGTCACCGGCGGCGACGACGGTGGCGCGCACCCCCGCGCCGGCCAGCGCGGCGCCCGCGCCGGCGAGGACGTCGAACGGCGCGTCGGCGGGCACGGCGACGGGCACGACGCACGGCGCCCCGGTCAGCAGCGCCAGGACGGTCAGACCCAGCGGCAACGGCTCGGCGACCACGCGCGGCCAACCCGTCGCCGCCGCGATGGCGCTCGCCGCGGCAGCGTCGACCGGCACCGTCGCGAGCAGGTCGGGGCGGCCGATGCCGGCCAGCGACGCCGTCGCGGTGTCGTGGACGCCCGCAGACCCCACCGCGAGCAGCACCGTGACGTCGGCGGCGGGCAGGGCTGCCAGCGCCGCATCGACGGCATCGCGGACGAGGCTGACCGGTGCGGGAAGCGTCGCGCTGACCCCCCGGACGAGCAGCGGCGCGCTGGGCACGACCGCCGCGCCGAGGATCACCGAGCGGCGGTGGACGGTGCGGGCGTCGGGACGCCGAGCTGCGCCCGGGCGGTCGTCACCTCGCCGTGGAGGTAGAACGGCGCGGCACTCGTCAGTCGCGCGTTGACCAGTGTTCCGGGGTCGGTCGCGGCGGTGCGCGGCAGGTGCACGAGCCGGTTGGTGCGCGTGCGTCCGCTCACCCGCTGCGGGTCGGTTTTGGACTCGCCGTCGACGAGCACCTGCTGGACCGTGCCGACCTGGCGGGCGTTGCTGGCGGCGGCCAGGGTCCGGGTCAGCTCGGCGAGGCGCCGGTAGCGGGCGTTGACCACTGCCGGGTCGAGGTGCCCGTCGAGCGCGACGGCGGCGGTCCCCGGCCGCGGGGAGTACTCGAAGGTGAACGCGGCGTCGAAGGCGGCCAGTTCGGTGACGCGCAGCGTGTCGTCGAAGTCGTCGTCGCTCTCGCCGGGGAAGCCGACGATGATGTCGGTCGAGATCGCCACGCCCGGGATCGTTGCGCGCGCCTCCGCGACGAGGTCGAGGTAGCGAGCGCTGCGGTACGAGCGCTGCATCCGGCGCAGGATCCGGTCCGAGCCCGACTGCAGCGGGAGGTGCAGGTGCTCGCAGACGTTGGGGACGTCGCGCATCGCGGCGAACACGTCAGCGGTGAAGTCCTTCGGGTGCGGGCTGGTGAAGCGGACCCGCTCGAGGCCGTCGACGTCGCCGAGGGCGTGGAGCAGCTCGGCGAACAGCGTCCGGTTGCGCGGCCCCGCGCCGGGGTCGGCGGCGACGAGGTCGCGCCCGTAGGAGTTGACGTTCTGGCCGAGCAGCGACACCTCGCACACCCCGTCGGCGACGAGCGCGCGGACCTCGGCGACGACGTCACCGAGCTTGCGCGAGCGTTCCGGGCCGCGCAGCCGCGGCACGATGCAGAAGGTGCAGGTGTTGTTGCAGCCGATCGAGATCGACACCCACGCGTGGTGGGCGACCTCCCGGCGGGCCGGCAGCGCGGAGGGGAAGGTCTCGGTGTGGTCCAGGATCTCGACGACCGGCAGTGTTGCGCCGTCGGCGCGGGCCAGCAGTTGCGGCAACCGCGCGATGTTGTGGGTGCCGTAGACGACGTCGACCCACGGGGCGCGCTGCGCGACGGTGGCCTGGTCCTTCTGGGCGAGGCAGCCACCGACGACGACGGTCTTGCCGGGGTCGGCGAGCTTGAGCGGTTTCAGCGCGCTGAGCTGGCCGTACAGCCGCTGGTCGGCGTTCTCACGGATCGCGCAGGTGTTGAACAGCACGAGGTCCGCGGTCGCGGGGTCGGGCGCCGGCCGATAGCCCATCGTCTCGAGCACGCCTGCCGCACGCTCGGAGTCGTGCGCGTTCATCTGGCACCCGAAGGTGCGGATGAAATAGGTCCGCCCGCTCACACGTCGAGGATAGCTGGCGCCTTCGGCGGACTCGTCGGGATGAGGACGGCGTGGTCGCCGTCGCCGCTCGGGACGGGGCGCGGGACGCCGTCGTCCTCGACGCGCAGATCGGGCAGTT
>JAUJMS010000003.1:0-20731 GCA_030446745.1 Egibacteraceae bacterium | reverse complement strand
GCCGCGGCAGCGTCAGGCCGGCGGCGGTCCGCCGCGGGCGGGGCGGCGGACCTCGTCCGGGACGGCGATGGTGCTGGTGTTCGTGGCGCCGCGCTCCGCCTGGCCGCCGCGGCCGGCGGCGTACAGCAGCGCGATGAACCCGCCGAGCACCGCGCCGGACCCGCGGTCGACGGTGGTCATGACACCGAAGGCGGCGAGCAGCACGACGTAGGCGAGCAACGTGCGCACCGGCGACCTGCCGTACAACAGCGCCAGCGCGAGCACGATCGCCGGGACGCCGACGCCGAGCCACATCTGCAGGATCGTCACACTGCCGCCTCTGCCGTCATCGCCGCCGCCTGCCCCTGGCGCCGCGAGGCCGACCGGGCCCCGACGGATCACCGCCCGAGGCGCGTAGCGTACGCGACCGGCCCGGCCGGGCCCGTATGGCCGCACGAGGCACCGCTCCCCGGCACCGCCGCGGAAAAACGCGCTCAGGCCGCCACCGTGGCAGGACGACACTATGGTGGAGAGCGATCACTGCGCGTGACGTACGCTGGGCTGCCTCGTTGCACTGCTGTAACCGCCCGCCGCCCGTGCGGCGGCGGGCGCCGACCGGAGGACTTTCTGTGGCCCACCCCAAGCTCGCCGCCGCGCTGAACCGCTCGCTGGTCGCGGCGTCGGCGGCCGTCGTGTTCACCGGCCCGCTCGCGGGCATGGCCGTGGCGCAGACGCCGGTCGACGACCCTCCGGTCGAGGACGCCGTCACCGACGCGACGGAAAAGGTCTCCGAGCCACCGGTCGAGGCGCCCGAGCCGGTCGAGAAGGCCTCGGAGGAGGCGTCCAAGACCGTCGACAAGGTCGTGCGCGAGGTCGTCGGCGACGGCGGCGAGAACGACGACGACCGCGAGGGTGAGGACGAGGACGGCGGCAAGGACCGCAGCGGCGGCGACGGGGATGGCGACGCCGACGGCGGGGACGGCGGCCAGGGCGGCGGCGGCGATGACCGCGACGGCGACGGCGGTGGCCGTGGCGGTGGTACGGGTGGCGACGGCGGCGGCGATGACCGCGACGGCAACGGCGGCGACGGCGGCGGCGAGCAGGCGCTGCCTGCGGCCCCAAAGCTGCCGGCGCTGCCCAAGGACGACGGCAGGCGCTCGCCGAGGCGGCCGTCGGGTGAACCACCGGTGGACCAAGGGTCGCCGGTTGAGCCGACGGGCGACAAGATCACCCCGATCGGCGACGGCGCCGACGGGCGTCGGCAACCCGCCCACCCCACGCCCCGCTCGCAGGACCGGCTGCCCGCGGCCGGCGAGTCCGGGCTGGTGGCGTTCAACTCCACGGGCGCGCCGCTGCCCGGCGGTCTGCGGACGCAAAGCAGCCTGACGCTGCAGCCGTACCTGCCGCCGGTCGTGAGCGTCCCCCCGGTGTACGAGCTGCCGCTGGTCGCCGAGCGACTGCTGACCGGGCAACCGCTGGCCGTGCCGCCGCCGGTCGCCGCGGGAACCGACGCCGCCGCCGCCGCAACGCAGTCCGCGGCGGCGACGGCGCCCGCCGCCACCGCCCCGACCCAGGCGACCGCCCCCACCGCCGCGACGGCCCCGAGCGTGACGACGGCGACGGCGCCCGGCGCGACGATCGTGTCGGTGACGCCGCTGTCGGCGCGGACCGTGCCGGCCGACGCGCCGAGCTGGCTCGTCACGACCGCGACGGGAATGTTCATCGTCGTGGCGAGCGCGCACGCGTTCGAAGCCGCTGGCCGCGCCCGCCGCCCCTGGCCCGCCACGCCCGCCGGTCAGTCCCAGGCCCGGTAGGCCTCCATCCCGCTGACGGCGATCGCCACCGGTCGCGCGACGCCCGGCGGGTAGCCGCGCCGCACGAGAAAGCCCTCGAGGCGCCGGGCCACCACGGGCGGCGCCAGCGACGCGGGCAGCGTCGCGGCCCGGGCTCGGGCGAGCGCCGTGGCCGCGTCGCGGTCGTCGCGGTCGTCCAACGCGGCGAGCGCGGCCTCGACGACCGGCGCGGGCACGAGCCGGCGGCGCAGCTCGTGACGCAGGCGGGGCGTGGCGAAGCCGCGGCGCAGCCCCTGGTCGCTGACCCACGCCCGCGCGAAGGCGGCGTCGTCGAGCGCCCCCAGCGTCTCCGCCCTGCGCAGCGCCACCGCGGCGACGTCCGCGGCGACACCGCGGCGTTCGAGCTTGGCCGCCACCTCGGCGACGGTCTGCGGGCGCTGTCCGGTGCTGCGCAGGATGTACGCGAGCGCAGGACCGACGGCATCCCCAGCGCCGGTGCCGGGGGCGCCGCCGCCGCGGGTGCCGGTGCCCGCGCTTGCGGTGGCGGTGCCCCGTCGCCGCCCACCGGCGGAGCGGGGGCCGCGTCGCCGGTCACGCGTCGTAGTCGCCGTCGGTGCCGGTCACGTCGGTCGGGACGAGACCGAGTTGCTCGGTGACCTGCTTGTAGATCTCGTTCGCGACGTCGTCGTGTTCCTTGAGGAACTGCCGCGCCTTCTCCCGCCCCTGCCCGAGCTGTTCGCCGTCGTACGTGTACCAGGCGCCGGCCTTCTTCACGATCCCGTGCTCGACGCCGATGTCGAGGATCGAGCCCTCGCGGGAGATGCCCTCCCGTAGAGGATGTCGAACTCGGCCTGGCGGAACGGCGGCGCGACCTTGTTCTTCACGACCTTGACGCGCACCCGGTTGCCGACGACGTCCACTCCGTCCTTCAGCGACTCGATGCGCCGGACGTCCAGCCGCACCGACGAGTAGAACTTCAGCGCCCGACCGCCCGGCGTCGTCTCGGGGCTGCCGAACATCACCCCGATCTTCTCGCGCAGCTGGTTGATGAAGATCGCGCAGGTCTTGGACTTGTTCAGCGTGCCCGCGAGCTTGCGCAGCGCCTGGCTCATCAGCCGTGCCTGGAGCCCGACGTGGGTGTCGCCCATCTCGCCTTCGATCTCGGCGCGCGGCGTCAGGGCGGCGACCGAGTCGATGACGACGAGGTCGACGGCGCCGGAGCGCACGAGCATGTCGGTGATCTCCAGCGCCTGCTCGCCGGTGTCGGGCTGGGACACCAACAGCGCGTCCACGTCGACGCCGAGCGCCTTGGCGTAGCTGGGATCGAGCGCGTGCTCGGCGTCGATGAACGCCGCGATGCCGCCGCTGCGCTGTGCCTCGGCGATCGCGTGGAGCGCGACGGTCGTCTTGCCCGACGACTCGGGGCCGTAGATCTCGACGACGCGACCGCGCGGCAGTCCGCCGATGCCCAGCGCGAGGTCGAGGCTGAGCGCGCCGGTCGGGATCGAGGCGACCTTGACGACGTTGTCGGCGCCGAGGCGCATGATCGCGCCCTTGCCGAACTGCCGCTCGATGTTGCCCAGAGCCATGTCCAGGGCCTTGTCACGCTCCACGGCGGTGCCTTTCCGTGCGAGATCCAAAACGGTCGGTGCTGCGTGGGTCACGGTACCGGCGCGGTGTGACAGGTCCTCGAAACTCGCCCGCGCGGCTGTGGACGCAGCATAACGAACAGATGTTCGCCAGTCACGCACCCGCGCCCGCGCCCAGCGGGCAGCGCGCCACGACGGGGTAGGAGGCGCGCGCGGGTCCAGACGACGACAGCACCACGGTGTCGGCTACCTGCCACGCCGGCGGCGCCGGCAGGCTTGCGCCGGCCAGCGCCGCGGGCACCCGCTCCCCGCGGCGGGCCCGCGCGAGCGTCAGGTGCGCCGCGAAGGGCCGATCGGCGTCGGGCAGCGCGACGCAGGTCGACAGCGCCGTGCGCAGCGCCCCCGCGAGTCGCGCGAGTGGCGGGCTGGGCGCGACGCCGGCCCACAACACGGTGCGCCCGAACGTTGCGAGGCGTCCGTCCAGGCGTAGGGGAAACGGGGCCGTGCCGACCGACACCGCCGCGACGGCGGTGGCGACGGCGTCCATCGCGGCCGGGTCGACCGCACCGAGGAAGACCACGGTGAGGTGGTAGCGCGGCGGTGCCACCCAGCGCAGCGTCGGCGCCGCGGCGCGCAGCGGTGCGATCCCCTCGGCCACCGCCGCGCCGACCGTCGGGGGCACCGCGACGGCGACGAACAGCCGCGCCGCGGGGTGCGCGACCGCGCCCCGGCGCGGATCCGTGACGGCGGTCAAGCGGGTGTCTCCCAGCCGAGCGTCAGCCCAGCGCCGCCAGCCGACGGCGCAAAACGTCAAGCGCCAGCGACACCGCGAAGTCCTGCACCTCGACGCGGCCGAGCGCCGGCAGCCGCCGCGCCACGGTCGGCGTCGTGCCGTCGGGCAGCGCCACGCCGACGCAGGTCGTGCCGACCGGCAGGCCGTTCTGCAACAGCGGCCCGGCGACGCCGACCACGGCGAGCCCGACGTCGGCGCGCAGGCGCTCGCGCGCGCCGACGGCGAGCGCCGCGGCGGTCGGCTCGGCCACGGGGCCGTGCTCGGCGAGGACAGCGGGCGCGACCCCGGCGAGCAGCGTCTTGGATTCGGTCGCGTAGGTGATGAGCCCGCCCCGGAACCAGTCGCTGGCACCGGGGACGCTCACCAGCCGCGCGCCGAGGCCGCCGCCGGTGATCGACTCGCCGACCGCCAGTGTCAGGCCAAGGTGCTTCAGCTGGCGGGCGACCGCCGCCTCGACGCCCTCGTCGTCGACGCCGGTGACGTTGGGACCGAGCAGGTCGAGCAGCTCGGCAACGACCGGGGCGAGCAGCGTCAGCGCCGCATCGCGCGTCGCCGCCTTGGCGGTCACACGCACCCGGGTCTCACCCCGTGACGCGAGGAACGCGACGGTCGGGTTGCCGGCCGCGTCGAGGCGCGCGACGAGCGGGGCGCAGACCTCGCCGACGGCGGACTCCGCCATGCCGCTGGTGCGCACGATCCGGCTGACGGTCGTGGCGGCGCCGGACTTCGCGCGCAGCGCCGGCACGACGTCGCGCTCGACCATCACGGTCATCTCGCCGGGCACGCCGGGCAGGCACCACACCGTCGCGGCGTTCACCGTCAACGCGAAGCCCGCCGCCGTCCCGACCGGGCGCAGGACCGTGGCGCCAGTGGGCAGGTCGGCCTGCACGAGGTTGCTCTCGGGCATCGCCCGCCCGGCACGCCCGAAGTAGCCGTAGAGGTACTCGGCGAGGTCGTCGCGCCGTTCGAGCGCCACCCCGGCCAGCCGCGCGACCGCGACGCGGGTCAGGTCGTCGCTGGTCGGGCCCAGCCCGCCCGTGACGACGACCGCGTCGGCGCGGTCGACGGCGCCGCGCAGCACTGCCTCGATCCGCTCGACGTTGTCGCCCACGGTGGTGTGGCGGTGCACGTCGACGCCGATCTCGGCCAATCGCGCCGCAATGTGGGCGGAGTTCGTGTCGACGGCGTCACCGAGCAGCAGCTCGCTGCCGACGGCGACCACCTCAGCGCGCACGCAACAGCCTCCGACCCCGCGCGGCGTACTCGAGGCCGCTCGCGACGGTCAGCACGACGGCGACGACGAGCGCGGCCGGCGCGACACCGCCCGGCGCGACCGGCAGCAGGTAGAGCGACACCGCGAGCAGCTGCGACGCGGTTTTCGCCTTGCCGAAGCGGCTCGCGGGCATGACGACGCCGCGGCGCCGCAACACGTTGCGCTGGACGGTCACGGCGACCTCGCGCACGACGACGACCACGACCGCCACGGCGGGCAGCGCGTCACGGAAGGCGAGCACGGCCATGACGCCGACGACGAGCAGCTTGTCGGCCACCGGGTCGGCCAGCTGACCCCAGCGCGTGACACCGAGGGCGCGACGCGCGACCCAGCCGTCGAACGTGTCGGTCAGCGCGGCGAAGACGAACAGCCCGAACGCCCACCAGCGGGGACCGCGGCCGCCGTTGACGACGAGCACGCCGATGCCCGGCAGGAGCGCCACGCGCAGCAGCGTCAGCGCGTTGGCCCAGTTCGCCCACGACGGTTCGGGGTCCCGCGACCCCGCCGCCGGGTGCGCGCCGGCGGGGCGCGCCGACCCGACGCGGTCGCTCAAGCGGGGGCTGCCGTCGGCCGGCGCGCCCCGCGGCTGGTCACGCCGCGTCCTTGGCGGTGAAGGTCTTCGTAACCGGGACCGCACCTTTTCCGAGCTTGCCGGGCCGGCGGCCGGTGACGTTGACCTGCACAACCCCGGGATTGCCCAAGCGCACCTCGATCGAGTCGTCCGCGCGGAAGTCCAGCGACGCGCCCTCGCGCTGAATCCCTTCGACCCGCGTCTCGCCGTCGACGACGACGCGCATCCATGACTCGCCGCCGCGGACGTCGAGGCTCATGACGACTTTGCGGGCCGCCAGCCGCTCGGTCGGCGCGTCCGAGATCGGCGGCAACGGCTTCCGCGACCGTTTCTCCGTCGTGGCGCGCGGCTTCGGCGTGGCGCGCGGCACCGGCGTGGCGGGCGTGGCGGGCGTGGCGGGCTCGGTGGTGGGGACCGGCTCGGGGGCCGTGACGAGCTCGTTGCCCGGAGGGTCGTCGTCGTTGACCACGCCAATGATCGCGAACAGCAGGACGACGACCACAACGACCGCGGCGCCGACCACCACGCCGGAGCGTCGCTCCGCCGGCATGGGGTACGCGGGTTGCTGCGCGAGCGGCGCGACGTCCTCGGGCGGAGCCTCGTGCTCGCGTCGGTAGGCGTCGAGCAGCGGCTCGGGGTCCAGCCGCAGGAACCGCGCGTAGCTGCGCAAGAAGCCCTTGACGTAGACGTCCTCGCCCAGCGCCGCGAAGTTCTCCTCCTCGAGCGCGGCGAGGTAGGACTCACGCACCCGGGTCTCCGCCGCCGCGTCGGACAGGGCGACGCCCTGTTCGCGCCGCGCGGCACGCAGCGTCTCTCCGATCCCGGTGGCCATGACGGTGGTCTTCCCTCGTGCGGGCCGGTGGCCGCCGAGAGAGGCGGCCGACCGCACCGTCGAGTATAGGAGCGCCCGCCGGCCGGCCGGCGGCCGGGCGACGGGTGGCGCTGCCGCGCACTAGCCCGCATGGGCCGTTTCGGAAACCACCCTCAGGCGCGAGGCCCGCGCCCCGATCACTATGCGTAATGACGCCTGTCGCCGTGTCGCCACCCCCCGGACGCCCCCGGACCGCTGTGGCGGGCCCACTCCTGGTCGTCGTAGCGCTCGTCGCGGCGCTGCTGTCGGCCGGCTCGGCGCCGCCGTCCGCCGGCGCCGCCCGCCGCTGGCTGCTTCCCCTCGGAGCACCGCTGCCACCGGGAACGAGCGTGGTCGCGACGCTGCCCGTCGCCGGCGCGATGCTCGTGCGCTCCACCGTCCCCCCCGCGGGCGCCGTGCCGGCCGACACCCCGCTGCGCTGGGAGTCACTGGTCGACGGCACGGACGCCGGCTTCGCGGGGCGCGTCGACAGCGGCGTGGCGTCCACCCGGGCGCCGGCCGTCTGGCGCTCGGGCGAGCGTGGCCAACGTGCGCTCGTCGCGCTGGTCGACACGGGTGTCGCGCCCGTCCCGGCGCTGGACGGCGCGGTGGCCGGCGAGCTGGACTTCAGCGGTGACGGCGGTGGCGACGGGTACGGGCACGGGACGTTCCTCGCGTCGCTGATCGCAGGCCGCGGCGACGTCGCACCGGGCGTTGCGCCCGGGGCCGGCGTCGTGTCGTTGAAGGTCGGCGCTGCCGACGGGTCGACGACGCTCGCCACGGTCCTCACCGCGCTGCAGTGGCTGCACGGCCCCGGCCGCGCGGCGGGCATTCGTGTCGCGACGCTCGCGCTGGGTGTCGAGCCGGACACCGACGCCGCCGTGATGCTCGACCGTGCGGTCGACGAGCTCGCCGACCCCGAGCTCGCCGACCGCGGCGTGCTCAGCGTCCCGGCCGCGGGCACCGCGGGTCCTGGCCGCCTGACGACCCCGGCAACCGCGACGGGCTCGAACTCGGTCGGCGCGGTCGCCGACGCGGGACCCGCGGACCGCGCCGACGACCGCGTCGCGTTCGCGGTGGCGGGCGACCCGAGCACGGCGTTCAGCGGCAGCGGCGCCGACCGCAGCGGCGTCGCTCAACCCGACGGGGTGGCCAGCGGCGTCGCGGTCGTTGGCTCCCTGCCGCCGGCGTCGCGTATCGCCACCGCGCACCCCCACGCGGCCGTCGCCGGGGAGGACGGCTTGTACCGGGGTAGCGGCACGTCGATGGCGACGGCGCTCGCCGCCGGCGTGGCGGCCCTCGCCGCGTCCGCGCGGCCCGACCTCGACGGACCGGCGCTCGCCGCGACGCTGCGCAGCGCCGACGGAGCGCTCGACGCCCCGTCGGCGGCGGCGGCGGCGCGCGCTGCCGCACGCGACACCGGCCGGGGCGACGGCCGCGACGACCGCGGCCACGACGACGCCCGACCGCGGCGGCGCGCGTGGGCGCCGGTTCGGTGGGGCGGCAGCCACTGGGCCGACCCGGCGTCGGACAGCACGCTGTTCGCTGCGGTCAAGTGGGCCGGGACGGCGTCGAACGGCGACGACCGCGCCCCGGACGGCCCGGAACACGAGGGCGCCGTCAGCTGGCCCGCGGTGAAGTGGGCGGCCGTCAAATGGACCGCCGTGAAATGGACCGCCGTCAAGTGGAGCGCCGTGAAGTGGAGCGCCGTGAAGTGGAGCGCGACGTGGCCGGCCGAGCCGGCGCCGGTCCCGCCCGCGCGCGCGGCGTCGCCCACAGCCCCGGCGCCCTCGCCCACAGCGCCGGCGCCGCGACCGGGACGGCGGCGCGTCGACGATGACCGCGGCGGTTCGCGCACGCCGGTCGGTCGGCGGCATGACCGTCGCGGACGCCCCGGCGCGCCGACTCGTGGCGGCACTGAGCGCCGCCGCGGTGGCCGGGTCGATCATCGCGGTCGCGCTTCGCCCCACGGTTCCGTCGCCCGCCGCCGTCGCCGTCCTCTCGCTCGCCGTCGCGGGCGGCGAGCTGTGCCGCATCGACCTCGTCTACCGCCGCGGCGGCACGGCGCGGTTCGGGCTGGGCGACGCAAGCCTCGTCGCCGGCCTGCTGCTGCTGCCACCGGTGGACGTGCTGCTCGGAGCCGCGGCCGGGTTGGCCCTGTGGCAGCTGCTCGACCCGGTCGCACCCCACAAGTTCGCCGCGAACCTCGCGCAGTACGTCGCGGGCGTCGCGGCCGCCGCCGCCGTGGTCGCGACCGCGTCGGCCGCTCCGGCCCTGCACGCCGGCCATGTGGCGCTGGTCGCGGCCGCGTTCGCGCTGTTCGTCGTCGCCAACACCGCCAGCGTCAGCGCGCTGATCGCCGCCACCAGCGATGTCGGCTTTTCCGCCGCGTTTCGCCGCATGGCGCCGACCGCCGCGCTCATGGCGCCGGCGAGCGCCGGGCTGGGCGTGCTCGGCGTCGTCGTCGCCGGCGCCCACGCGTGGGCGCTTCCCGCCCTCGTCGTTCCCCTGCTTCTGCTGCACTCGGCCTCACGCCAGCAGGTCGCCGCGCGGCTCGACCGCGAACGCTCGGAGGCGTTCGTCACGGTCGAGCAGCGCCTCGCCGAGGCCGACGAGCCGGCCGACGTGTGGCGAGTTCTGTGCCGCGGTGCCGGCGACATCCTCGGCTGTGCGGCCGTCGTGCGGCGCGGCGTCACGGCGCTGGCCGGCACGGGTGCCCCATCCGCCGACGCGACGACGCTTCCCGTCGGCGACGCCGAGCTGGTCGTGTGGTCGGGCGAGCTGGAGGTGACACGCGAGTGCCGCCGGTGGCTGGAACGTCTCGCCGCGTCGGGCCGAGTCCACGCCGACCGCGCCGCCGCGGCGACGGCGCTGCGTCAGGAGCGCGCGACCCTCGGCGCGGTCGTCGACGGCACCGGTGACGGCATCCTCGTCCTCGACGGTGCCGGCGCGGTCCGGTTGTGCAACCCGGCGATGGCGGGGCTCGCCGGGGTCGACCGCGACGCGGTCCGCGGCCGCGCGGTCGCGACCGTGCTCGGCGACGGCCCGTGGACCACCGACGGCGTCCACGATGTCGTGCGTCCCGGCGCCGACCCGGACTGCGAGCGGGTGTGGCGCGTGTCGGTGTCGAGCATCTGCGACCGCGCACACGGCACCCTGCGGGTCGCCGTCGTCCACGACGTCAGCGCCGAGCGGCGCGTTGCGCGGATGAAAGACGACATGCTGTCGGTCGTCAGCCACGAGCTGCGCACGCCGCTCACGCCGATCAAGGGCAGCGCGCAGCTGCTGCGCCGGCGGTGGGACCGGCTTCCGGCCGATCAGCGCGACGCGCTGCTCACCCAGGTCGAGCAGCGGGCGGATCATCTCGCGCGGCTCGTCGAGGACCTGCTGCTCGTCGGGTCGTTGTCCGCCGCGAGCCGCCCGCAGCCCCGGGTGGTGCCCGTACCGTGCGACCTCGCGGCGCTCGTGCGCGACGCGCTGGCGCAGCTGCGCGCCACCCACCCCGGCCACGAGCTGGTGCTGACGGCGCCGTCGGTGCTGGCGCTGACCACCGACGGGCTGCGCTTCCGCCAGATCCTGGACAACCTCGTCGGCAACGCCTGCAAGTACGCGCCGGCCGGCTCGCGCGTCGACGTCGTCGTCGGCGCGGACGACGGCTGGGCGGTGCTGCGGGTCCATGACCGCGGGCGTGGCATCCCGCCGCAGGATCTGCAACGGGTCTTCGAGCGCTTCGAGCGGGTGGAGGACCCGCTGCACATGACGACCAGCGGCGCGGGACTCGGCCTGTACATCGTCCGCGCGCTTTCTCAGGCGCTGGGCGGCGACGTCGCGATCGCGTCCACGCCCGGCGCGGGCACCACCGTCACGGTGCGGCTGCCGCCCGCGTGCCCGGAAGCCGACGAGTGCCGGCACGCGGTCGAGAGTCTGGGGTCGGGGGGCTGTCGGTGGGCGCCGGCAGCCGCGGACGACCGATCAGCAGTCGACGTACGGGTCGGCGTCGCTGCCCAGGCTCTCGCTGTCGATGGCGAGGTTGTCCCAGTAGGCCTGGCGCGCGTCGATGTTGGCGGTCATGAAGGCGCACGCCTCGGCGCTCTTGGTCCGCGTCGGCGCACCGCCGATGCCGGCATGGCGCAGCGTCTCGGCGACGACGCCGTGCTCGGGGTCGGGGGTGATGGCGCCCCACGCGGTCGTCGCCCACGGAGCGGCGTCGACGACGGGCACCGACGTGCGGTCGAAGATGGCGCTGCCGCTGGTGTTGAAGTCGGAGGTCTTCGGGTAGTACGCGCCCTCCTCCAGCGCCCGGCGCAGCTGCCAGTTCGTCAGCGTGATGCCGTTGCCCTCGACCATGCGCGGGGCGCCGTCGCCGTCGGTGCGGATGCCGCCGACGTGCCCGGCGGCGCGCCGCGCCTCGAGCAACACCTCGGAGAAGGTGCCGGCGCTGATCGGGGTGGCGAAGCTCGTCCCGGACACCGCGCGCTCACCGGCGGTCTCGCAGTTCCAGCAGTACGGCAGGGTCTGCGTGAAGTCGCCGACAAAGTCGGGCAGCGTGCCGGACAGGACCTGCCGACCCTCGGTCGAACCCTCCTGGAAGCCGGCGACGCCGATGACCCACCACGGGCCGGACGTGCCGTCGAACGGCGACAGGGCCGGCGAGTTGTCCGCGGCGCCGAAGTGGTGCTTGCCCAGCTCGACGACGCCGGTGTGGCTGTCCTCGAGGTGGAAGCCCAGCGGCGGGCTACCCGGGAAGCCGTAGCTGGTGCTCACGGCGTCGACCGCCGGGTGGGTGAACGCCCAGGTCTCGGCCTCGTTGTTGATCCCCTCGACGAGCACGACGATGGCCTCGGGGTTGCCCTTGAGCACCGCCGCGGTCGTCCCGACGCCGTGGGTGTCGCGGGCGCCGTCCGGCAGGATCGGGCGCTCGGCGGGGTCGGTGAAGTCCTCGAACGAGATGGCGATGACGTTCGTGCCCGCGAACCAGTACGGCTCGCCGGGCTTGACCTGGTCCCAGATCCGTTCCTTGTCCGCAGCGTAGTCGGCGGCGAAGTCGCCGGTGCGGGTCAGCGACAGCGTGTGCGCCTCATCGATGCCGAACTCGGCGAGCACCGCGGGCGTGACGCTGGACTGCTCGGTCTGGAAGAAGTCGTGGTACGGGTTGGTCGAGGAGTCGATGACGGCGACCACCACCCGCGAGTCGGCCGTCGCGGCCACGTCGGACTCGCTGGCGAAGACCGGAGCGTGCTCGGCGGCGGCCGCCGGCGGCGTCGCCGGGGGCGTCGCCTTGCCCGGCTTTGCGGAAGCGACGCCGGCAAGCGGCACGACGAGCAGGGCGGCGGCGGTGAGCGCACCGAGCGGCGCGGCGAAACGGGAACGGAAACGCACGGGGGCGTCCTCCTCGAAAAGACGGGACAAGGCTTTCCATTCCTAACGAGGGACCCCCCCGGAAGCGTTACGGCTGGGGGCAAGTTCGTCTGGCCGGCGCCGTGCGTAGCCTGCGCGCACTCGTCGGCCGCCCAGCCGCGGCGGGCGCAGAGCGAGGAGCGAACGTGGAAGGCACCGGACCGCTGCGCGGGATCCGCGTCGTCGAGCTCGCCGGGATCGGTCCGGGACCCTTCGCCGCGATGCTGCTGGCCGACCTCGGCGCCGACGTCGTGCGCGTCGACCGTGCCGCCGGCGTCGGCGGCGCGGGCCTCGCCCGCGACGTGCTTGCCCGCGGCCGGCGGTCGGTCGGCGTGGACCTCAAGCACCCCGAGGGTGTCGCCGTGGTGCTCCAGCTGCTCGACGGCGCCGACGTGCTCGTCGAGGGGTTCCGGCCCGGGGTCACCGAGCGGCTGGGCCTCGGCCCGGCTGCGTGCCTGGAACGCAACCCGGGCCTGGTGTACGGGCGCATGACCGGGTGGGGCCAGGACGGCCCGTGGGCGGCGATGGCAGGCCACGACCTCGACTACATCGCCGTCGCCGGGGCGCTGCACCCGATCGGCGCTCGCGACGCGCCGCCCCCGGTCCCGCTGAACTACGTCGGCGACTTCGGCGGCGGCGGGATGCTGCTCGCGTTCGGCGTCGCGTGCGCGCTGGTGGAGCGGTCGGCGTCGGGGCGCGGCCAGGTGGTCGACGCCGCGATGGTCGACGGCGCCGCGCTGCAGACCGCGATGCTGCATGGCTGGCTCGCGATGGACCTGTGGACCGACGAGCGGCAGGCGAACCTGCTCGATGGCGCCGCCCCGTTCTACCGCTGCTACGCCTGCGCTGACGGGCGCTTCGTCGCGGTCGGGGCCCTGGAGCCCGCCTTCTACGCGGCGCTGCTCGAGGGACTTGGCCTGCGCGCCGACGACTGGCCGCAATCCGACCCCGCCCGTTGGCCGCAGCAGGCCAGCGCGTTCGCGGCGCTGTTCGCCACCCGCGACCGCGACGACTGGGCCGCCCACTTCGCCGGCACCGACGCCTGCGTCGCGCCGGTCCTGTCCCCCGTCGAGGCGCCTGCCCACCCGCAGGTCGCCGCGCGCGCCACCTTCGCCGAGCCCGACGGCCTGCGCCAGCCCGCGCCGGCCCCGCGGTTCTCGCGAACGCCGGGGGCCCTGAGCCGCCCGCCGGTGCTGCCCGGCCAGCACACCGACGAGATCCTGCGCGACCTCGGCCTGCGCCCCGACGAGGTCGCCGCCCTGCGCGCCGCCGGCGCGGTGCGCTGACCGCCCCCTACAGGCCCTGCTCGCTGCGGTTCTCCAGCTCCTCGACCGTCATGAGGACCTGGCGTGCCTTCGGCCCCTCGGAGGGGCCGACGACCCCGGCGGTCTCCAGCTCGTCCATGAGCCGGCCGGCGCGCGCGAACCCGACCTTCAGCTTGCGCTGGAGCATCGAGGTCGAGCCGAGCCCGGACCGCACGACGAGGTCGCGGGCGGCCGCCAACAGTTGCTCGTCGGAGGCGTCGTCGCCGCTGATCTCGGGCGCCGCGCCGTCGGCGGCGTCGCGGACGATGCCCGGCGCGTACTCGGCGGTGCGCTGGCTGGTGCAGAAGGCGACGACCTGCTCGATCTCGTGCTCGTCGACGAAGCAGCCCTGGATGCGGTGGGGCTTGGAGGCGTTGGCCGGCAGGAACAGCATGTCACCGTGGCCGACGAGCTTCTCGGCGCCGCCCTGGTCCAGGATCGTGCGGCTGTCCGCCTGCGTCGCCATCGCCAGCGCGATCCGCGACGGGATGTTCGCCTTGATCAGCCCGGTCACGACGTCGACGGACGGCCGCTGCGTGGCGACGATGAGGTGGATCCCGACGGCGCGCGCCATCTGCGCGATCCGCACGATGGCGCCTTCCACGTCGCGCGGCGCGACCATCATCAGGTCGGCAAGTTCGTCGATGACGAGCAAGATGTACGGCAGCGGCGCCCACGCCTCGTCGCGCCGGCCGGACAGCGCCGGGGCGTCGCGGACGGTGCCGTCGCGCACGGCGGCGTTGTACGCGTCGATGTTGCGGTAGCCGAGCAGCGCCAGCCGCTCGTAGCGTTGCTCCATCTCCTTGACGGTCCACGCCAGCGCCTCGGTGGCGCGCTTGGGGTCCGTGACGACCGGCGTGAGCAGGTGCGGGGCGCCGTCGTAGTGGTTGAGCTCGACCCGCTTCGGGTCGACGAGGATCATCTGGACCTGCGCCGGCGTCGCCCGCGTGACGACGCTGGTGACGATGCCGTTCATCGTGACCGACTTGCCGGACCCGGTGGCACCGGCGATCAGCAGGTGCGGCATCGTGGCGAGGTTGACGAGCACCGCGTTGCCGGCGATGTCGACGCCGATCGCGGCGGCGAGCGGGTGGTGCTGGACCGTCGCCTCCGGCGAGCGCAGCACGTCGCCGAGGGTGATGAGGTCGCGGTCGCGGTTGGGGACCTCGATGCCGATCGCGGACTTGCCCGGGATCGGCGCGACGATGCGGATCTCGGCGGTCGCCAGCGCGTAGGAGATGTCGTCGCCGAGCTTGGTCACCGCCCCGACGCGCACGCCGTCGCCGAGCGACACCTCGAAGCGGGTCACCGTCGGCCCGCGCGACACCCGCGACACCCGCGCGTCGACGCCGAACTGGTGGAGGGTGTGCTCCAGGGCACGGGTCATCTGGTCGAGCGTCTTCTGGTTGCCCGGCGCGGCGCGCCCCGCGCAGCAGCGACAGGGGTGGCAGCTGGTAGCCGGCCCAGCGGTCTCCGTCGGCGCCGCCCGGCGGCGTGAGCTTCGTCGCGGCGGCCGGCGCGGGGGCGGCGTTCGTCTCCGGCGCGGGCGCCGCCGGGGCGGCGGTGGGCGACGCCGCGGCTGGCGCGCGCGGCAGCAGCTGCGTGTCGGACAGGGCCTCGTCGCCCGGCCCCTGCGCGACGCCGCGGAACAGCGGTCCGGTGGCCTCGGCGTCGTCGCCGTCGGGCGGCGTGTCGGTGCCGTCGTCGCGAACGTCGAGCGGCGGGAAGAGAGCGTCGTCGCCGTCGTCGGCGTCGTCGTCGGGCCAGGCGGCGGCCTCAGACCGCGCCAGGCGCCGGCGGGCACGGCGCTCGACGACCCGGCCGCGTCCCGCGGCGCTGCGCGCGCCGAGCCACCGCACCACGGTGCGCGGCGGGGTCGCGGTCGTCACGAACAGCCCGAGGACGAGGACGCCGACGAGCATGACGACGGCTCCGCCGGTGGCGGCTACCGCCCGCAGCGGCAGGGCGGTCCCCGCCCCGAGCCACCCGGCGGCGCGATGCAGGGCCGCGACGCCGGACGGCGACGAACTGATCGGCGGAGCGCCTGCGGCGAGGTGCCACAGCCCCGCGACGGCGACCGACGTCAGCGCGAGCCCGACCACGACCCGCGGCGTGGTCGGCCGCGGCTCGCGCACCAGCGTCACGCCGGCGAGGGCCAACGCCACCGGCGCGACGATCCCGAACACGCCGAACAGCCCCGGAACAACAGCATGAGGTAGACGCCGAGGTCGCCGGCCATGTCGAACCACACCCCGAGCCCGGTCAGCGCCGCGAGCACGAGCAGGCCGATCCCCCACAGCTCGCGCGCGTTGCTGTCCTCCGGCTCCGGCGGGCGGGGCGGCGGCGGCCGCCGCGGGGCGGACTTCGTCGCGGTCGCCGCCGCCTTCGTCGCCGTCGTGCTCGCGCCCGCCGGCGCGGCGCGCCCCGCGGGCGCCGCACGCCGGGACGGCGCGGAACGCTTCGGGGGCGGCGCGGCGCGTTTGGCGTTCGCCGGCAGCCGGCGCGTCGTGTCGCGCGCCACTACACCTCCACCAGGATCGGCAGGATCACCGGTCGCCGGCCGGTGCGGTCCCTCCAGAACCGTCCCAACGCGGACGACACGAGGCGCCGGACGACGGCCGGGTCCGAGTCGTGCGCGGTGCCGCGAATCAGGTCGTCACCGAGCGCCTTGGCGGCCAGCCCCATCAGCTCGGGCTGCTCGCGCTCGTAGAAGACGCCCTGCTGGAACAGCTGCGGCTCCTCGACGACGCGGGCGTGCTGGTCGATCTGGACCACCGCGACGCAGATGCCCTCCTCGGACAGCTTGCCGCGCTCGCGCAGCACCGCGTTGCCGACGTCGCCGACGCCGAGCCCGTCGACGTAGACGCGCCCCGGCCGGAAGGACTCGCCGCGGGTGACGCGACCGTCGCGCAGCACGACCGTGTCGCCGTCCTCGCAGACGAACACCTGCTCCGCCGGTGTGCCGGTCTCCCGCGCCACGCGGGCGTGAGCGAGCAGGTGGCGGTACTCGCCGTGCACCGGCACGAACGCGGCGGCCCGCACGATGTTGTGAAAGAACTTCAGTTCGTCCGCGGCGGCGTGGCCGGAGACGTGGACGTCGGCGATCCCCTTGTGCACCACCTCCGCGCCCTGGCGCGACAACCCGTTGATCGAGCGGTAGATCGCCGACTCGTTGCCCGGGATCACCGACGACGCCATGACGACGGTGTCGCCGCGCTCCAGCGTGATCTGCCGGTGCTGGCCGGCCGCCATCAGCGACAGCGCCGCGTAGGGCTCGCCCTGCGAGCCGGTGCAGATGATCACTGCCGCGTCGCGCGGCCCCCGGTCGACGTCGGACAGCTCCACGACGGACTCGTCGTCGTAGTCGAGGTAGCCCAGCGAGCGGGCGATCGGCATGTTGCGCACCATCGACCGCCCCACGAAGCACACCTTGCGACCGACCTCGGTCGCGGCGTCGATGACCTGCTGCACCCGGTGCACGTGGCTGGCGAACGTGGTCACGACGATGCGGCCCTGCGCGTCGTCGAACACGTCGCGCAGGGTCCGCCCGATGCGACTCTCGCTCGGGACGTGGCCGGGCACGTCGGCGTTCGTCGAGTCGGCGAGCAGCAAGGCGATGCCCTCGTCGCCGAGCTGGGCCAGGTGCGGCAGGTCGGTCGGCTTCCCGTCGATGGGGGTCTGGTCGAGCTTGAAGTCGCCCGAGTGCAGGATCGTCCCGTGGGGGGTGTGGAACGCGACCGCCATCCCGTCGGGTATCGAGTGGGCGACGGCGACGAACTCGAGGTCGAACGGACCGGTCTCGATGCGCTCGCCCGCCTCGACGACGCGCAGGTCGGCGCTGACGTCGGGGTGCTCCTCGAGCTTGGCGCGCAGCAGGCCGACGGTCAGGCGGGTGGCGTAGATCGGCACGCCGGGGAACTCCCGCAGGAAGAACGGCAGCGCCCCCATGTGGTCCTCGTGGCCGTGGGTGATGACCACGCACGCGACGTCGGCGGCGCGCGCCCGCAGGCGCGACCAGTCCGGCAGGATGAGGTCGATGCCGAAGTGCTCGGCGTCGGGGAACGTCAGGCCGACGTCGAGGACACAGATGCGCCCGCCGACCTCGACGCTGGCCATGTTCGCGCCGATCTCGCCGAGCCCGCCGTAGAAGGCGACCTCGACCGGCGGGGCGGCCGTCGTCATCGCGGTCCCTCGGCCGCGTCCAGCGTGTGGACCCCGGCCGCGGCGAGCGCGTCGCGCAGCACCGCCTCGACGCGCTCGTCGGCGTCGACCAGCGGCAGGCGGACGGGTCCGGCCGGCAGGCCGACCATGCGCAGCGCCGCCTTCAGCGGCCCGGGGCTCGGGTCACAGAACAGGCCGGTGAACAGCGGCAGCAGCCGCAGGTGGATCTCGCGGGCCTTGGCAGGGTCGGTCGAGAAGACGTCGATCATCGCGGCGATGTCGGCGCCGACGAGGTGGCCGGCCACCGAGACGACGCCGACAGCGCCGACGGCGAGCATCGGCAGCAGGCTCGCGTCGTCGCCGCTGTACACCTCGAAGTCGTCCGGCTTGCGCGCGACCAGCCACGCAGCCTTCACGACGTCGGAGACGGCGTCTTTCACCGCGACGACGTTGTCGACGTCGGTCGCCAGCCGCAGCAGCGTCTCCGGGGCGATCTCGTTGGCGGTGCGCGCCGGGACGTTGTAGAGCATGACCGGCAGGTCGGTCGCGGCGGCGACCGCGCGGAAGTGCGCCTCGATGCCGCGCTGCGACGGCTTGTTGTAGTAGCCGGTGACCGACAGGATCCCGTCGACGCCGAGGCCGCTCGCCTCGCGCGTCAGCGCCACGGCTGCCGCGGTGTCGTTCTTCCCGGTGCCGGCCAGCACGGTGGCGCGGTCGCCGACCGCCTCGGTGACGGCCCGGATCAGGTCGAGCGTCTCGGCGTGCGTCAGCGTCGGCGACTCACCGGTCGTGCCGCACACGACGACGCCGTCGTTGCCGCGGTCGACGAGCGCGGCGGCCAGACGCTGCGCGCCGTCGAGGTCAAGGCCAAAGTCTGCGTGCAGCGGGCTCGCCATCGCGGTGAGCACCCGGCCGAAAGCGGGCACGGCGTGATCCTGTCGCGCGGGGACAGTGCGCGGCGAGTCTAACGGCGTGGTCCCGCCGTTCCCCGCAGCCGCGACCCCGCCGCCACGTGGTCAAGCGTCGCCGGCTCGTCGTCGTCGCTCGGCGCTCCACCGGGTGCGCGGCGCAGCTTGACGAGGAACCGCGCCCCACCGGCGGGGGGCCGTTCGTGGCGCACCTGCGCGCCCATCGCCGCGCACAGCTCGGCCACCAGCGGCAGTCCCACCCGCGGCGCGACCGCGGTGACGTCCCCGCGGCGGCCGCGCGGCTCGACGGGCGGGGCGAACAGGCCGCGGGCGACGTCGTCGGCGACGCCCGGACCGTCGTCGGTGACGACGAGCACCGCGAAACTGCCGGCGGCGACGGCGGTGACCGACACGGCGGTGCCCGCCGGGGTGTGCTCGACGACGTTGTCGAGCAGGTTGAGCACGACCCGGCGCACCGCCCGGCCGTCGGCGACGACCTTCAGCGGGGGGACGTCGACCGTGACGTCGTAGGCGTCGAGCCGGTCCCCGAGCGCCGCGACGCAGTCGTCCACGACCCGCGGCAGCGCCACGGGCGCCAGGCGCCGCTCGTCGGTCTCGTCCAGCGCGTTGACGTCGGCGAGCTGCGCGAGCTCGGCGTCGACGGCGGTCACGCCCATGCGCAGGCGTCCCGCCAGCCGCCGGCGTTGCGTGTCGTCGAGGGCGTCCCAGCGGTCGTCGAGGTCGTCGGCGACTTCCTCGAGCCGGCGCAACGGCCCGGCGACGTCGACGAACGCCCGCGCGGCGAAAGACCGGCGCCGGCGCCCCCGGCGGCGCACGACCTCAGCCTGCTCACCGGCCTCGGCGATCAGCTCGTGCAGCCGGCTGGCGTAGGTGGCGGACAGGTAGCCGACGCTGATCAGTCCCGCCAGACTGACGGCGAGGACGGGCAACCGCTCGCCGAGCTCGGGGCGGTGGAGCAGCACCGGGGGGTGGCCCAGCTGTTCGGCGAGCAGCTGCAACAGGCCGAGGGCGACGCTCAAGGCGGTGAATCCTGCGGCGGCCGCGGGGCCGAGCAGGATGCCCGCGCTGACCACGACGATCGCGTAGAGCAGGACCAGTCCCGAGCCGGTGCCGCCGAGGAAGGCGATCGCCCCGCCGAGCACCACGGCGTCGGCCACCAGCGCCGCGGCGACCGCGGCGCGGGGATGGCGCGCCGACTGGTTGAAATAGGCGGTCGTGACGACGGCGAGCACGGGGACGCCGATCGCCAGCGGCCACGCGCGCGCCCCGAAGATCCCCAACAGCACCGCCACCGCGACCACGTAGGCGCCGCCGCCCGCGGCGCGCACGTGCCCGAAGCGCCGCAGCAAGACGTTGTCAGGAACCCGGCGCATCGCCGCGATGCTACCCAGGGGTGCGAGCGGCGCGCCGCGCCTCGGCGGCACGCTCCGACTCCAGCCGCTCCAGGTCGCTCGACCCGTGGTCGACGTGGCGCATCATGTCGGCGACCGCACGATGGCCGGCCTGCTCGGCGATGAGCCGGTGCATCGCTTGGCACACCCGCCGGTAGGACGGGTGCCCCTGCGGGGCGGTGCGCAGCTCGAGCAGCTGCATTGCCGCGCGAGCGTTGAGCTGCATCGCGTAGCGGATGCGGTAGGCGAACCCGACCGCGTACTGCGCCTGCTGGGGAAGGTCGCGGTGCAGGCGCTCCCACAGCGCCGCCTGGCGCTCGAGCGCTTCGCGCCACGGCCCGTCGACCCCCGCCTCGACGACCTCGGGCGGCGTGTCGTAGCCGTGTTCCGGCGACAGGTCCTGCCACTCGATGGTCAGCATCCGGTGGCGCTGCAGGTCGCGGAACGCCCCGTAGTCCGAGCAGACGTCGAAGCGGTACCACACCCGTTCGAGCGCCCGTCCCGGCTTGTGGCGCCGGTTGACGCGCTCGCCGACGTACGCGGCGACGACGCGCCGGCGGTTCTCCACTGACAGGGCCGCCACGAGCCGGCGCAGCTGCGGCTCGGGCAGGCGGCTGTGGGGGTAGAGCATGCCGGTGACCAGCTCGACCTCGGCGTCGGGCGACCACGCCGTGAGCGTGACCTCGGCGACCGGCTCGGGC
>JAUJMS010000056.1 GCA_030446745.1 Egibacteraceae bacterium | reverse complement strand
GGAGCGCTGCGGTGTCCAGGTGCGCCTCGACGAGGTCGGCCAGGAGGTCCAGACGTCGCTCACGGATTTCAGCGAACGTCTGGCCGCCCGGGAGAAACGACAGGCCGCGACGCTCTGCGACCCAGTGCAGTAGTGCGCGGCGGAGCGCGTCACCCTCGAACAAGCCGTGCCAGGACGTTCCGATGACCGCCCCCTGCGCGCAGCCGTCCGTTCCGGTCGCGGTCGCCAGCAGCGGCGCACCGCCGTGCACGGTCGTCAGGCCGTGGTGGATCTCGTAGCCCTCAGCCGGTGCGTTGTCGAACATCGGCGCGACGCCATTTGGCCGAGCGAGCGTCTTGTCGGGAGCGAAGAGGGTGTCGACGGATAGCAGTCCGATGCCGTCGACCTCGCCGCGGCCGGATTCCACGTCATCGACGATGCGTCTCCCCAGCAGCTGGTACCCACCGCAGATGCCCATGATCGGATCACCTTTGTCCGCGCGCCGGCGCAGCGCCGCGTCCAGGCCGGAGCTGCGCAGGAAGTCCAATGCGGCGACCGTGGCCCGTGTTCCCGGCAGCACAACCAGGTCGGCGCGCTCGACGTCGGCCACACTGGTCGTGAACCGGATCCCGACGCCCGGCTCGCACGCGAGCGCGTCGACATCGGTGGCGTTGCTCAGGTACGGCAGCCGCACGACCGCGACCTCCAGGCCGTCGGGGCCGAGCGGCGGCTGCGCGGCTGGAAGCGGGGCATCGAGGGCAAGCGAGTCCTCGGCGTCGATGCGCAGCTCGCCTGCGTGCGGCAGCACACCGAACACCGGCCGACCGGTCAGGTCGTGAAGCTGCTGCAACCCTGGCTCGAGAACGCGCCCGTCGCCGCGGAACTTGTTGATCACGAACCCGCACACCAGCGCCTGGTCGGCGGCGTCGAGCAACGCCACCGTGCCGTACAGCGCCGCGAACACGCCGCCGCGGTCAATGTCGCCGACGATGATCGTCGGGATGTCGGCAGCACGGGCCAGACCCATGTTCGCGATGTCGGCGGCGCGCAGGTTGATCTCGGTCGGGCTGCCGGCGCCCTCGCAGATCACCACGTCGAAGCGGGAGCGCAGGTCTTGCAGGGCATCGATGACGAGAGGCAGCAGCTCGCGCTTGCGCTGCTGATACGACCGGGCATCCTCGGAGCCGGCAGGGCGGCCGAGCACCACGACCTGCGAGGTTGCATCCGCACCAGGCTTGAGCAGCACCGGGTTCATGGGGGCCTCGGGCTCGACGCCTGCCGCCGCCGCCTGCATCGCCTGGGCGCGTCCGATCTCGGCGCCGTCGCGTGTGACGAATGAATTCAGCGCCATGTTCTGCGCCTTGAACGGGGCGACCTTGACGCCGGCGCGTGACAGCCAGCGGCACAGTCCCGCGGTCACCACCGACTTGCCGGCGTCCGACGTCGTGCCGGCGACGAGCAGGAGCCCGTTCACCGCCGCGCTCCAACGGCGACGCCGACCGCGAGCGCGCAGCTCGTCAGCCCGATGAGCCCGGCCAGCCGCGTGGCCTGCCGGATGGAGCCTTCGTCGGGCGCCGGACCGTCGCCGAGTGGACCACGACGCTCCACGCGATCCCCGTAACAGTTGGTCCCGCCGAGCTGGACGGAGAGCGCCCCCGCGAAGGCCGCTTCCAGGCGACCGGCGTTGGGGCTGGGATGGTTGGCGCCATCTCGCCTGACGGTCGCGACGACGGTTCCGGCGTCGCCGCCGACCGCGGGCGCGACCGCCGCCGCCAAGCCCGCGCCGGCGCGCGCGGGTACCCAGTTCATCGCGTCGTCCAGCCGGGCCGCCGCCCACCCGAACCGCTCGTAGCGGTCGCTGTGGTGACCCACCATTGCGTCGAGCGTGTTCGCGCAGCGGTACGCCACGACACCGGCCGGCCCGGCCACTGCACCCCACAACAGCGGCGCCACGACGGCATCTCCGCTGTTCTCGGCCACGGACTCCACCACAGCGCGGCTGACCTCAGCTATGTCCAAACCGGCGGGGTCGCGGCCGACCAGCGCCGGCAGACGGCGGCGCGCCTCGACCACGTCGCCATCCTCGAGGGCGCTCGCGATGCCGTTCGCCTCTCGCGCCAGCGAACGGCCGCCGACGGCAGCCCAGAGCACCGCGGCGCGGAGCAGGGACCCCGCGCGGGCGCCGGCGAGCCGCCGGTCCAGTACCCACGCCGTGAGCGCCGGCAACCCGACGAGCATGGTGACGAAGGCGACGCCTGCGGCGCGGCTGTCCCGCCACACGCGACGTTCCACTGCCGCTGCCACCTGCCCGAATCCCGCCACAGGGTGAAACCTTCGAGGGTCACCGGCGACGAGGTCAGCCGTCCAACCGACCGCAAGCTCCAGTCCCGTCATGCGACATCCGCCACAGGGAGGCGGACCGCCGGTGTCCAGTTCAGCCG
>JAUJMS010000055.1 GCA_030446745.1 Egibacteraceae bacterium | reverse complement strand
GGGCGTTGCTGCTCGCGATCGGCATGTCGTGGGGCGCGCGCCGCCTCGGCGCCGGACCGCTCACCGGTCTGGTCGCCAGCGCCCTCGGATGGGTCACCTTCTGCTCGGCCGCGTTCTTCGCCGACACGCTCGCCTTCGGTCTGCTCCCCACGCCCGCGACCGCCGACGCGGCGGTGGCCCTGTGGGTCCGCGGCCTCGAGCTCATCCAGGTGCGCCCGGCGCCCGCCTTTGCCGAGGCCGGACTGATCTTCATCACCGTGACCGGGGTGTGGGCCGTCGTCCACGCCGTCGAGGGGCTGGTGTTCCGCCTCCACGCGCCGGTCGCGGCGATCGCGATGGCGCTGGTGCTGTGGGTCGTGCCGCTCGCGCTCGCCCCGCCGACCACCGCGTGGCCGTGGGCGGTGCCGTTCTTGGCGGCGTCCGCGCTGCTGTTGCTCGCCTTCGCCGGCGCGGACGTCAGCGGCTGGGCCGGCGCACGTCGGGCACCCGACGGTCGTGGTGTCGACGCATCGTTGCTGCCGACCGGCACGGTCATCGCCGTCGTCGCGATCGTGGCCGGCACCGTGCTCGCGGGCGTGTTGCCCGGCTTCGGTCAGAACCCCTGGTACGAGCTGCGCGGCCTCGGCGGCACGACGTTGACGACCAACCCGATCGTGGACATCCGCACCCGGCTCGTCGCGCGCGACAACGGACCGGTCATGCGCGTGGAGGCGCAGCGCCCGGTGTACCTGCGCACCACCTCGCTCGACGTCTACAGCGAGAACGAGGAGTGGACCAACGCCGGCATCACCGGCGGCCCGATCGAGGGCACCGTGCCGTTCGAGGTCGATCTCGGACCGGTCGAGCAGGTCGCGGTCGACGTCTCCGTCGAGAACCTGCCGCAGGCGGTGCTCGTGCCCGCGCCCTACCAGGCGCTGGAGGTGGCCGGGCCCGCCGCCGACGCCTTCCAGTACGACCGCTCGACCTCGACGCTGACGCTCGACCGCGGGACCACGCTGGAGGCGGGTGACAGCTACCGCGTCGTCGCGGCGATCCCCGCCCCGTCGCCCGAGCAGCTCGACGGCGTCGCGTCGTTCGCACCGGACGGGGCGCTGACCCAACTGCCGGGCAACGTGTCGCCCCGCGTCGCACAGCTCGCCCGTGACATCGTCGCGCGCGCCGGCGCCGACACGCCGTTCCGCCAGGCGCTGGCCGTGCAGAACGAGCTGCGCTCATGGCGCTACTCGACCGACCCGCCGCAGGGCCACGGCAGCCAGGCGATGGACCGCTTCATCGACGCGAAGGTCGGCTACTGCGAGCAGTTCGCCGGCACGATGGCGGTCATGCTGCGGACCCTGGACATCCCCGCGCGCGTCGCGGTCGGTTACACCCCGGGCGAGCGGATCGAGGGCAACCAGTACGTCATCACCAACGGCAACGCCCACGCATGGGTCGAGGTGTTGTTTCCGGGCATCGGCTGGGTCGCGTTCGAGCCGACGCCGCGCGAGGACGGCAACGTGCTGGTGCCAACCGCGGCGAACCTCGCGCCGTCGCAGACCCTGGCGCAGCGCGTCGGCGACGGCGTAATCGACCCCGAGGTCCCCGGTCTCGGTGACCTCGTCCCGACGCCCCGTACCGACCGCGACGCCGCCGACGCGGCGATCGCGCCTGAGCCTTCCCAAGACGAACCGGGCGCGGGGGGTGCCGGCGGTGGCGGCCGCGACCCGCTGTTGGTCGTGCTGCTCGGCCTCGTGGGGGTTGCGGTCCTCGCCGGCGGGCTGGTGGCCGTCCGCTCCGGCGCCGACCGCCAGACGGCCGCCCCGCGCGAGCGCGTGCTGCGCAGCCGCCGCGACGTCGAGCGGGTCGGGCGCGGACTCGGCCTGTCGCCCACCGCCTGGGAGACCGACCTCGAGTACCTCCAGCGGTTGGCGCACCGGCACGGCGACCCCGCCCTCGCCCCGGCGCGCACACTCGCCGGGCACGTCGCCGGCGCCCGCTACGCATCGACGCTGCCCGCGACCGCGGCGACCGAGTCCGAGGCGGCGGCCGGGGCGTTGCGCGCCCGCCTCCTGCAGCCGCTGTCACCGTGGCGGCGCGCGGTCGTGCGAGGGCGCGGCCCCATCGCCCTGGCGCTCGGCGACCTCCGGCGGCGGCTGGGCCGGCGCTAGCGCTCGCACGGTCCTCCGCTGCCGCGGCGCGGCGCGGCGTCGGGGCGGCAAAGGCGGCGACGCGGGCTGCCCACCGCTCCGCATCGCATGGTCCGTCGTTGTCAGGCTCGCGGCGACCATCGCGGCGGCGGCGACGGTCGCGGCCAGGCGCCCGGGCTCGCGTCCCCCTCGGCCGCGCCGCTCCAGGGGCACGATGTGGGCACGCGCCGGCGGCCAAGGCCCCGCGCCCCGCCGCCCGCTGCGCTCGCTTCGGTGCGCCGCAGGCACGCGATGGGAGCGCAGCAGG